>JAUVKC010000042.1 GCA_030592165.1 Candidatus Buchananbacteria bacterium | reverse complement strand
CGCCATCACAATATTTAATTAATTGCTGAACAAACGACTTATTACCATAAGAACCGTCCAGTTTATCTTTTTTCTTAGCATCTTTAGATTCAATCACTAATAACTTTGAATTATCAGTTTTTAAAATAATATCAGGTTTTTTACCTGTATTTACTTCCTGAGATTCGTTGATCTTAATATTTTCACTACCACTCCAGCCCAGCAATTCCAATAATTTAACAATAAAATGAGTTTGAATTCCTTCTTCAGATTTTGACCAGCCATTTTGAGACTTAAAATCAGCAACCAGTTTTTGAAGTTGCTTTTTCAGCTTGTCATTATCCAATACAAGCTCTGATTTATTTAAAATAATTTTGTTTTTATTCATAGGTTATTTATTAACAATTTAAGTTTACAAAATTCTGCAATTTTATTTCGTTGTTTAGTTTTGGTTGGCATAGGATTACTTTCTAAAAAACTTAATATATTCATCCATAGCAAAATAACGATTTCTTGAAAAACCGGTTATCTCTGTTAATATTTTTAAATCAACAAAATCTTGAACTAAATTATTTGCTGCAGCATACTCAACTCCTAAAAAATTTTGTACATTGTTTACATTTACTATTGGCTTTGAAAATAAAAATTCAAGAAGATTTTGGGCACGTTGCACTTTCCTACCTAGTTTAGATATTTTTCTCTCAAAAGAACCTCTTAATTTAATAATATTTTCAAAAGTATTAATTGATTTTTTCGAAGTTTCAGCTACACCCTCAAGAAAAAACAATATCCACTGTTCAATCTCGTTATGAGTCCTTACTCTATCCAAAGACTCATAGTATTCTTGCCTATGAGTTTCAAAAAAATCAGAAATATACAAAACAGGATATCGTAAAAATCTTCTTTCTATTAATTGCAAAGAGATTAACAGTCGCCCTATTCTTCCATTACCATCAAGAAAAGGGTGAATCGTCTCAAATTGATAATGTCCAATCGCAACTTTAATTAATACCGGTATATTTAAAGCTGAATTGTGCCAAAAATTTTCCCAATCTGAAAGCAACTCAGTGATATGTTTATCATGAGGAGGTATGAAATGAGCAGAATTAATTGAAGCACCTCCAATCCAATTTTGACTATTTCTGACTTGACCAGGCAGTTTATGAGTCCCCCTAACCTTAGAAAGTAAAGTTTTATGAGTTTCTTTAATAAGACGAATTGAAACAGGCAACTGGTTCAAATTCTCAATTGCTTGATTCATAGCATCAATATAATTCTTAACTTCTTGCCAATCATCTCTCTTTTCAGGATCAATTTCATCTTCAGGTAATAATGCATCATCCATACCTGTTTTTGTCCCTTCAATCTTCGATGAACTTACCGCTTCTGAAATAACATGCATCTGGATAAAAAAATTAACGTCTGGAACTAAATTACCATAAGCGTTTAATTCACCAAGTAATCTTGTCGCGTTTTCAAGTGCCACTAAAATCCTTTTATCACTAATGGTAAAATCTTTATTAATTAACGCAGGCAAAAAATACTCATATTGATGAGTTTTTTTTGCATTACAAATCTTTTTTTCGCCTGATGTGTATTTGTTCATATAAATAATATAACATATTATATTATTCTTTGCAAGTTAAAATAATAATATAAATAACCATATTATTATTTTAATAATAAGAACGTTTAATTATACTAAAATTAGTTTCTTTTTATTCATCCATTATCTAAAGTTTATGCTAAAATGAGCAAAAAATCAATATAAATAAAAAAACGCCCCTATTAAATAGGAGCGCCTGATTTATTGACCCAGCCAAGAAAAGTATGTGCATCATTGTTAGTAAAATTTTGTTTTTTTCTATGCTCAATCAAGGCAATTTTGGTACCTGCGGTTATTCTCATTTTACCACTTCTGATAATTGACAAATTAGACATTTTTAGTGTTACAATGTATTTTTCACCATCAAACACAAAAACATTACTACCATCTTCGCCATTTTTTGCCAATGTACAAATCAAATAACTTTTTATTACAAAATCCAACTCCCTGAACCCTCCTTTATTTAATTAAAAACACACCGCTTTTACGGGATGTTTTTATGTATCTTAATATTCGTAAATTTGTAGCCAATTCGCCTGCCCATCATATCTCCTGCCTACCGTCAAAACAATACAGCTTAGCGAAATATTCGTAGATTCGTATCTAATTCGCCTGTCTGCCATAGTCCTCCGAAGCCTTAACGTAGGAGGGCGAAGGCAGGTAAATTCGCCTGCCTGCCGGCAGGCAGGCATTACCCCCTACATCATTTTCTTCCGAATAAACGCTGGGATATCCAAATCCTCTTCATCTTCATTATCATCATCATCGTTTTTTCTTGGCTTAGCTGGCGGTGGAGTAGGAACCTTATAATCATCAACCTTTTTATCTGCCTTTTCTTCCTCCCTGCCCTCCGTAGCTTTAGCGAAGGAGGGTTTATCCTCTTCCTTCTTATCATTAGCCAAAAATTGATTTGGTTTATAAGTATCTTCTTCCTGATTAATAGTAATATTTTTTTCTGAAATTTCTTTACGTTTCAAAGGATTATCTTCAAAACCAGTTGCGATAACAGTTAATTTCAAATCATCACCAAGGTCTTTATCAATATTAGCCCCAAAAATAATTTTCGCTTCAGGATCAGCTGAAGCTGTAATTATTTTAGCTGCTTCATTTACTTCATGCATACTAATGTTTTCACCACCAGAAACAATAAATAAGACACCGTTAGCCCCATCCATTGATAATTCCAGTAATGGGCTGGAAATAGCTGCTTTAGCGGCTTCAATGGCTCTATTATCGCCACTAGCAGTACCCATACCCATCAAAGCAGTACCTTGTTCTTTCATAATAGATTTAACATCAGCAAAGTCAACATTTATTAAACCTGGAACAGTCACAAGTTCTGAAATACCTTTAATAGCGTTTCTTAAAACATCATCTACTATGGCAAAAGCTTCCAGTAAAGATGTCTTTTTATCAATTATTTGTAATAAACGATCATTTTCAACTGTGATAATAGTATCAACTTTTTCAGATAAATTATCCCAAGCCTGTTCAGCAATAACTTTTCTTTGCGCACCTTCAAAAGAAAACGGCTTAGTTACAACAGCAACTGTTAAAACACCTAATTCCCGGGCAATCTCAGCTATCGGAGGAGTTGCACCACTACCAGTACCACCACCTAAACCACAAGTTAGAAAAACCATATCAGCATCTTTCAGCATTTCTCTAATATCATTTTGTGATTCTTCAACTGCCTTAGCACCTGTTTCAGGATCCATACCAGCACCCAGCCCTCTGGTGATTGTTTTACCTATATGTAATTTCTTGTTAGCTTTTGAATAATGCAAAGCCTGAACATCAGTATTAATACTGATGAATTCAACACCTCTTATTTTTGAATCAATCATCCTATTGAGAGCAGAACCACCACCACCACCAATACCAATTATTTTAATCTTAGCAAATGTTTCAATCTCTGGTTTTATTTCCATATATTTATATAGTTTATTAATTAAATAACTTGTTTTAAGTTTACCAATAACAAAAAAATGTGTAAAACGTTTTTTACACACTTTTGTATACATATTTTATTCATCAAAAAACTAAGGGGTAATTGATTTGAACCACTTTTTCATTTTACCGGTTACACCAGCCACGGTTTTAAACCTTGAAATACCCTTACGTTGTCTGGCTAAAGAATGTCCCCACTTAACCAGCCCTATAGCTGTTGTGAACGATAAATCATTAACTTTATCCATTACACTAACAATATCATAAGGATAACCCAGTGAGGCTGGTAATTGTAATCTATTTTTAGCAGAATCTAAAATCTTGGGTAGTTTAGCACCAGCACCGGTGATAATAACACCACCTGGCAAAGCACCTGCCCGGTCAATTTTCTTTAATTCTTCATTAATTTTATCCATAATCTCTTCAACTCTTGCTTCTATTATTTCTGCTAAATATTTTTTGCTGACATTACCTTCTTCTTGATCATCAAATTCAGCTAAATCAAATTCATCTTTTTTATCCAAACCCTTGACAATTGCCTGACCGTATTTTATTTTAATATCCTCAGCCACATCAATTGAAGTTCTTAAACCAATTGCAATATCAGAAGTAATATGCTCAGAACCAATAGGAATAATCGAGGTGGTTAATAAATCACCTTGTTCAAAAACTGAAATACTTGTAGTTGCGCCACCGATATTAACTACTGCGACACCCAGTTCTTTTTGTTTTTTAGTCAAAACAGCGTCAGCAGTCGCTAAGACAGCCAAAACAATATCATCTATATCCAAACCTGTTTGATAAACACATTTAGTCAAATTCTTTATTTGTGAACTTAAACCCTCAATAATATAAGTCTCAACTTCTAAACGCACACCAGTCATACCAACAGGATCTTTAATATTAGACTGCCCATCAACAGTAAAACTTCTGGGGATTACATGTAAAATCTCATAATTAGGCGGGCAAGTAACTGTTCTGGCTGCTTCAATAGCTCGTTCAACATCTTCTTCACGAATCTCACCATCAGTCTTGGAGACTGCCACTACACCTTTTGATATTTGCGATATAATATGACCGCCAGAAATACTTACCCAGGCTTGTTCTATAGGAATACCAGTTAATTTTTCTGCTTTATCCAAAGCTTTAGCTACACTATCTACAGCATCTTCAATACTAGTAATAACACCACGGTTAATACCTTCAGCTTCATGTTCAACAGCACCTATGATATGTAATTTAAGTTTATTCTCGTCAGTCATTGTCCTTTGCCCTACTGCAACCTTTACAGAGGTAGAGCCAATATCCAGACCAACAATAATTTCATCTTGTGACATGTTTTTTAATTATGAATTATGAATTTTGAATTACGAGATTAAACTCATACTTCAAAATTCAGCTTTCATAATTTTAAAATAACGCAATGATATAAGGAGAAAATATTATTATACCGATTATCAAAGACGTGATTGCTCCCACAAACACTAAAGCTGCTCCCATATCTTTCATATCTTTAACATACTGATGTATCCTCGGCTTAAGCATATCAGTTAACCTTTCAATTATACTATTTATTATTTCTAAAACTAAAACCAAAGCAATTAATAATATTATTATAACAAATTCCCAAAGCTTAATTTGGAAATAAAAAGATAAAAGCAAAACTACTATTGTAAAAAATACATGAATTCTGAAATTCTGTTCTTCTTTATAAACCTTTTTCAAACCACGTATCGCGTATTTGAAACTACTTATTAATCTTTTAATTTTTGCCATGTTCATATTGTTAAGTAAACCATTAATTTCACTAATAAACTAATATTAGTGTTATTAGTGATTATTAATTCGTGGTTCTGCAATCTTATTTAATATTTTATCCTCTAATTTTTTCATTTTTTGCCATTCTGCTTGTTTCTCATGATCATGACCCAATAGATGTAAAAACCCATGAATCAATAATAAACTATATTCTTCTTTAATACTTTGCTTATATTGCCTTGCTTGCCGTTTGACCTGATTATAATTTATGATAATTTCACCTAAATAATCTTTCTCATCAGCTGAAAAACTCAAAACATCAGTTATTTTATCTTTTTTACGAAACTGTTTATTCAAAGTTTTTATCCTTTGATCAGCAACTAATAACACTGTGAGTTCTTTATCCTTTATCTTTAATTGTTTAGCAGCATTCTTAATGATCTTTTGCGCATACTGTTTATCAAAAGCTAATGATGATTTTAATTTTGTATAAAAATTAACTTTCATATTAATTACCAGTTTCAGACTCAGGTTCAAGTGCTTCAACTAAAACAAAACTATTAATCATCATTTCAAAAGTAGTTAAAAAGTTTAGACTTGTCCGACTGCCTATTTCATAAGAAATAATAAAAATATTTGCTTTATTATCATTATTAAGTAAAAAATAAGTTAATTTATCCTTACTAAGCAAAATTTCAAAACCTTGTTTATCTGTTTTCCTATCAATATCAGAGATATTAGCACCATTTGTTTGCGCTAAATACCAACTTATCAAATCCAATTCCTCAGGATTATCCTCGACTAAAATCTGAACATACTCACCTGTAGCTGATTGAAAATTAACTTCTCGTAAACTCTGATCAGACGGTCGTGCCACCCAGGTTGAAAGATGAAGTATTTCATAAGCAAATATTGGATTTGGATATTTGTTAACTAAACCTGAATTACTTAGCAAAGATGTTCCAGCTGCCTTGGGATTATAACCACCGATAATTTCCTGACCATCAATAAACCCGTCCGCATCAGTATCTGGCTTTCTTTTTTCAGTTTCATACAGATCTTCCTCAATATCAGTCAAACCATCATCATCAGAATCTTGAGACATAAAATATGAGACACCATCTATTGGCTGATCTGTTGGTGCGTTAGTATTAGTATTGGTATTAATGTTAGTATTTACATTTTCATTAAGATTAGTATTCTCATTGATGTTTATATTAACATTTTGATTAGTATTTTCGTTAGTATTAACATTTCCATTGGCTTGGTTCAAATTTTCATTAACATCTTGTCCTTGATTTGTGTTTTGATTAGTATTAACACTTCGAGGTACTGGAACAACAGGTGCTTCCATTGAATCTAAAAGATAAAATACACCAAAAATAATTGCACTAATCACTATTAAAGCAACAAACAAGATAATAGCCAATTTTAATATTCCACCACGTCCTGATGGCTTTAAAACTTTCTGAAACTTCTTTGGCATTACCTTTATATCATAAGTTTCCAGATTTTTCTTGACCGGAGTTTCTGCAGTTTTTTCTTCTTTTTTATCTTTTTTTGAAAATAGCATAATCAAAATCAAGGTTTATTATTCTACCTTTGAAAAAATATTAATATTACTTAAACGATTTATTCTTGCGGGATAGGTAAACGTCCAGGACCATTTGGATCATAACCACCTTTAATTTCATCACCATCCTTAAAACCATCACCGTCAGTATCAGGATTTAGCGGATTAGTAAGATAAATTTCCTGTTCTTCTTTGTCTAATAATCCATCGTTATCAGAATCAGCGTTCAATGGATTAGTCCCTAAAGCTTCTTCTTCTTCATCTGTTAGCCCATCACTATCAGTATCAACTCCAACTGGTACATTTATATTTGCGTTTCCATTTGTATTAGTATTTGCGTTAGTGTTAGTATTGGTATTAATATTAGTATTTTCATTCCCATTCGTATTTACAGTAGTATTAGTATTGCTATTAATATTTGTATTGATGTTAGTGTTCACATTAGTATTTACAGGCTCGTTAACATTATCATTTTCTAAAACAGGTTGTTGCACAAAACTCATATAAGCCAAAACCCCTCCGGCAATAACCAAAATCACAATAACTATAATTAAAACAAATAAAACTATACGTTTACCTTTACCTCCGCTTGGTGGTCTTTCTGACAATGAATCAGTTGGTGGTTTTGACTGTCCTCCTCCTGAACTTATGCCGGCAAAAATATCTTCTGGCTCGTCTAACGGCTTAGCTGGTTGTGGCCCAGCCGGTGCTGGTGCTGGTGTTTGAGCAGGTTGACTTGGCACACCTGGTTGTGGAGTTGTCGCTTGATTTCCTGGCTGTCCCCCTGCTGGTTGTTGTTGATTATCAAACATAAGTTTTTATAAATTAATTTTTATTTAATTATTAAGATGGATTATTTTCAGGATCAAGACATCTATTTTTCAATTCTTGATTTTTAATTTTTTGGCATTCATCATTGTAATAATAAACCTGGTCTAAACAGTCATCTTTCTTTTCATTATTATTAATAAGTTGACAAACAGTAGCATCGCCATTCAAAACATTAGACATAGCATAATATTCTTTACATTTATCAATAAAATCTCCTGCCAACAAATCACACTGACTAGGGGTTTTCTTGGTCAAAGCAAATCGTTTCACACAATCTAATTGATTATTAGGTGTATTTTGCGTCAAACAATACTCGGCATCTTCTGCTTGTTCACCTAAAATCTTATTTATATCATTAACACAACGAACACTAGTCCTTTCTTCTTCAATCTCAAAACAAGGCGCGAAACTTTTTTCTCTAATAGCCTGTTCCTGGTAATAAGGGCCGGCTAAAGCTGGCGATGGTTCAAACACATGAATAACCGGTGCGTCAGCTACGTTTATATTTTGCTCAGGATCACTGTCTTTTTTAAAATATAAAAAATAAACTGCTAGCTCTAAAACAATTAAAACTATTATGATAATTATGACTATTGTTATTTTTTTATT
>JAUVKC010000030.1 GCA_030592165.1 Candidatus Buchananbacteria bacterium | reverse complement strand
GCGTAAACAGTATAAGTGCCATAAACTCCTTCAATACCATCCAAAGTCCAGTCTTTAGTTGCACTATATGTTTCCCAGCTAGCAGCTGAAAAAGCACTATTATTACTAATTACCATTTGAGTAGGTACACCAGCAACATCAATAATATCTAAACTAACATCCAGACTATCAGTTGAGGTCGCATTACTATTAATCTTAAGCTCACAGATTGGAGCTGAGACTGTTCCGCCTCCTCCTCCGCCGCCACCGCCACTGAATGTTCTGACTAAAACACCTTCGCCACCACCTGCGTATACTTGATTAGCATTACCATTAGGATCTGTAGCTGCAGTGATACCTATACCTGTTAAGGTTACGGCTTCATTTACATCAGCTACATTATATACAACTCTATAGGTATTAGCATCCTGCCAGCCTGAACTAGCACCATTCAAACTTAAAGTGCCTGAAGTTACTATGTTTGGAGTAAAAACTACTACTGGGGTTGATGGACCATACATTGTTTCACTATAATCTATATCAATATAAAAGGCATTTAATCCTACATCTGCATCTGTTATCAAAACATCATTTGGAGTTACTGCTATAACTGTAGGATTTATAGTATCTACTTCAAGAATAGTTGCTGGAGGATTTGTTGAAAGAAATGTCTGTTGAATATTACTATTTGCATCTATAGCACCAGTTATACTCAAAGCTGTAATTGTTACGGCTTCATCTTTATCAGCTACATCATAAAAAACTTTATAAGTATCATTATCTACCCAATATGAGCTAGCACTTAAAGTTAAAGTACCTGGAGGAGCTACAATATCTGGGGTAAAACTTACTATTGGGGTTGAACCAGTATCCATGGGTTCACTATAATCTATATTAACCCAAACAGAATCGTTACCTACATCTGAATCTATTATCAACGAAGTACTTTGACTCCCGCCTATTACTGTTGGAGCGATATTATCTATATTAGTAAAGCCTGATAAAGTTACTGGTGTTGGTGCTCCTGACTGTACATTGTCTGCATTATCAAATGCTGTTTCAGTAGCACTAAATGCTCCGTCATCATCATTTGCTATTATTAAATAAGCACCTGGTGCTGCTGTTGCTGATAACCCATACACTGATAAATCTACTTCCCAAACTATACTATCACCTGTTGTTTCTGTCCCAACTGCATAGGTAATTGTATCACCAATTGAAGCTACACCATCACTACCAATATCACTTGTTAAAGTGATTGTACCTGCGACTGTAACTACTGGAGCGATATTATCTATATTAGTAAAACCTGATACGGTTACTGACCCACCAGCTGTATTACCAGCATTATCTGTAATAGTTTCAGTAGCGCTAAATGCTCCGTCATCATTATCTGCTATTACCGCTACAGATCCTATAGGCTGAGATGGAGACAATCCATAGGCTAATAAATTTACTATCCATGTATCACCGTCAGCTGTTCCTGGTGTACCAGCTGAATATGTTAAATTTTCACTAATTGATGCTACTCCTTCACCAGATGTATCCGACAATGTAATTGTACCAGCAACACTAATTGTTGGGGCAACTGTATCAACACCATTTGTGGCTATAGTATCAACCACGCCATCACCTAAGTTATTACTTGTCTGTGTTGGATTTGGATTACCAGTACCAGTAAGTTCATCGCTATCAGACGCAGTTACAATTACTGCGGAAGTTGCATTATTAGCTGCTACATCAATACCACTACCAGCTGCATCAATAACTGTAAAATCTAACCGAAAAATATCATTAGTACCACCATTATCAGTTATACAGGTAAGACTATCGGAAGCTGTACCACCATAAGCAGTAAGATCTACGGTAACAGTTGTAGATTGCGCTACACAACCGCCATCAGAATTTGAAAGGTCAACTTCAACTCTAACTGTATCACCAATATCAGCATAATTATTTGTATCTGCATCAATTTGTAAGGTCAAGTCAGTAGTGTTTAAAGTAATACTATCATCTGCTGCTTCTGCAACCTCTGTTGGCAAACCTTGCCAAAGACCAATTGCTAAAGAAAAAACCATTAATACCACCACTGACAATGGGAGTATTTTAAAAAATTGTTTTTTAACTCTCTTAGCCATAAAATTTTAAATTTAATTTATTAAAGTTTTAATATTTATATATAAATAATTATTAAGGAAAATAAAAAAATAGCGTACAAAAACACTATTTCTTATAATTAAGAACTCCCACCATTAATAATAAGGTTAAATTTTGGCTCATTAAATTTTTTATTCTTAAACAATAAAATTCACTTGTTCAACAGTATTATACTAAATTTCAGTTCCCCTGACAACTAAATTATGCACAGTTTAACCCAATTTTAAATATTTTTTAAACTTAAAAATAATCCCGATTATCACCAGATAACTTAAAATCATTAGCCCCAGACTTATTCTCGATATTTCATAATATGCCCAGTTTAAAGCGGCTAATTTTTCTAAAACCCAAATAATATAATTCAAAACCAACCAAACACTCCAGCCAGTTACCCAACCTGCCGGGATAAAAATCAGACTTAAAACACCTGAAATAAAACCAAAAAGCATAGCAATCGGTATGAACGGTAAAATTAAAATATTTGCTAAAGGAGCCACAAAAGAAACTTTGCCAAAATTATATAAAATTAATGGTGTTGTTAAAATTATAGCAGACATAGTTGTCAGCAAATAATCTCCTAAAGCAATCTTTAAAAATTTATTTTTTATTGACTTAATATTTAATAATCCCATGACAATTGGATTAAAATATATTAAACCTAAAGTTGCTAAAAACGACAGCTGAAAACCAAGGTCAAATACTAATATTTTAGGATTAATTAAAAGCATGACAACTGCCGTTAAGACTAAGGCGTTTTTTATTTGACTTAAGCGACCTAAATAAGTTGCCAGTAAAACTATACCTCCCATAACTGAGGCTCGAACAATCGAAGCTTGCAAACCAGTTATAATCGCAAAAATTATTAGAATTATTATTATTAACCAAAAAGCCCTTTTGCGCGGTATAGATAAACTTATAGCTGCCAGCATCAAAAAAGTTGCAAGAATGGTCACGTTATAACCTGAAACAGCAATAATATGAGTTGTCCCGGTTTTATTAAAAGCTTCAATCAAATCAGGGGGGATAGATTTTCTGGCCCCTATTAATATCCCGGCTAAAAATGAAGAATGAGGTTCCGGCAATATTTTATTCAACCGACTGACTAAAAAAGCTTTAAACTTAAAAATCTTAGCTAAAACCAAATTACCCTGTTCATTTTCTAATACCTTAATTTGCGGATAATAGCAAAGAGAGTAAATATTATAACGAGCAAGGTATTTATCATAAGCAAAATCTTCAATTGGCTCCACTGATTTTAAGCTGCATTTTATTTTTAATCTATCACCATACTCATATTCAGGGAATAAAAAAGTCGTAACCAAAACATTGCCTCTTACTACTAGTTCAGACTGCTCAATTAATATTTTTTCTACACTTAGATTATATTTAACTGTTTCAGCTCTTTGATCAGGCTCTTTACTTATAACACCGATAAATTCAACTGATTGATCATTATAATAGTAAATTTTATTATTATCTTCCTGAGGTAAACTTAATTCAAAACGAAAAATACCTAAAATAAAACAAATCCCTAAAAGGCCTAAAACAAAATAATATTTATTTTTGTAGCCAACTATTATTAATAAACCAGAAATTAAAATGATAATAAATAAACCAAAAAAATCCAATTCAAAAACAGAACGTAGAAAAACGCCCAAGATAAAAAACAAACAACTATAAAAAAATATTCTAGATTTACTCATATTATTATTATAACAAAAGACCTGATCCTAGTGGAACAGGTCTTGCGTATGTAACTTTTTTTCTTTAATTATCTTTAAACATATGCATAACTTCTAAATCTTCACCGGGAGCATAATTAAAATCAATCTTCATTACATTACTTACAACATACTTTTCCTGATAATTATTAATTTCATAAATTTCTGAACTAACTAATCTGGCTATTCCCTCTTCAATATACCAAACATCGCCATTGCCTAAATATCTTAAAATTGTACCTGTTGAATATATAGCTGTTTCTAAAGGATCACCCTCAATGTAATCCGGCCAAAATGCATCTGAAACATCTACTACTCTTTGTGCCCAGTTTTCTCCATAGAATAAAACTGCCATTGCTTCATTTTCCAGCATACGAAGAACTCCTCCTGGTTCAACTGCATATACTGAAGGATTAGTCTGCAGTTTAATCATATTAGTACCTGGTCTCATGGTTATATTTTTTCCAATCGGTAATTGACTAATAATATCATCACTAACCTCAATTATATTTTCAAAACTAGTGAAATAACTATAGAAAACATTCTCATGAGAAAAAACATTTCTTTTACCTTCAGAAGTTATCACAAAAACAGAATTTGAACTTGCTGATTTAATAACATTTCCAATTTGCAAATCACCCGGTAAACTAATTTCATCCAGTACAACAGGTTCTTTAGATTCAGTATCTGATTCAGGATCTGCTAACATGTCTTCAGTAACCACTATACCTCCTCCTGAATAATTTTGAACCTCAAAAACATGAGTTGAATAACCACCATCATAATTAAAGGTTATTTCTCCACTAGCATTTGAAACAAGTCTTACAAATAAAGCTCCGTCAACTTTTATATCATAAGTAGTATAAGGTAACATATCGAAAATCACATGAGCTGTATTTATTCCAGATAAACTACCGAATTCTGACCATTTTTTATAATAACTTTGTCCTACATCCCACGTTATTATATTAGTATCAACATAACCACTGTCAGGTGTAATAGCCATATTAACTGAATCAAAGGTAGTTTTACTGGTAACATTACTTGCCTTCAAAGTAGCGGTGCCATCAGAATTTATTCTGGTTATTGCATTCCTAAAAGGATAATTATAACTGTCTATGGTAATATCAACTGAATGATTTGAAGCATGTGAACCATCAAGAGTTATAGTATTAAGAAGTGGATTTACAATAGAAGGATGAGCGGCTAAAAGTAATATTTCTGAATTTGAAATTGACTTTACTGCAGGTGTAGTTGGATAAACATGAGTTATAACATTTGTACTCGGAGATGCTGATCTTGATTGTATAAAAGGAAATCTATCACTTGGTGCAGGTTGCCATATACGTCCAAATTGAAATGACATTAAATACCAGGAAAAAGGATAATCCATGACCCAATTTGTCAATCCTGAAAAAACTGCTTCGCCTGATGAATACACATAAGTATTTGCATCAGGTGACTGAGTAATTCCCGTTGAGATACCTGGATCCCAAGAACCACCATTTCCTCCAAATCTAATGAGACCAGCTGTTAATCCTAATGTTTCCTTATGCCAAAAACTTAAATTTTGTTCAGTTACTAAACCTATAGGATAATCAGGTAATTCATCAACCGTATTTAAAACAAATTTTGAGCATAACTCTGTTTCATCTTCTACTGGTGGAGTCAAAAGAAATGCACCGTCATCCCTACCTTTTGGCTGTCCATGAGTAGAATCAAATCCAGCTCTAGGATAAATATCTTCTTTTGCTCGGAAATAATATGTACTAGATTCACTACCAGTTGAATTAACATAAAACATTTTATTTCTATAAGTAGTATTTGATCCATCATTTACACTTATTTGTAAAGAATACGTTCCTGCGACTGTTGCATCAAAACTACCCTCTACAATAGGTCTTCCAGACCCATCAACTCCCTGAGTAATATTATTCAATATAACAGTTGGATTAATATCTACTGTATAAGTGCAAGTAGGACAAAAAGTCTCTGAAGCATCCATTAACCCAAATTGAAAATCAACAGTATCTCCAAGCCCAATATTTCTGATAATATCAGGAACCCACTCACCTATCATAACACTTTCAATATTATGTGATGAAGAATTGTCTATAAATACAGTACTAGCTTCAAAATTTGATATATCTTTACGATTAAATACAAAATTATTTCCTCTTACAGTATTACCAGTACATCCTCCGTCAATTGTCAAGCCGACCTTAAAACTAGATTTAATATTATTATTTTCTATAGTCAAATTGATTGAAGAATTTTGAAGTTTTATTCCTGAAGCCCATCCCCCACTAATATCATTATTAGATATAGTGCTGTTTAAAATTCCATCTAAAATAATTGGGCTTCCCATGCCTGAAATATTATTTTGAGTAACAAGGCTGGACTCAGAAGCTGCTAAATAAATACCAGGAGGAGTAACAAAGGATAAATTATAAGGCACATCATTAGTAATTGTATTATTTTGAATAGTAGTTCCAGTTATATTTGGACCTGTACTACCTACACCAATTCCTGCAAAAAAATTAGCAACATGTAAATTTTTTATAGTTAAATTATTAACGTCAATAGCAACAACACCCCATTGCCAAGTAGTGGGGTCATATTCGTTATAACCAGGCATAAAATCAGAAGCATCTCCGGCAAAAACATCTTTTATATCTCCATCTATAGTATATCCCTGACCATCAATAGTTACATTGTCAGCAACAACTGTAACCCCTGTTGTTCCCATACCTGTACAATCCAAATTTCCAGCTAAATGCCAAGTCGTTCCAGGAGTTAAAATTACATCACCACAAGCCAGGAAATTCACACCTTGAGCTCCAACTTTTTGTCGATTATTGTCTAATAAAACTGAAAAAACTAAAAAATTAATTGAAACAACTAAGACCACGGCGACAAAACCTATGACCATTTTGTCTTTAATCACTTCCTCCAAATGTGATTCTTTTTTCTTTTTTAAATTCGGCATAATTTATAAAATTATTATTAATAAAAAAATTCCTCTTTATATATAAAAAGTATTTATCAAATTAATTATTAGCAATTTTATCTTCATTTATACGATTAATTTTTCTTATCTTTATTATAACAAAAAAAACAGTTTCTTGATATTATTTCAATTTAATTATCAACAAATTATTTTATTTTTAGTTTCAATACTTCACCATTTTTATTACAGATCTTGGGGTTTGCCTGCCTGACGCCTGCCTGCCGGCAGGCAGGACAGGCAGGGGGTGAACCCTAAGCGTCATCATCAAAACATCATATCATTATCAATGTGATAGCGCATTGGTTCACCCCAAAACTTTTTGCTTACTTTTTAGTTATAAAAAGTAAGTTGCCGTCAGGCAAAATCTTTTGATAACGCAACTTTCTCTCTAAACGCACACGCCTAGTTCTCAGGGGATTTTTCAAATAATTAAAAAAGAGAGCTAAGCTCTCTTTTTATATTACTATGTTAATTATCTTATCTTTGACATATATAAACTTCTTAACCTCCTTACCTTCCAACCATTTTTTAATTTTTTCTTCAGACATAACCATATCTTTTATTTTATCCTCAGACATATCATCTGTTATCATTATTTTTGCTCTGACTTTACCGTTAATTTGCACTGGCACCTCGATAACTGATTCTTTAATTAAAGTTTTATCATAAGACGGCCATTTTTCTTTAAAAATAGAATCCTTCTTGCCCATTACTGACCACAATTCTTCACAAACATGAGGGGCAAAAGGTCCCAAAATTTTCAAAAACATAGCAAAAATTTCTTTATTACAACCTTCTTCTTGATATTTCTTAATTAAAATCATCATTGCAGAAATACAAGTATTATAATCCATGGTTTCAATTTGTTCAGTGACTTGTTTAATTGTTTTATGAGTTAAACGAACCAAATCATCTTCATTTCCTCTTTTTTTATCATCTAATGTATGACCAATCTGCCAGACTTTTTCCAAAAATCTTTTAACACCAATAACTCCTTGGGTACTCCATGGCGTTGCTTGATCAAAAGGACCCATAAACATTTCATAAACTCGTAAAGTGTCAGCACCATGTTCATTAACAACCTCGTCAGGATTAATTACATTACCTCGCGATTTAGACATTTTCTCACCATCATCACCCAAAACCATGCCATGAGAAGTACGCTTAGCATACGGTTCTGAAGTTGGCACTACACCAATATCATATAAAAATTTATGCCAAAATCGTGAGTATAAAAGATGTAAAGTAGTATGCTCCATACCACCATTATACCAATCAATTGGTGTCCAGTGTTTTAATTTTTTGGGATCAGCCAGGGCTTTATCATTATCAGGATCAATATATCGTAAAAAATACCAAGAAGAACCAGCCCATTGAGGCATGGTATCTGTTTCCCTTTTTGCATCTTGACCACATTTTGGACAAGCCACATTAACCCATTCGTCAATTAAAGCTAAAGGCGAAGCTCCTGTCTTGGATGTTTGAAAATCTTCTATCTCAGGTAAAATAAGTGGCAACTCTTTTTCAGGTACTGGGACATAACCACAGTGCGGACAAATCACAATCGGAATTGGTTCACCCCAATATCTTTGACGGGAAAAAATCCAATCCCTTAAATGATAATTTGTTGTCTGAAATCCTTTACCTTCTTTTTTTAACCAAGCAATTATTTTATCAGTTGCCTGTTGGACATTTAAATCATTTATAAATTCCGAATTAATTAATATACCATCACCTGTCCAAGATTCCTTAGTAATATCACCTCCAGAAATAACCTCACGAATATCAAGATTAAATTTCTTAGCAAATTCATAATCTCGTTCATCATGAGCCGGCACAGCCATAATCGCCCCTGTACCATAAGAAGTCAAAACATAATCAGCAGTAAATATTGGCATCTCTTCATTATTAACCGGATTAATAGCTTTTAGTCCATGAAGTTCAATCCCGGTTTTTGTTTTTTCCAAATTGAGCCGATCTTGTTCTGATTTTCTTTTTGTTTGTTCAATATAGTCTTTAACATCATTATAATTATCAATCTGATCTTTATATTTTTCAATTAATTCATGTTCAGGTGCTACTACCATATAAGTTGCGCCAAAAAGTGTATCTGGTCGGGTAGTATAAACTGGCAAATCGTACATATGTTCTTCTTTAAGCATGGTTGAACTTTTGACTTTAAAAACTACCTGAGCACCAAAAGATTTACCAATCCAGTCAGATTGTTGTTTTTTTATTTTTTCCAAATAATCAATATCAGCCAAATCTGTCAGCAAACGATCTGCATATTCAGTAATTTTCAACATCCATTGTTCCCTTTCTTTGCGGACAACTTCACCACCACATCGTTCACATTTACCATCAACAACCTCTTCATTAGCCAAGCCAACGTTACAGGAAGTACACCAATTAATATCCATTTTGTTTTTATAAGCTAAATTTTTTTCAAATAATTGTAAAAAAATCCACTGGGTCCATTTATAATATTTTGGATCAGTTGTATTTATTTCGCGTGACCAGTCAAAAGAAAAACCCAGTGATTTTAATTGACGAGTAAAATTAGCAATATTCTTAGCAGTGGTTTCTTTGGGATGAGTACCTGTTTTAATAGCATAATTTTCTGCTGGCAACCCAAAAGCGTCCCAACCAATGGGAAATAAGACATTTTGTCCTTCCATTCTGCGTTTACGAGCCACAATATCAATAGCAGTAAATGAGCGAGGATGCCCAACAT
>JAUVKC010000020.1 GCA_030592165.1 Candidatus Buchananbacteria bacterium | reverse complement strand
TCAGAATTAAAAAATATTTTACGAAAAAAAAATGAGTGGTTTATCCAAAAAGAATTAGCAGGTCTTTACTTTGAGGAGAATGATTTAGAAAATGCTTTTAAATATGCGACTCAAGCGATTATAAATTTTGGTTCATTAGAATTTAAAGTTGAGTTGGTGTTTCTATTAGGTGAAATTTTAAACAAGAAAAATGAAAAAGATTTGGCATTCAAACATTTTACTTTATCTAAGTTAATTAGACAAAGCGAAGAATGGAAAATACCTCAAAAAATATTTGATGAATTACGAAATTTTGAAAACGCAGAAATTAGTATCAATGATATTGGCAAGTTAAAATCAGAACTTAAAAAATATTGGAATAGTTTCATTCCGCAACAAAATAACCCAAAACAGAATACTAATCAACGATTATCAGGTAAAATTGATAAAATCCTTAACGATAATGAGAAAGGTATGGATGGGTTCATTAAATATGATAGTGGTAAATCAGTTTATTTTTCAGTAAGATCAGACCACAAAATAAAAGACGACTTGCAAATTGGTTCAAAAGTTAAATTTAAAATATTACCAGCATCAGGAGAAAAAAAGAAACGTGCAATTGAAGTCAGGTCAACTAGTATAGATATGATCTAAAAATAATGTTGATGATAAATAATATAAAGTCTTGGCTCCAGCCCCGTTGGCCGCCCAAAAACTACAAAAAGTCTCTTTATAAAGAGACTTTTTGTTTTAATGTAGTAATTGTTCTCAACTAATTATTGTAAGTGCAATCACTAGTACCACCTCTTGAACCACTACCGTCTCTTGCTCCAAATTGAGCTCCTTTACCAAAACCACTGCCTCTTTGTCCTTGATCTTTTCCGCTACCATTTTTCAAACCTAGACCTAGTTCAGCTCGAATATTTTTAGATCCTTCAAGATCACCTTGTTCAGCTAACTGATGAGCTTCTGCGAATTGAGCGAAATTATCAGCATTTACAACTTGAGTAACTCGCCCTTTGTCAGCCATTAAAGACTTCCAGGCTTCATAATCATTTGTTTCAAATGCAGCTTCCATTTCTGCATGTCTTTCAGGTGAAGCATCAGGACCTTCTACTGATGGATCTCCACGATAAGCTAAGGCAGAAGATGAAAATACTACTAATAGCATCGCAATAATTAATCCTCCACTTAAAATTTTTGTTGAATTTTTCATAATTTTTTTACATATTATTTATTAAGAATGGATTGTCGACTTCCATATATTAATACGCATTATGTACTTTTTTCTTTCAAGAAACTATATTTCTCGATAGCAGACAAAAAAAGAAACAGCTATGAAACTGTTTCTTTTTTTGGAAAATTTAAACTTTAATTTCTTTTTCCACTTGTATCAGGAGCATTTTCACCCATTGAACCATCACCTTCTTGTGTTCCAGAATCTAATGATGTACCAGTCTTTTCTTGAGTTGGATCTTGGACTTGTTCTTGAACTCGTTGTTGCTGTTGAGTTTGTTGTTGTTGCTGAACTTGATCACCAGCATTTTGTTCGCCTTGCTGTAATCTTGTTCTCTCTTGTTCTTGTTGCATTTCTTGTAATTGCTGAGATAATGACTGTTGCAATTGTAGTTTCATTTCTTCTGACAAAGATTCCATTAATTGCGCATTTATTTGCTGAGCATCTTCATTTAATTGCAAAGCTGCTTGCTGATAATTTTTAGCTGAATTCTTTAAAGCATTTTCAACACCCTTTTTAGCCTGAGCAGGAACCTTATCATAAACTTCTGATAAAACTCTCATATGATTTTCACTTCTTTCTTTGACATTTTTCATAGCATTTTCGCCAATTTTTACATTATCAGCATTAGTTTGTAATCTTTCCTGAACTTTATTCATTAGCTTTTCATAATTTTGTAAACCTACATCAAGTTTTTGATTCTTTTGATTTTGAACCATTTTCTGGACTTCAGCTAATCTTTCTTCTGCATAACGTAACTCTTTAGCAATTTTCTTTTCTTGATTAAAAGTAAACGTCAAACTAATTTTTTCTGACAAACTATCCAAAAAATACCAAGGGCTATCAGGTGTTATACCAGCCTCGGGCAAATCATTGACCTCTTGGGCTGAAACAATGCCAGCAAATAATAAAGTTAAAACTAAACTTGTTACTAATATTTTTTTAATCATATTTTTTATTCTCCATTTAAATCTTCGTTTAAACTACGAAGATAATTTTAAAATTAATCGACCTTTAATTTTAATTTAATTAATAAATATATTTAAAGTTTATTAACCTGAATCTGTCCAGACTTATTCGTATCAAGCTGTATTTCGTCAGAACCTTTATTAATGTTTATGTCTAGTTTTTTTTGGACTTGCTGTTCTATTTCATGATCCTGATCTGTATTTTTATTATCCTCTTTATTCAAATTATTGCCCGAACTATCTCCAGTCTCAATTTGTTGATTTAGTTGTTTTTGTTCCTGTGTCTGCGACTGGTGATCTTGTTCTCTTTGTTGAGACTGTAATTGGGTTTTAATTTCAGCTGGAATATTATCAATTATCTGATTATAAATATTTTCAATATTAGCTATTTCTGTCTGAAAACTATCTAGTGAACCTCTGCTGATTATTTTCTGAATTACTGTCATTGTTTTGTTATAATCAAGTAATGCCCTATATATCAAATCAATATTATTATTTCTTGCTACTAATTTTTCTGTTTCAAATAATCTTGTTTTAGCTGATTCAATTTTAAGCTGTAATTTTATTTCAGGGTTAATAGTCAAATTATAACTAATTTTTTCAAAAGCTCTTTTGACTGGATAAAAACTATCTCCAGGCAAACTATCTTGAGAGGCATAACAACTACCTGCTGATAATAAAATAACAATAATTACTGTAAGTACGGCCTTCCAAGCAATTGATCTGTTTACAAAATTAAATCCAAATCCATTTTTAATTGGAATCTCCTTAACTGACAAAGAATTTAAAAGTCTAATTTTACTATTTTTCTGAAATTCAGATGTTGGATCCAAAAGACTAAAATCTTTTAACTTGTCTAATATTATATTTAATTTTTCATCTTTAAATTTCATTTTCGTCTATTATTAACTTTAAATTTTTAAGGGCTCTATGTTGCATAATTCGTATTGTTCCTTCTTTTTTATTCATTATTTGTGATATTTCTTTATTGGAAAAATTTTCAAAAAATTTTAATATTATTACCTGTTGCTGATCTTCAGAAAGTTTTTTTATTTTTTTAAGCAGCTCTTTTTGTAAAAACTCATTATCAATACTATCCATCATCTTTGGTGCCACATGAGTTTCTTTTAGCCAATCTTCTAAACCTATTTCTCTTTTATTAGTACGATAATAATCAATCACCTGATTTCTGGCGATAGTGTAAAGCCAAGAGGTAAAAGAACTTTTATTACTTTTATATTTATCAAGATATTCCCATGCTTTAGAAAAAATTTGAACAGTTAAATCTTCCGCTTCTTCCCGACTATTAATCTTGAAATAAACAAAACGAAAAATAGGTTTAAGATGGATATCATATAATGTACCAAAAGCATCTTTATCTCCTTTTTGAGATTTTCTAACTAGTTTTCTGATTTTTGATTTTGAATAATTTTTTAACATGTTATTATTATATATATACGATAAAAAATTAAATTTGTTACATTCTGGTTCTCTTTCATAAATTATACTATATTCCTAAATAAATGATACAAAATTGGATTTGACAAGAAACAATTATGGGCTTATGATTATCATGAAAAACAAGCTTAGTTTAAAATTAATTAATAACTAAAAATAGCATGAAAATAGCAGTAAGTTCAACAAACAAAAATATTACAGGCAATGTTTCTGATGTTTTCGGACGATGTCCTTATTTTATCATTGCTAAAATTTTAAATAAAAAAATAATAGTGACCGAAACAATAACAAATAAAAACATTGACCAATCAACAGGAGCTGGTATTTCAACCGCTCAATTGATGGCAGAAAAAGATGTTAATGTTATAATAACAGGGAATGTAGGTCCAAGAGCTTTAGATGTTTTAAAACAGTTTAATATCGAAATTTACTATGAAGAAGGCGTTATTGAAAATGTTTTGCAAAAATTTATAAATGGGGAACTTAAAAAAATCAATTAAAATGAAAATAGTTATTCCAACAAACAATAAAAACGGATTAGATGATCAAATAGCCGAACATTTTGGTCGTTGTGCAACTTATACTTTTCTTGATGAAAAAGGAACAGTAATTGAAATAATTGATAATACCAGTGAACATATGGGAGGTATTGGCCTGCCACCAGAATTAATGAAAGAACATGATGCCAACATTTTGTTATGTAAAGGACTTGGTTCAAAAGCGATTACTTTATGCGAAAAATTAGGCATTGATGTATATGTGAATCAAGCTAAAACAGTAAAAAATATTTTTGAACTGTGGCAAAATAAAAAACTTAAAAAAGCAGGCTCAAAAGATGCTTGCGAACAACATAAAATATGAAAATTGCAGTTACAGGCGGGAAAGGAGGTACCGGAAAATCATTAGTTGCTACTTCTTTGGCAGTTGAATTTGCTAAAAATAAAAAAACTGCGCTTTTAGATGTAGATGTAGAATGTCCGAATGATCATCTACTGATTTCCGTCAAAAGAAAAAAGTTTACTAAAATTTACCAACCCATACCTAAGTGGGATTTTGATAAATGCACAAAATGCGGTAAATGCGCTTCTGTTTGTAAGCAGAATGCGATTGTTTTTGTTAAAGGTAAATATCCAGCTTTTATAAAAGATATTTGTATCGGTTGTAAAGCCTGTTTAGTTACTTGTCCTCAAGACGCTATTTCTGAAACTAAAAAAGAAATCGGTACACTTTATACAGGAAAAAATTATAATGTAAATTTAATTTCAGGAGAGCTTAAATTAGGTGAATTAGCGTCTGGTGAAGTAGTAGCTGCAGTCAGAAAACATTCTGAAGAAATTAATAAAAAGTTAAAAACTGAAATTGTTTTAATAGATTCTGCTGCTGGGATCGGTTGCCCAGTAATTGCTTCATTAGTTGGCACTGATTATATTGTAGCAGTCACCGAACCAACACCTTCTGCACTTCATGATTTAAAACGAGTTTTGTATCTAGCTAATCATTTTCAGATTAAACATGGTATAGTTATTAATAAATATAATTTAGCAAAAAAGTTTTGTTTAAAAATAGAAAAATTTGCTAAAGAAAACCATATTGCAATTATTGGAAAAATCCCTTATAAAAAAGATTTTGTTGACGCAACTATAAAAATGAAACCAGTGGTCGAAGTAAATCCAACTTATCAAAAATTGTTTCAAAAAATTATAAAAAAAATATTAATAGAAAAATATGTTTCTAAAACACAAAAATCATAAAAAAATTGGAATCGTTTTCATACTAATCATTTTTTGTTCTTTTTTTTTCTTTAACAGTTAATGCTCAAAATAATATTAACAGTCAAAACGATGTTCATTTACATATGTTTTATGGACAAGGATGTCCTCATTGCAGTACTTTAAAATCATTTTTGGTTGATATGGAAAATAAATATCCTTCACTAAAAATATACCCGCATGAAGTGTATCAAGATAATGAAGAAAGAGACTTATTTGAAGAAATGTCTAAAAATTTTAACGTGGAGATAAAAGGTGTGCCAACAATCTTTATTGATGATAAAGTAATTGTTGGTTTCAGTAATGCCATCGGGGATTCAATAGAAGGAGAGATTAATCGTTGTTTAGATATTGATTGTAGTAATCCGGAATTAAAACAAGCCACGGCTGAAACAGTGGAAATAGTCGGAGACAAATCACCCTCAAGTGATCCTGAGAGAAAAAAAATTATAAAAAGATTAACTATACCAATTATTATTTCCGCAGCCATAGTTGACGCAATCAATCCTTGCGCTTTCGCAGTTTTAATAATCCTTATGACAGCTGCCTTAGCCATAACTAATAAGAAAAAAGCTTTAAAATTTGGGTTAGCTTTTGCAGCTGCAATATATATTTCATATTTTCTAATGGGTCTTGGCCTATTATCAATCTTGCAAGTTAGTGGACTTAGTCATACTTTTTATATAATAGTAACTGTCTTAGCGGTTATAGTCGGTTTATTGAATGTTAAAGATTATTTTTGGTATGGTAAAGGATTTTTAATGGAAGTGCCCCTTAGTTGGCGTCCAGCCATGAAAAAAATCTTACAAGGTGCAACAACTCCTTTTGGGGCCTTTATTGCTGGATTTGCAGTCTCATTATTTGAATTACCTTGTACTGGCGGACCATATATAGTAATCCTAGGTCTGTTAGCCAAAGAAGTCACCAGAAGTACAGGCATACTATATTTACTACTTTATAACTTAGTATTTATTTCTCCTTTAATAATACTTTCATTGATAATTTATAAAGGCATGGCGACTACCAGTATATTAGAAGAAATAAGACAAAAAAGAATAAGATTATTACATTTAATTGCCGGATTACTAATGCTTGTTATAGCTGGAGCAATGATCTTATCATTATGCAAAGGCTGGGTTTAGTCTGTAGCCTAACAATTAATTTTATTAAATTACTATGAAAGAAAAAATAGCAATACTTTCAATATTAGCTAATATAATTTTAGCCGTAAGCAAGGTTACTGTTGGTGTTTTTTCTAATTCAGCAGCTATTTTAGCTGCAGGGATTGACTCGTTGGCAGATATTTTCTCATCAACTATTAGCTATGTCGGGATTAGAATATCAAAAAAACCAGCTGATCAAAAACATCCTTATGGACATTATAAATTTGAAGTTTTGAGTGGTGTGATTATTACAATGGTTGTTCTAGCAACCGGGCTTGGTATTATATATGAAGCTTATCAAAACTTTCTTAACCCAGAAAATATTAGTATTGGTTATTTAGCTTTTGGGGTTATGATATTTTCTTTTGTGGTCAATGAAATAATGGCAAGATTAAAAATCCATTACGGTAAAAAGGAAAACTCTGTCAGCCTACTTTCAGACGGAGTTCATTCACGAATCGACGTATATACTTCTTTAGTAATTTTAGCAGGTTTATTCTTGGTTCCATTCTGGATTTATGCTGATGCTCTTTTGGCACTACTAATGGGACTTTATATAATCAAAGAAGCATTTTCAATTGGCAAAACTGCAGCTGAATCGTTGCTTGATGTTTCAGCCGGAGAAGAAATAGAAAAAAAGATAAAAGAAGTTGCTAAAAATCAAAATATTGAAATAAATTCATTAAAAACCCAAAAAAAAGGATCAGCAATTACAGCAAATCTGGAAATAAAACTACCAAATGATTTAAATGTAGAAAAAGCAACTAGAATTTCCAATGAGTTAAGAAAAAAACTTATAGACGAGATTGAAAATCTTCAATATATCGCCATCCAAATAATAAGCCACAAAATGGAAACCGGGTTTTATAAACCAGAATTTGGAAAAAGTTTTGGTTGGCAAGGACAGGGTAGATTTAAAGAAAAAAATAAAGAAGGAACTGGTAAAGGACCTAAAGGCTATTGTGTCTGTAAAAAATGTAATTACAAAATTGTACATAAAAAAGGAATTCCTTGTTCAAATTTAAAATGTCCTACTTGTGATATTGATCTCACAAGAGAATAATTCAAAAAACTAACTAAAATAATTAAATAATATTATGACCACTTTAATTATCATCACACTTGCCTGTCTAGTAATTACTTTATGCGTTTGGCTGGCTGTTTTGTTTTTATATTTTAAGAAAGAAACACTTGAAAAAATAACCATCTTTTTAGTATCTCTTTCAGCCGGAGCCTTGATGGGTGGTGCTTTTTTGCATCTTTTACCAGAAGCCACGGAAGTACTAGAGATCAATAAATTATATCTGATTGTCTTAATTGCTTTTATTTTTTTCTTTTTTATGGAAAAACTGCTATTTTGGCGACATTGTCATAAAGAAAACTGCGAGGTTCATACTTTTGGTTATATGAATTTATTTGGTGACGCATTACACAATTTTATTGATGGTCTGGTTATAGCTGGCGCGTTTATAATTGATTTTAATTTGGGTATTGTTACTACAATGGCTATTGCTCTGCATGAAATCCCACAAGAAATCGGTGATTTCGGAGTACTTATCCATGCCGGATTCAAAAAAAAGAAAGCCTTAATAATAAATTATATTGTCGCCCTAACAGTTGTCCTGGGTGGTATTGTTTGCTACTTTATTTCTCTTTCTCTTGAAAATATTATTCCATACCTGTTACCTTTTGCTGCTGGTGGCTTTATTTATATAGCTGCTTCTGATCTTATGCCAGAAATACGCAAAGAAACTAATTTTAAAAAATCTATCCTTTCATTTTTTGTATTTATTGCAGGAATTGTCTTAATGTTTGCTGTTAAATTTATTGATTAGATTCTAATCGAAGAGATAAAAAACGAAGGAGCGATTGACCAATCGCTCCTTCGTTTTTTATCTCCCTATATTATTTTTTTACATCTTCCCCAAATCAAGTGTCTCTTCAATTTCTATTTCTTTAACAAATTCTTCCATATGACTAATTAAAATTATAGTTCCCTGATATTCATTAATAGCCTTGGCAATAATTGGGATATGACGAAAATTAATATGATTAGTAGGCTCGTCAAGAACTAATAACCCTGGTTTCATTAAAACCAATCTGGCAAAAGAAAGTAAACCTTTTTGACCTTCTGAAAGATCTTTAATCTTATGCCCCATTAAATCCCCAGTGATTAAAAATCCAGCAGCAACAGATCTCATATCCTGAACATCAACTTCGTCCCGAACACTATCTAAACTATCAAAAACAGTCTGGTCGTAATCAAGAGTAGCAAAGTCCTGACTATAATAACCGATTTTAATATCTTTCATAATTTCCACGCCTTCATTTTTGTCTGAAACTAATTTTCGCAGTAAAGTACTTTTACCAATTCCGTTGGGTCCTAAAATAAGTAAACGTGATTTTTGCCGTAAAAGGATATCAACCTCTTTAGTTTCAGGCTCATGATTTTTAATAACAGTTAATGATTTTATAGTAACAATATTTCCAACAATCTCTTGATTAGGAATAGTAAAATCTCTAATTGTTTTATCATCTGTACGCACATCAATTTTACCTTCTTCTAAATCATATGTTTCATCTTTTAATTTCTTGGCCAGTTTCCTCATCTTACCACCTTTATTGGCAAAAAAATTAACTTTTTCTTTATTATCTTTAATTTTTTTTTCTAATTGAGCATTTTTTTTACGTTCACGTTCTATTCGATTATTTATTTCTTCAACAACAGAATAATAATCGCCAACATATGTTTCCAGTTTTTTTGTCCTTAAATCCAAATAAATAACTCCCTCCGTAAAACAATTCAAAAAATCAGCATCATGAGAAATTACTATCAATGTTTTTTCATACATTAATAAAAAACTAATCAGATGGCCAATACCTTCCTGATCCAAATTATTAGTCGGCTCATCTAAAAGTAATATGTCAGGATTTTGGATTAAAGCATAAGCCAATAATAATCGTGCTTGTTGACCACCAGAAAGTTCTCCCACTTTAAAATCAACTGGAATTGCCAGGTTTACAGCTTCCATAACTTTACTGATTTGGCTTAATAAATTATTTTGTTTAATCTCAAAAGCTTTAGCAAAATATTCTTCAATAGTTAGTTCTAAATCTTCACGAGCTATGACTTGTTGAGCGGTAGCGATTGTTGCGTCTTGGGAAACAGAGATTTTTCCATCTTTAGGTTTTTGAGTACCTTTAATTAATTCAAAAAGAGTACTTTTCCCAGCACCATTTTGCCCCATGAGCGTAATTTTTGAACCAGTTCGCACACTAAAATTAACCTCGTCTAGTAGAGGTTTATTTTCTTGATATTCAAACGTTACCTCTTCAAAGCGTATTATTACGTCATTATTCATGTGAAATTTTATAATAGTAAATTATCTTACTCAGAATTCACAAAGTATATCAAAATTAAACAAATTTGTCTATTAATAAGAATAAATCTTAAAAGGCTTTGCCTTGAATTCACCAACTATTTTCACCCTAAAAAACTCTAAAGGCTGAGCCTTAAACTCCCACGGGATCATTTGAGGCTCAGCCTTCATTGGAGACACATACTTACTCAATAACGTAATTATTTAAGGCAAAGCCTCTTTGTTAACTCAATCTATTTTTACAAATAACTAATAACACTAAATTCATTCGGCTCGCCATACTCCCAACGGGTAACACCGAATTCACCTGTCTTGGCTTTTTGGCCAAGCCAAGGCCAGATTCGGTGCACGACTTTGCTCCCCGAATAAATTCGGGGATTCCCTGTCACCCGGCTGAAAACTTTACATTGTATTCTCTCTTCTCTTGTGTTAAAATACTTTTATTAAGTAATTTATTTTATGAATATATTAGAATTTCTCAGACAATTTCGTATTCTTGATTATGCTGTTTTTGATTTTGTAGTTTCTTTTCTTGGTATTTATTTACTCTCACCACGATTAACCAGGTATTTTAAAAAAATAAGATTAGATGTACCAAAATTAAATTGGCTATTTCTAACACTACCATTTAGTATTCTCATCCATTTGATTTTCTTCCAAATAACTCCAATGACTCGAGATTTCTTTGATTTAAATGATCATTATATTCTTAAAATAATTATAATCGGATTATTAATCCTTGGACTAAGAGGTATAAAAATAATTAAAAAGAAATAATAGGTAATTAGCTAAAAAATAAAAAAATGAGGTTGTACCTCATTTTTTTATTTAAACGGGTAACACCGAATTCACCCTCAACTACATTCACCCGAAAAACACGGAAGGCTGAGTCTTAAATTCCCACCGAATCATTTGAGGCTCAGCCTTCATTGGAGACATATACTTACTCAATAACGTAATTATTTAAGGCAAAGCCTCTTGTTAACTCAACCTATTTTTATAAATAACTGGCAACACTAAATTCATTCGGCTTACCATCCTCCCAACGGGTAACACCGAATTCATTCGGTGAACGACGTTGCTCCCCGAATGAATTCGGTGTTACCCGATACCCCCCAAAAAAAATCTTAAAAGGCTGATTCTTAAATTCCCACGGGGTCATTTGAGGCTCAGCCTTCATTGGAGACACATACTTACTCCATAACGTAATTATTTAAGGCAAAGCCTCTTGTTTAACTCAACCTATTTTTACAAATAACAGCTTTAATCGTAAAATAATCAATCTTATCTGGTAATACATTTTTGAGCGGACTTAATTTCTCTGCCCCAAGATTATCGATTGCTTTTGATATTAATTTCTCTTCCTCTGGATCAATAAATTCATCCCAATCAACATCTTCGCCTTCAGCTGAACATCTGACCAAATGTTCACCTATAGTTCCGACCTTTAAACCTCTTTGTTTGGCAATTTATGGCAATGACTGACCTTTTTTATACAACCCATAACTTATTTGATGAGTTGCCAAATCATCTTTTTTATAAGTAACTGCTTTAATATTACCAGAAATATTATTTTGTTTAAGATAACCATTTATAATTTCAAGAACACGCTCACCATAGCTATGAACTTTGAATTGACCAAAACCTTTAACTTGCTCCAATGATTCAGCACTAGTTGGTAATAAATTAACTAACTCTTTCAAAGTAGTATCAGATAAAATAATGTATGGCGGAATCTGTTCTTCTTGAGCCAGATCATAGCGCCATTGTTTTAATTTTTCCAAAAGTGGATTTTCCGTTTTCTTATATTCTTTAACTACCTGTTCATTTTTGTTAATTTTTATTAAAACTTTTTCCACACCCTCAATAACTTGCATAGCCTTAGGACTCAATGAAAGCACTGAGTATTCACCTTGGCTTAAAATTAAATATTTATGTGAAATTAATAAGCCTATCAGTTTTTTTATCTGAACCAGTGAATACTTAGCCAAACTAGCATGTTCAACTAATTCATCAAACCCATTTGCTAAAATCTTTTTATTACGTGAACCTTTAACAATTTCTGCGATCATAATCATACCAAAATTTTGTTTCATCTTGTTCATGCAATTAAAAATTTTCATTGCGGCTACTGTCATGTCTTTTACTTCTGCGGATTTTTCTAGTTTACAATTATAACAATTATCACATTTATTCTTAATATTTTCCTGAGCAAAATAATGTAAAATTTTATACCTTAAACAAACAGGCGTATAAACATAATCAATCATAGCTTGTAATTTTTGTTCCTCAACATTTTTAATTTCTGGGGTAGCATCACTATTATCTATAAAATAACGCATTAAAACAATATCCTTATTAGAAAACAACATGATACAATCACTTGCATCTCCATCACGACCTGCACGTCCTGATTCCTGAGAATATGCTTCTAAATTCTTCGGCATATTGTTATGAATAACAAATCTAACATTAGATTTATCAATTCCCATACCAAAGGCGTTTGTAGCTACGATCACTTTAACTTTTTCCATAATAAAATCTTCCTGACTCTGTTTTCTGTCATGTTCTTCCATGCCGGCATGATATTTAGCAACAGAAAGTCCCTGAGCGCTTAAAACATCTAAAAGATGATCAACCTCTTTTCTGGTCGCGGCATAGATAATACCAGATTCCGTCTTTTTTTTAGTAAGAAAATCAATTATATAACCAATTTTATGAACATCGCGTAAAACTGAATAATA
>JAUVKC010000023.1 GCA_030592165.1 Candidatus Buchananbacteria bacterium | reverse complement strand
TAAATACGCTAAGCTGTTTTAACAAGTACATTTATATTTAAAAATCTCCTCGGTAGCTGTGAAACAAAAAAAAGATAGTTTTCAAACAGCAACCAATTTAACCGGCAGAAATGCCATGACGAGGAGGTAAATCATGAAACCTGAGGACATTTCGAAGTTGACAGATGAGGAGATACGTGAATTACTCAATCATCCAATGTCTAAGGAAGACGCGGGACGTTATAGGCAAATGGACGAAGACAGTAAATGGCTCTTGGTTCTCAATCTTCGTGAAATGGAATGTGATGAGCAGGAAGATGGTGATTTCAATGGGTAAATATGATAATCTTTCTGACAAGGAGCTTCTGGAACTCCTGCTAAAAAAGTCTCCAGAGGCATTAGAGAGATTTCGTGAAGCAGATAAGGCTGATGCTCAATTACTTGCTTTTAATCTTCAAGAACTGGGGAGTTCTAAAAATGAGTCTGAACCTGATTAGGTTCTTTGAATGGTGGGGGTAATTTTACCCCCACCTTAAAACCTCCTTGGTAGCTGTGAAATAAAAAGAAAAGGGAACCAAAAGAAGAATGTTTTCCCAACAGCAACCAATTTAACCAGATCCGCGATACGCGGATCAAATGAGGAGGTAGGAACATGATCGATCTGAAACAATTAACGGATGCGGAATTGGAACAACTAACTGATGAACAAATTGAGCAAATGGACGATGTCCAGATTACGCAATTAGCATGTCGTCTTGCTAAACTAAGCCATGAGCTTAAGGCGAGTCGCGCACATTACAAACTTTGGATGGGTTTGCGTGAAACCCAAGATGTTATTGTATCTAAACATCTTCTGGAAACGCTCACAGATCGCGAAAATTGGCTAATGTACTACTGTTACAATAATGTTATTCATCCTAAGCCTGAAACCTCCCACGAGGAATGTGCTGAGGTGTATATGTTGTTGAAACAACCATTCTCACAAGTTCGTGGACGTCTTAATGAGTTGATGTTTTCCAGATATTGGCCGATTGAGCGCTCACTGCTTTTGTATGATTTACAAAATCGAACATTTCCAGTTTGCAGACAGGACGGGGAGCTGGTTAGCCAAATCATGCAGGCTCAACACGAGCGTTACGAGGAATTCATTCTTCCAGCTAAGGGGCTTCCGAGTCAGTGGGATGAGGAAGATTTTTTCTATAATGAAGATGATCGACCTATTTGGCAGAAATTATATTGGAAGTTGAGATGGCATTATCATACTCTGACTCAGCCTTTCCGTAAACGATGGCCACCTAAGGGGATTGAACAATTATTATCTGGTAGCATTTACGAACAATCACCAGATGCTCTGATTCAACTTCGTTTCTCGTGGCAAATTGGTGTTGGTGGTCTGCCAACTTTGGTTTTTGTGCCAATGAAACAACTTGAACATTTTCGATTTGGCATTAATGATGAATTTGAATGCTACAGTTCATACCATCCGAGTACTGGCGGTGGTTATCCCTGGTGCGAACTTATTCCGATTCTTGAAAACGTTACTGGAAATGATGATGACTGGCGATTCAAAGATGGTTGTGTCTTTGAATATTGCTTAAAAGGCGAATAAATTAATTCGTCAATCAACAACTTCAATACAGACCTGCTGAAAAGCGGGTCTTTTTTTATTGCAAGATAAGTAAAACCTGTCAGTCCTAGCGTATTCGGGAATTTTTGATCGTAGATTTTTTATGCTACAATAAGCTTATGAAAAAATATAACCCTTCGACTACCTGCCTATCGCCTGTCTGCCATCAAGACTCGGGAGACAGGCACTCAGGGTGACAAAAATATGAAAAAATATAATCTTAAAAAAGAAGATGTGTGTCTGGATAATTTTAAAATAGATTATCAGAAAGAATTAAATAAAGAACAATTAGAAGTAGTGCTTCATGGTGAGGGACCTTGTTTAGTTTTGGCTGGAGCAGGTTCTGGTAAAACTAGGACACTTGTTTATCGGGTTGCTTATTTGATTGAAAAGGGAGTTAACCCCAAAAATATACTTTTACTTACATTTACTAATAAAGCTGCTAAGGAAATGCTTAATAGGGTAGAGGTACTTCTCAAATGCCAGCCAAAAGGTCTTTGGGGTGGAACATTTCATCATGTTGGTAATGCGACTTTACGCCGCTACGCCAAAGTACTTGGTTATAATAGTAATTTTAATATTTTGGATAGGGAAGACTCAATTAATTTATTGAAAGTCGTCATGGGTGAAGGCAATATTCCTTATAAAGATAAATATTTCCCTAAACCAAAAGTTATTTTATCAGTTATTAGCTTTGCTGCCAATTCACAACAATCAATAAAAAAAGTAATTGAAGAAAAATATTCATTTTTAGATCCGCAATTAATTCCAGTTATTGAAGCAATTAATAAAGGTTATCAAGATAAAAAGTTAAAAACCAATGTTATGGATTTTGATGATTTATTGAATAATTGGTTGAAACTATTACAGCAGGATAAAAAGATCAAAGAAAAATTAGCTACTCAATTTCAATACATTTTAGTTGACGAATATCAGGACACAAACCATATTCAGTCGCAAATAATTTATGAACTAGGTTCTGTCCATAAAAATGTTTTAGTTGTGGGTGACGATTGCCAGTCGATTTATTCTTTTCGGGCAGCTGATATAAATAATATTTTAGATTTCCCAAAACATTATAAGAAGACAAAGGTGTATAAGATTGAACAAAATTATAGATCATCACCAGAAATACTTGAATTGGCCAATGAAAGTATTAAACACAACAAGAATCAATATGATAAAGAATTAGAAGCTGTCATTGAATCAAAACAAAAACCAGCTTTGGTAGCTCTTAAAGATTCTGATCAGCAGGCTCAATTTATAGCTCAGCGAATTTTGGAATTACAAGAAGAAGGAGCCAGCTTAAATGATGTAGCTATTTTGTTTCGTTCATCATTTCAGGTAATGGCCATGGAGCTTGAATTAAATAAACGTAATATCCCGTACCAAATGCGTGGAGGTATGAGATTTTTTGAACAAGCTCACATCAAAGATGTTGTCGCTTATTTGAAGCTTATAAGTAATTATCAGGATGAACTTTCTTGGAAAAGAATTTTACTTTTATATGATGGTATTGGTAATTCAACTGCAGATAAAGTCTGGCAGGAAATTAGCCAAACAAAAAATTTGAAATCTGCTGTTGAGAGACTAGGTCAAATACCTGGAGGTAAAAAGATTATTAATAGTCTTGAGAAATTAAACGGACTTTTGAATTATTTACTTAAAAAAAATAAGAATTTTATTGCTACTGCCATTAATCAAATTTTAAAAGCTGATTACGAAACTTATTTAAAAGCTAATTTTGATAATGCTAAAGATAGGATAGAGGATCTTAATCAATTGGCTAATTTTGCTACGCAATATGAAAAGCTTGAGGATTTTTTATCTGATGTGACCTTATCAGAAGGTTTTAAAGGTGAAAGAGTTGAAGGGTATCAGGAGGCTCCAGATGAGTCACTTGTTTTAAGCACTATTCATCAAGCTAAAGGTTTGGAATGGAAATATGTTTTTGTTATCGGTCTGGCAGAAGGGCAGTTCCCTCATTATAAAATATATGATCATCCTGAGGAAATAGAAGAAGAACGTCGACTTTTTTATGTTGCAGTTACTCGAGCCAAAGAAGAATTATATTTAACTTATCCAATAATCTCTTTTTCTTTTGCAACCGGAGAAAGTATTAACAAACCTTCAAGTTTTATTTCTGAGCTTGATGATTCCTTGTTTGAACCATGGCAAGTTAACGAAGATGGTCAAAATTACGAAGAAGATGACGATGATGATAACTCAGATTATGAAGGCTATGGCAACGAAGACCAACCTTTTTCTGGCGGTGAATTTTTAAAAACCGTAAGATACGATGACCTATAATCAACCCCACCCCTTAAACCGCCCCCTTTGTCATTCTGCCTGTCCGCCCCGCACCCCCTGTCATTCTGACCTCAGGAAGAATCTGTTACCCCTCTCTCAGGCAATTAAGTAGTATTGTAATGACAAAGGATACATATTTGTTGTATAATAATAACAACTTTTAACTTTATAAACTTTCTAACTTTAAACTAATTTTATGCTAGATATCAAAATCCAAAAAGGTGACATAACAAAAGTAGACGCAGAAGCGATTGTTAACCCGTCGAATTCTTTTGGTTGGATGGGGGGAGGATCAGCAGCAGCTATAGTTAAAGCAGGTGGTCAGGAAATCGAAAGAGAAATAACTGATAAAGCTCCATTGGAAATCGGTAAAGCAGTTACTACTAAGGCCGGTAAATTGCCATATAAAGTTGTTATCCATGCACCCACAATGGAAAGCCCAGCCCAAAAAGCTGTTAGTTATAATGTGGCCATGTCTATACGCGGAGCTTTGCTTTTGGCTGATGATCAGAAAATAAAATCTATAGCTATGCCTGGCTTGGGTACTGGAGTAGGGGAGTTTCCTAAGAAAGAAGCAGCCAAGATAATGATTGAAGAATTGAAAAAGTTTCAGCCACATGATTTGGAAAAAGTAATTTTGATAGATATTGATGATGAATTGGTTGAAGCATGGGAAAAAGAAAATAAATAAATAAAAAGAACAACTCAGCTTCCCATTGTTATTCTGCCTTCGTAGACCAAAGCCTTTTATGTCAGGCGACGGACTGAAGAATGAAGGATCTGCTACACCCATTTTATAGAATCTTCGTGTCCTCCCGCCAAAGGCGGATAGGCAGAATGACAATGGGGGGGCGATTAAAAAAAACGTCTTTTGATTAGGGACGTTTTTTGTTGTGAATTAATTTGAGATTATTTTATTATACTAGTTAAATTTTGCAATAACATCGCTACAGTCATAGGCCCAACTCCGCCAGGTACTGGTGAACGCCAAGAAGCTACTTTATCACATCCTGGATCAATATCACCAATTATTTTATCTTTTACTTTATTGATCCCAACATCAATTAAAATCGCGTCTTTTTTAATCATTTCAGGTTTGATGAATTTAGGCTTGCCAATTGCAACTATTAGAATATCGGATTTTTGGCATTGGACTTGGAGCATTGGGGCTGGAGATTTGGGATCAAGCCATTTAACATCACTAGTTTTTAATAATTTATCAAATGGTTTAGCGAATTTTTGTGAATTACTTAAAATAGTGATTTTTTTGTTTTTTAAATCTGTGCCGGTTGAATTGAGCAATTCAATGATACCAAGAATATTTGGTGAAATAAATTTTGATTTTTGATGAAAGCCATCTACGTCTTTTTTTGGATCAATGGCTTTAATGATTTTGTCTGTATTAAATTTTGGAGGTAAAGGCAGCTGAACTAAAATACCGGTTGTCTCTTGATCGTTATTAAGAAAATTTATTACTTCAATAATTTTTTCTTCCATAACATTTTCTTCAAGTAAATAAGAATGAAAATTAATACCAACTTCTTCGCAGGCTTCTTGTTTTAATTTGATATAAAGTTGAGAAGATGGATTATCACCAACTAAAATAACTGCTAATCCTGGTTTGTGTTCAAGTTTAGCGACTTTTTGAGTTACTGCGTCTAAGGTTTTTTCAGCAATGTTTTTGCCGTCAATGAGTTTTGCTTTTGGCATATATTTTTGGCTGTGAGCAAAGGGCAGAATGCTTTGAGCTTAAAGTAATTTAATATTTTAGTTCCTGATAAATAGGAAATTTTTGAGTTAATTCTTGGACAAGTTTTTTGGCTTTTAATTTTATATTATTATCTTGTGGGTTTTTCAATATATCAATAATTACTTGACTGATTATTTCCATTTCAGCTTCTTTCATACCTTGAGTAGTTAAGGCTGGTGTGCCAAGACGTAAACCAGAAGGATCTTTGGCTGGACGAGAGTCAAAAGGTATTGTGTTAAAATTAGTATAAATCCCGACTTTTTCCAGAGCAAGAGCAGCTTGCTTTCCAGTAATATTCAATGGAGTGCAGTCAATTAAAATTAAATGATTATCAGTTCCGTTGGTGATAAGTTTAAGATCATTATCAATTAAAATCTGAGCAATTTTTTTAGCATTTTTTACTGTTTGTATTTGATCATTAGTAAATTTATCAGTCATAGCTTCTTGAAAACAAACAGCTTTAGCTGCGATCATTTGTTCTAAAGGACCGCCTTGAGTACCAGGAAAAACAGATGTGTCGATTTTTTTAGCCAGCTTATTTTTTGAAAGTATAATAGCACTTCTTGGACCTCTCATGGTTTTGTGAGTAGTTGTAGTTACAATGTCAGCAAAAGGTGTAGCTTCTGGATGCTGTCCGGCAATAATTAAACCAGCAATATGAGAAATATCAGCAAGATGGTAAGCATTGTTATCTTTGGCAATTTGACCAATAGTTTCAAAATCGATTTGTCGAGGATAAGCAGTAGCCCCACTGATTATTAATTGTGGTTTTTCTTTTTTAGCCAATTCATTTATTTGGTCATAATCAATTAAACCGTCTTTTTTATTGACTGTATAACTAATCGGTTCAAAAAGCTGACCAACAAGACTTACTTTGGCACCGTGAGATAAATGACCTCCGCAAGCTAAGTCCATGGAAAGTATTTTATCACCTGGTTTTAACAAACTAAAATAAGCTGCTAAATTTGCTGTAGTTCCTGAATGTGGTTGGACATTAGCATGTTCAGCCTTGAATAATTTTTTTGCTCGTTCAATGGCTAATGTTTCAATATTGTCGATAAATTTATTCCCCGTATAATATCTTGCTTTGGCATAACCTTCAGCATATTTATTATTTAAAACAGTTCCCATTGTTTCTAGTACGGCAGTTGATGTGAAATTTTCAGAGGCAATCAAAATAAGACCGTTTTTTTGACGATCAAGTTCATTTCTAATTTTCTGATAAATTTTTGGATCGGTTTGTCCTAAGTTTTTCATAATAATTGTATTTTAATGGTAATTTGTATATTTGTCAAAGTAAAAAGGACATCATTTTACTGATGGCCTTATGTGAAAAACCAGATGATTTATGGTTCAAGCGCAAGCGCTTTTATCTCTATTTATGAGTTTTACCGCCATAAATCATCCGGAATTTTATGTTTGGGACCCTCATGGACCCCCAGGAAAGGAGGTCAACGTAAAAAAGGGCTGGTTTACGAACCTATATCAATTTCCAGTTTTTTAACTGGTTGATTTTTTTATTGTTTCCCGTAATAAATTACGGGAAACAATCAGAAAGGGGTTTGATTGATGATTTTTATTTTTAGTTAAAATTTGGTTTGGTTTTTGGGAATTTCCAAGGAACATTGCATCCATCATCAACATCTCGCATTAAACCAACATTCTGAATATTTATATAATATCATAAATATTTTTTTTAGGAAAACGATGGTGTGGATAATTAAAGCTCTTTTGTCATGTATGTTTCAGACAGTTTATACTCTAGTTTCTTGTAATACTCTCTGACGCCAATACCTGAAATAACAGTGATTGTATTAAATTTATTTTGCTTAGCAATTTTTTCAGCTTCTTTGATAAGTCTTTTCCCCAGACCAATATGCTGAACAGCTTTTGTTTTTGATTTAAGAGGAATTAACTGACCGTAGGTATGGACTTCGCGAATCAAAGCTGCATCTTTAATTTCTGGTAAGGCTTTTATTAATTGAGGATCAATATTTTTTGGTAATCTTAATCTCAAAAAAGCAAATAAAGTTTTTTTGTCTTTTGATTCATAGCTTAAAAAATATTCAGTACCTTGAGAGGCTTGATACTTTTTTATTGATAATTGTGCATTGTTCATTGTAAATTGGGTATTCCTTGCTTCACGACATCTTATGCATTGGCAAAATTCGCCAGTGTTTTTGAGTTGATCATGGATTAGCTGACGTAGATTTGAAATTTTATTACCAGCTAAAATACTTTCACTTGGAATGTCACGAATTAGTCTGGTAATTCTAACATATCGGGGAATTAATTTTTTTACTTTAATCATTAGATCCAGAAGTTGTTTGTCAGTATATGGTTTGAATTTCTTTTTTTTGTACCATTGGTTTAGCTTGGAATCTTTGGTTACTACACAAGGATATATTTTAAGCATATCAGGCTGAAAGTTCTGATTGCTAAATAAATCTTTATACATTTTTAAATCTTTGGCAGGTGTTGATCCAGGTAGGTTGGGCATTGTATGATATGAGACTTTTAATCCCGCGTCTTTTAATAACTTAGTGGCTATAATTGTCTGATCAGTTAGGTGACCCCGTTTGGTTAATTTTAGTATTTTATCATCAATGGTTTGCACACCGATTTCAACTCTGGTACAACCAAGTTCACGCATCCGTTTGATTTCTTTGACATCAATGTAATCAGGCCGAGTTTCCAGTGTTAAACCTATTACCCGGTTCTTAGCTTTTTCATTCCATTTTTGAGCTTGTTCAAGATTTTTGGCTTTTCTGCCATTAAAAGCATCAAAACATCGTTTGATAAACTGAGTTTGGTATCTTTTTGGTAAATATGACCAAGTACCGCCCATTATAATAAGTTCGCATTTATCTGTTTGATGACCTGTATTTTTTAAGGCCCGTAAACGCAATTCAACTTGTTTAAAAGCATCAAAATTACATAAAATTGCTCTCATTACAGCTGGTTCGTTTGATAAATATGATTTAGGCATAGCTTTTTCGTTTGGGCAAAACACACATTGACCTGGACATTCGTATGGTTTTGTTAATACAGCTATCGGTGCTACGCCTGAAAGAGTCCTGATTTCCCGTTTTGTTAATAATTTAGCTAAAACAGGATTGGGTTTAATGGTTTCATTTTTTACTAATTTTTGGTAAGCTTTAAGTAAATTAATTTTTGAAGGTGCTGCAATATGAAAACTACCAGAAATTTTCCTGGTCTGGTAATTGAGGTCTTTATGATTAGTGATTTTACCACTATTTAATTTTTTTACTATCTCTTGATAGACGTTCATAAGGGTATTTGAGGTTAAGTGAAGTTAATTGATGATTAAACATTATCTAACCTCATTTAACTTAATAAACATTATTAAACACATGAAACAAACAATAGCCTTAAAAATATTACTCAAAAACAAAGAGCTTTATGACGCTATAGCTTCTGACTTTTCACAGAGTCGTGCCAGGCTATGGCCTGAATTTGAGTATTTTAAAGGATATTTGCAAAAAGGTCAAGATGTTCTTGATATTGGTTGTGGTAATGGCCGACTTTTAGCTATGCTGAAAGAGTTTGAACCAAATTATTTAGGAATTGATAATTCAGCGAATCTGGTACTTGAGGCTCAAAAAAAATGGCCTAAATACGATTTTGAAACAATGGATATTCTGGATTTATCAAAATTGAAAAACAAGTATGATATCGTTTTATTAGTCGCAACCCTACATCATATTCCAAGTTCAAAGTTGCGTTTGCAAGCTTTACAAAACGCTTATTCAGTATTAAAGCCAGGCGGGAAATTATTAATGACAAACTGGAACTTACTCCAAAAACGATATATTAAATATATCATTAAATACAGTCTTTTAAAAATCGCTGAACCTAACAAAGAAATTATTGAAGGTGTAAAAGCTAAGAATCTTGATTTGCAGGATGTTTTTATACCATGGCAAAATAAGTATTTACGATATATTTATGCTTTTAATGAAATTACAACAACTCGATTAGTCAAAAAAGCTGGTTTTGAAATCATTAAAAATGTAGCTAACACAAGAAATATAATTACAATTGCGAAAAAATAAATGGAATTATCTAAAATAAAAAAAGCACACATCATCGGCATCGGTGGTATCGGCATTTCTGCTGTTGCTAAGCTTTTGATTACACAGGGAAAAGAAGTAACAGGTTCAGATATGTTTGATTCGGATTTGATAAAACAATTGCAAAAGCTAGGAGCAAAGATTGTAATTGGTGAGCATAAAAAAGAAAATGTGCCAGATGATGTTGATCTGGTTGTTTATACTGCAGCTGTGCAAGATGATAATCAGGAATTAGTTAAAAGTAAAAAGTTGAAAGTAGAAATTATGAATTATTTTGAGTTTTTAGGGCAATTTTCTCAGGATAAAACTACCATCGCTATAACTGCTACTCATGGTAAAACAACAACTACAGCTATGACTGGATTAATATTTGATAAAGCAGGTTTAGATCCCACTGTTATTGTTGGTTCAAAAATAAAAGAATGGGACGGTAATTTAAGAATGGGTAAAAGTGATTATTTTATAGTAGAAGCTTGTGAGTATAAGTCGCATTTACTTAATTTAAACCCCAAGATAGTTATTGTAAATAATATCGAGTTTGAACATCCTGATTATTTTACTGATCTTAATCATACAATTGAAGTGTTTCAGGAATTTATAAATAAGATACCTCATGACGGCTATTTTATTTATAACGCAGATGATCCTGTTTTGAAAGAACAAATAGAAAAACCAGATTGTCAGGTTTTGAGTTATGGGATCGAAAATGAATCAGCTGATTTGATTGCCAGAAATATCAAGGTTGATCACGGCAGGCAAATATTTAAACCAGTTTATAAGGGGCAGGAACTTAAAGATTTTAATTTGCAGATTCCTGGTAAATTTAATATTTTAAATGCTCTAGGTCCACTCCTTTTAGCCATGGAAATAAATATTAAGCTTGATACAATTAAAGACGCCTTAGCGCAGTATAAGGGTGCCTGGAGGCGTTTTGAAATTGTTGGGCAGTTATCAGGTCAAGGTGAAGATAAAGATGGTGCCTTGATTATTTCTGATTATGGCCATCATCCAACAGAAGTTGCCAAGACAATTCAAGCTACCAAAGAATTTTATCCTGATAAAAGATTAATAGTAGCTTTTGAGCCGCATCAGAAAAAAAGAACAAAAAAATTGTTCAATGGATTTGTCAAAACTTTTGTCGAAAGTCAGGCTGATTTGGTTATTCTTTCGGAAATATATGATGTAGCTGGTAGGGAAGAAGAGGATCAAATTAGTTCACAAGATATTGTAGCTGAAGTCAATGATCCGAAAATTGTATATTCTCCTGATTTAGATAAAACAAAAGAAATGATATTAGATAATGTTAAATCAGATGACGTTGTTTTGATTATGGGGGCAGGGACGATTGATCAGGTTGCAAGGGGTTTAGTTTAATGCGAATTAACGAATAAAATACGAATCAACGAATAATAATTTATGAATAATAAAAAATTACATAGAAATGATATTTTGTATCCAGAATTATCTTACAAAATAACGGGGATTTGTTTTGATGTTCAGAATGAATTAGGTCGTTATTTAAATGAAAAACAGTATGGAGATTATCTTGAGACTTTATTTGCAGAAAATGGTATAAACTATGAAAGAGAAAAAGTATTACCCCAGGCATTTGACGGTGAGAAAGCAAGACGAAATATTTTAGATTTTATTATTGAGGACTGTATTGTATTAGAATTAAAAACTAAAATGTTTATAACAAAACAGGATTATTATCAGGTACAAAGATATTTAAACTCTTATAATAAAAAATTAGGATTGATCGTTAATTTTAGACAAAGATATATAAAACCTAGACGTGTATTAAATTTAAATTATAAAAAAGAAGAAAAGATAGAACAAAAAATCTTTGAAAATAAAATAAAAAAATATTTAAAAAATTCGTAGCTTCGCATTATTCGTATATTCGCATTAATATTATGAAACAACCAGGCGAACAATTTATTCACCAAAAAGATCCTAAATTCCATACTTCAAAAGAAGTAGAGCACGAACAGAAACGAAAGAAAAAGAAAGGTGAACAAACATCACAAAAACCTAAAGATAAACTTGAGGCTTGGTTTAAAGTTATAGAAAAAACTCATGGTCACTATGATGATCCGCGAGTTTTAGAACGAATCAAAAAATATTATCATAAACAATACGTTATTAAGCCAAAAAATATCCCTCAAAGTTATTGGAATTTACAAAAACGTCTAGCTCGTGAACAAGGTCATGGTGATATTGAAATAGATAAAAAACAACATGCAGAAGTTCTTGTGGCAGATCAAGAATCAACTCTGGATAACTGGGTAGAGTATTTTTCTGGCCCTGACGCAAGTGTTTATCCTGTTTGGGCCAAGTATTGGTCGTTTAAAAGCATGCTTAAATTAGCATCTTTTGATAAGGAAAAACATGCTTTTGCTAAACGTAAAAAAAATACAGTCGCGCCTTTTCCAGATTTAAATAGAGAAGCGCTAGCTTATGTTATAGATATAATAGTTAAAAAAGTTAATAAGGAAGATATACCAGTAGAAAATGGTAATGAAGAATTACAAAAAATTATTCAATCAGAAAACTTTGGTAAACTTTACGCTTATGCCATAGAAAAAGTTACACCAACAGAACAAAACAAATTAATTAATACAGAAGGTGAGTGGATGAAATATGCTCAAGGTTCTGATCATATGCCTTTAGTAGAATCACTTCAAAGCTATGGAACAGGCTGGTGTACTG
>JAUVKC010000008.1 GCA_030592165.1 Candidatus Buchananbacteria bacterium | reverse complement strand
TTGCCTGTACCACTTGGACCAATAAATATAAATGAACCAAGCGGTTTGTTTTGTCTGTTGATGCCTGCCTTGGATCTTCTTATTGCCTGAGCTAAAACTTTCAAAGCTTCCTCTTGCCCGATTATTTTTTTAGCTAAGATATTCTCAAGTTTAAGGAATTTTTGTCTTTCTTCCATTAGTAATTCTTTTAAAGGGATACTGGTGATCTTGGATATTGTCTGACAAATTTCTTTTTTACCAATCAAAGGATTAGTCTTGTTTTGATTCTTCAAAGTTACTTTGATTTTATTAATTTCTTCCTGAGTATCTCTTTCTTGAGCTTTGAAAATAATTGCTTGTTTGAAATTTTCATTAATCACTGCTTCTTCTTTAGCATTTTTTATTTCCAGTAGTTTCACTTGGACTTGTTTTAATTTTTGAGTATCTTTATCTTGTTTTTGTTCTATTTTAATTTTTGATGAAGCTTCGTCGATAAGATCTAAAGCTTTATCAGGAAAAAAACGATCTGTGATATGTTTGGAGCTTAATTGAATAGCTGTATCGATTGCTTCATCAGTAATTGTTACCCCATGATAGTTTTCATAATTGTGTTTTACTCCATCTAGTATTTGTTTGGTTTGAAGTTTGCTTGGTTCTTTAACTTTAATCAGTTGGAATCTTCTTTCTAGAGCTGCATCACCTTCAAGATGTTTTTTATACTCTTCATATGTTGTTGCGCCTATACATCTCACTTCACCTCTAGCCAGAGCAGGTTTGAGAATGTTAGCAATATCCATTGATCCTTGAGTAGAGCCAGCCCCAATTATATTATGAATTTCATCTATAAAAATAATAATATTAGGATCTTTTTTAATCTCTTCCAGCATATTTTTCATGCGGTTTTCAAATTCACCACGAAACATTGTTCCGGCAACAATTAATGAGATATCAAGGGATAATATTTTTTTGTTAGCTAAAATTTCTGGGACTTCACCTTGGGAAATTTTTTTGGCTAAACCCTCGACAATAGCGGTTTTTCCTACTCCGGGGTCACCAAGAATTAAAGGATTATTTTTGGTTCGTCTCATCAAGATTTCTGTCAGCCGATCAATCTCGAGTCCTCTTCCGATTACTGGATCAATATTTTTTTGGATTTTTTTATCAGTTAAATTAGTAGTTAAACTTTCTAGGACAGATTTTTTGGAAGCTGTAGTTGGGTTGTAAACTGCTGTTAAATCCTCTTCATTCCCTGGTAGTTCATAGTCATTTAAAGATGAAGTGAAGTTTTGGAATTTAGCAGTACTATTAAAAATTAGAGCAATTTGATCTTTGACAAACTTTTGATTAATTTTATTTGATTTAAAAATTTTTTGTAAATTTTCGTCTTGATTTTCAAGTAAAGATAATAATAGATGTTCTGTTGCTATATACGGGTGGTTATGACGAAAAGCAATTGAAGCTGATGATTCTATGATTTGAATAGTTTTTGTATCAAATCCTGGGTAGGTACTTTTACTGTCTAGTTTACCTTTTTTAGTAATAATATTTTTGTAAGGAAAATTTGCTTTGATTAATATTTCTGAACCAATACTGCCTTTTTGTGAAACAAGTCCTTGTAAAATATGTTCAGGTGCAACTGTTTTTAGTTTTTTTTGCCAAGCTAAATTAATAGCTTTGATCAAAGCTTCTTTATAGTTGGTTGAAAAATTTTTTAGTAAATTATAATTCATTAGATTTTATTTCTTGGTAAATTGCATAAATATAACTAAAAGCAAATAAAATTAAGAAAATTGAAATAACTGTGCTTAGGACTAGTCCTGCTCCAGGAATTGAGATAATAAGAATAGATAGACTGTTTAAAATAACTATTGTTATAGCTAGAATAATTATATTTATTGTGATACGACCAATATGTTTATGAGTTAATTGAAATGATTTGGTTAATGATTCAATTACTTTTAAATTTTTATCAATAATCAAAAATGGTGCGGCAATCATATAAGCTGTTAAAGCTATGGTTAGAGCAAACCCTAAGGCTAAGGCAATTACACCCAAAACAAAATTATTATAAATAAATAAAAAGACGGCCACATAAATAGGCAGGGTAAATAAAAAGAAAATAATATTCAAAATTATACTTAAGCCAAGGAAGCTGACAAAATTTTCTTTAACCTGACTTAGGTTTGTTTTAAAGTCAATTCCAGGCTTGATTAAATGAGTGATAACAAGAATTTGAGCAATAACTGCAATTAAAAAACTTAAAATATAAGTTAATATGGTCCAAAATAAACGAAAAGTATAGAAAAGATTTGTGCTAACCAGACCAGAGGCAAATAAAAGATAATAAATTCCAGAAAGAATAATAAAAAGTCCTAAGATTACACAAATGACTAGAAAAAGTATAAGAATTAAGTCTGCCCAGGTTTTTTTTAATATGGCAAAAGATTCGCCAAAAAGAAAGGTGTTTTTGTTTTCCATTTTTTTGTTTTTAATTTTAAAGTTTAAGCCATTTGGCGTAATTTACTGATCCTTTCTTCAATTGGAGGATGAGTAGAAAAAAGTCTAGCCATGATTTTTTTTGTTTGGCCAAAAGGGTTTGCAATATATAAGTGTGCGGTTGCATTATTAACTTTTTTAAGGGGCATTTTATCCCTTGATATTTTTTCTAAAGCGTTAGCCAATCCTGCTGGATATCTGGTCAAAAGCGAGCCGTCAGCGTCAGCCAGGAATTCTCTTTTTCGGGAAATAGTTAATTGTATAATTTGAGCAATTAGCGGGGATAATATAGCCAAAACAATGCCAACAATAATTAAAATACCGCCGATTTTACCTTTACTACGATCATTTTTATTAAAAATAAAACCTCTTATCATCCAGTTAGCTAAAAGAGCAATTATACCGACCAAGATAATAACAACCATCATTAGACGAATATCATAGTTTTTTATATGTGAAATCTCATGAGCAATTACGCCTTCTAATTCTTCTTTTCTCAGTTTATCAAGAGCACCTTGAGTAATGGCAATTGAAGCGTGCTGAGGATCTCTACCAGTAGCAAAAGCATTTATATTTGGATCATTAATAATATGTATTTTGGGCATTGGTAACCCCGAAGTAATTGTTAAATTTTCTACTATATTATATAAATAGGGATTGTCTTCTTTTTTAATTAATTTAGCCCCAGACGTTTTTAAGGCTACTTTATCGCCACTAAAATAACTAAAAACAGTCATAAGAAAAGAAACGATTAGCGCTAGACCTAAACCAATATACCCAGTTCCGGAAATTTTTCCATACAACCAACCCAAAAAAATAACAAATACAATAAAAATTGTCATCAAAATAACGGTTTTTCTTTTGTTTGAATCTATTTGATTATACATAGGATGCTGCGAATCTACGAATATTCCGCGAATCTACTAATGGTTATTATTAGTAGATTCGTAGCTAATTTGTAGATTAGTAAATGACTAGAATTTAACTTTTGGATTCTCTTTTTCTTCTGCATTATCGATTTGGAAAAAGTCGTATTTTTTGAAACCAAGCATTCCAGCCACAACATTATTTGGAAAAATTTGGATTTTGGTATTAAAGTCTCGGACATTACCGTTATAAAACCTTCTTGAAGCTTGGATTTTATTTTCAGTATCAGTTAATTCATCTTGTAATTTGGCGAAATTATCAGTTGCTTTTAATTCAGGATAAGCTTCTGCAACAGCAAAAAGTGATTTTAAAGTTTGGCTAAGCATGTTTTCAGCCTGACCCTTTTCTTCTATCCCTTTGGCGCCCATAGCATTTGCTCTTGCCTCAGTAACTTTTTGAAAAACATCTTTTTCATGTGAAGCATAACCTTTGACAGTTTCAATCAAATTTGGGATAAGATCATATCTTCTTTTTAATTGAACATCAATATCAGACCAGGCTTCGTCAACTCTGTTTCTGCTTTTGATTAATGAATTATAAACTCCTATTAACCAGGCAACAATTATAACAATAACAATGCCGACAATAGCTAAAATCGTCATAAATTTTTTTGCTTTAATTAGTTAAATTTTATATACTAAAGTTAGTATAAATATGCTTTAATTATAATATAATTTTAGGTATGTTGTAAAGTGACTTCACGCTTAATTTGTGGTTAAAATAATTTAGCGATTTTTTATGGAAATTAAACAAGAGATTTTTAAAGGCTATGATGTTCGAGGTATTTACCCTGAAGAAATAAACGAAAAAGTGGTTTATAAAATAGCTCAAGCGTATGTGCAAGTTTTTAAACCCAAAAACGCTATTGTTTTGGGTAAAGATGTCCGTGATTCATCTCAAAGTTTATGGGATTCAGCAGCCAAGGGATTGACTAATGCTGGCTATGATGTGATTGATATTGGGACAATTTCTACTGATATGCTTTATTTTGCTGTGGCAAAATATGACTTTGGAGGCGGTATGACAATCTCTGCTTCACATAATCCTGCGGAATATAATGGCATGAAATTTGTTCGTGAAAAGGCGATCGCTGTTTCTGCTGATACAGGGATTATGGATATTAAAGAAGTAGTTTTGAAAAACCAAGAAATAATTGAACCAGAGAAAGGTGAGATAATAAAAAAAGATATTCTTGAAGATTATTTAAACCATTGTTTGTCATTTATTGATTCTAGTGAGATTAAACCTATGAAAATAGTTGCTGACGCAAATTTTGGTATGGCTGGTGTAGTTTTGAAGAAAATGCTAAAAGATTTACCGATTGAAATCGTGGGTTTGAATTTTGAACCTGACGGTAGTTTTCCCAAAGGCAGACCTGATCCAAAAATTCCTGAAAGAAGAAAGGAAATTTCTGAATTAGTTAAAAAAGAAAAAGCAGATTTTGGTGTCGCCTGGGATGGTGATGCTGATCGTTGTTTTTTTATTGATGAAAAAGGGGAGCCTGTGGATGCGTATTATATTACAGCAATTTTAGCAAAATATTTTTTAGATAAACAACCTAGAAGTAAAGTCCTTTGTGATGTCAGACTGGTTTGGGCAATTAAAGATGAGGTTGAGAATTTGCAAGGGGAATTGATTGTCAATAAACCTGGGCATGCTTTTATTAAAGATACAATGAGAGATGAAGATATATTATTTGGCGGCGAAACATCTGGACATTATTATTTTAAAGATAATTTTTATGCTGATAATGGCATGATTCCGTTTTTGATTATTTTGGAGTTTTTGTCTAAAAATAGCCAAAAAATGTCTGAAATAGCTGATTTTTATAGACAAAAGTACCCTAATTCAGGCGAAATAAATAGAGAAGTTAAGGATAAAGATAAATTAATAAAATTGGTAACCAAGAAATATAATGATGGTAAAATTGACCATATTGATGGAGTTACTGTAGAGTATGATGATTGGCGATTTAACTTGCGTAAATCAAATACTGAACCATTAGTTCGTTTAAATATTGAAGCAAAAACTCAGGAACTGGTTGACGCAAAATTAAAAGAATTGTTAGAATTGATTGAAACACAAGGAGGTAAGTAAAACGAAATTTATAGTGATTTTAAAGAATTGGTTCAATTAATTTTAAATTATATAATGATTTATTTAATAAATAGGAGAATCAAGAAATTTAGTTTTAATTTTTAGTTATTTGACAACAAAAAAAGGAGAAAAAAATTGTTTTGGGACCAGTTGTTCAACCAAGGAAATGATAGGATTTTTAGGACCATTACCTTAAAAAAAATGTAGAGGAGATGTAAAAAGGGGCTTGAGAATAAAATGTCAAAAGGAGGGGATATGGAAGACTATTTAGCAACACAATATTATTATCATCATGAGGCGATAGCAATATTATTCATTATTGGGATAATGTACACATGGTATTTGTTTCGCAATGGTATCAAAGCTTTTCCAGTAGAATTTAAAAATTTATTACAGGGTGCTGTGGCAATGCTTGCTCTGTTCTGCATGGTGCCGTTTCTTGTTTTAGCATTAGCAATAGCTATCCCACTTTTAATGATCGTTTTATCTTATGATTTTTTTATTGTTTAAAAAATTATGAATGTGGTTCAGAAGGCAATAAATGAATTCAGGTATTATGAATTTGTAGGAGGATTTAATTATGCAGAGAAGTAAAAAGATTGGTAAATTAATGATTTTTTAAAAAAAAGGAGGGTTTATTTATGCCTGATAAAAAAAAAGAAAAGAACGGGAAAGATTTTGTGGCAAGTGCCCCTGTCTCATCTGAAATGAAAAAATGTCTGGGAGGGGCAAAAAAGAAAAAACATCGAGGAGGTTATCGACCTGATCGTCGAAAAATGACTACAGGTGGGATGAAAATTCAAGTAGGCGGACCAAGAAATTTAGTTTTAAGGGATGACGATTAACTAGTCAATGACTAGGGAGAAGAGTTATGATTCAAAATTTAGAAAAAGCTATTCAAGATGTAATAGATGAGCATGGTCCGAATTTATCTTGTGAAGAGTTTCGTAAAATTCTTAATGAAAAACATTTTACTACTAATACAGTTGATAATCAAGGAAATTATATGCTGCTTGGTGGAGAAAACGATGCAACTGATAGATGGTAGTATTTAAAAAACAAATTTAAACACGTTACTTTTAAGTAACGTGTTTTTTTATTTTTGGAGCCGGTCATTTATGATATGACCGGCTCCCACCCTTGGGTTGGAGGACCTGGGTACTGTAGGGGCTTATTTTTTTGGAAACGGTTCTGTTAGTCAACCGAATATAGGTTAGTTTTATGCTGATGTTATCGTTTCATAATATCAGAATCGTTTTTGTGGTACTGTGAGAGAGTCCTCACAATTAAATGATATGATAGCATTCTTTATAAAAAATAACAAATTAATTATTTGTAAATGTTTTTTTTGACTTAAAATTGGCATATGGCTATAATGACAAATAGTAAATGGTTTTATCGATATTTTATACAATTTGTTATCAGTCATAAACTATAAATCTAAATTTTATGAAAATAGGTATATTTGATTCAGGTCTTGGTGGCCTGATAATCTTAAAAGATATTATAAAAAAACTGCCTCAATATGATTATGTTTACTTGGGTGATTCAGCCAGAGTACCTTACGGCAATCGTTCCCAGGAAACAATCTACGAATTTACTAAACAGGCAGTTGATTTTTTATTTAAACAAGATTGTCAGTTGGTCATAATTGCCTGTAATACAGCTTCAAGTGAAGCTCTTCGAAAAATTCAGCAAGAATGGCTACCGGAATATAGTAATGAGACGGGAGTAATGGGTAATGGTAGGCGGGTATTGGGTGTGATAAAACCGGTTGTGGAAAAGGCAGCTCAAGTTTCGAAAAGGAAAGTTGGTGTGATAGGTACAAAAGGCACAATATCCTCTGAAGCTTATGTTAAAGAATTAGGTAAATTAAAATCACAATTAGAAGTAATCCAAACAGCAACACCTTTATTAGTACCTTTGATTGAAGAAGGTTGGATAAAATCTGATATAACAAAAAAAGTTTTACGTAAATATTTAAGGTCATTAAAAAATGTAAATATTGATACCTTGATTTTAGGTTGTACACATTATCCTGTTTTGCAAAAAGAAATTAAGGGGATTATGGGTAAGAGTGTTCAGGTATTAAATTCCGGAGAAATAGTTGCCGAATCATTAGCTGATTATTTACAACGTCATTCTGAGATTGAAAGTAAATTAGCTAAAAATAGTGATTATAAATTTTACGTAACTGATATTTCTCAACATTATCAGGAATTAGGTGAGAAGTGGTTTAGCGAAGATGTTAAGTTTGAAAAAATTGCTTTAAAATAATTTGATTTTTATCTTAAATTAAGCTAAAATTATAGTAATGAAAATTAAAAATTGGATATTGGAAATTGGGGAAATGATAGATATTTAATTAAAAATACTATTCCCTAATTTTAAATATCTAATAAACTAATTTCGAAATTACATGTTAATAACTGTAGGACTTTTTATAATTGTATTAGGAATAATTGTTTTGGTTCATGAATTTGGGCATTTTTATACTGCCAAGAAAATGGGTATGGGTATTGAAGAAGCCGGTATTGGTTTTCCTCCACGTGCCTGGGCTAAGAAAGCTAAAGATGGTATAACTTATTCTATAAATTGGTTACCTTTAGGTGGTTTTGTTAAAATTAAAGGTGAAAACGGTGAAAATCAAGATGATCCTGATAGTTTCGCCAGTAAAAAACCTTGGCAAAGAGCCATTGTTTTGTCAGCTGGTGTTTTTATGAATTTTTTGCTTTGCGCTACTTTATTATCAATAGGTTTTGCAGTTGGTTTACCGATTACAGTAGATCAAACAGTTTTGGAAGAAGGTAATATCAAAGATTATAAGATGCAAGTTATTTCAGTTATTGAAGATAATCCGGCAGAACAGGCTGGTGTAGAATTGGGTGATATAGTTATAAAAGTTGATGGTCAAGAGTTTAAATCAGTTGGTCAATTAAATGAATATAATAGTGATAAAATTGGGCAAGTTTTAACTTATGAATTTGCCAGAGATGAAGAAATTATTAGCAAAGATATTGAAATTGTAGAAATAATGGATGGTGTTGGTGGTATTGGTATGGGTATCAATGAGACCAGTATAGTCTCTTATCCGATCCATAAAGCAGTTTGGCATGGAGTTAGATTGACCGGTTATTTAACTAAAGAAATAACGTTTGCCTTTGGTAATATTATCAAGAATTTAGTAATTGGTGAACCTGTAGGTGTTCAAGTTTCTGGTCCGGTTGGTATTGCTGTCTTGACTGGTCAAGTAGCTAAATTAGGTTTAATATACATATTATCATTTATAGCCCTTCTTTCGCTAAATTTAGCCATAATTAACTTTTTACCATTTCCAGCTTTAGACGGTGGTAGATTAGTATTTTTACTTATAGAAGTTATTAGAGGTAAACCAGTTAATCAAAAAGTAGAAGGGATTTTTCATACCGTAGGATTTTTAATCTTAATGTTATTGATTGTTGTTGTGACGTTTCAGGATGTTTTGCGTTATGTAGATTTTGCTGGGATATTTAGGGCGTTTTTTCAGTAGAGTTACAAATCTACATATAATCTACTAGCCTACGAATATATTTGTAGATCTGTAGCAAATTCGTAAATTCGTATCATTATGGAATTGAATATTAAAAAAATTAAAGAGCAAGCTCTCAAGGAAATTGAGGAGATAAAGAATTCGCAAGATTGGGAGGATATTAGGAATAAGTATTTTTCTCGTAAAAGTGGAGAGCTTTCCAAACTTCTTAAAGATGTTAAAGAGGTTTCTTCTGATTTGAAACCAAAACTCGGTGCTTTGGCCAATGAGATAAAGTCTGATATTACCAATGCTTTAGATAAGAAAAAATCTGAAATATCTCAAGATGATCCAAAGGTAGAAAAAGATTTTATTGATGTAACACTTGAAGTAGAAAAATATAAATTAGGTCACTTGCATCCGGTTACACAAGTTCAAACAGAATTGGAGGAGATTTTCAAATCTTTAGGTTTTGTTATTTTGGATGGACCAGAAATAGAATCTGATTATTATAATTTTGAGACTTTAAATATTCCTGATTGGCATCCTGCCAGAGACATGCAAGACACTTTTTTTATTGAAGCAAAAGATAAATTAGTTTTAAGAACACATACTTCACCTGTTCAGGTTAGAGCTATGCAAAAATATGGTGCTCCTTTACGTTGTGTTGTTCCTGGGAGAGTGTTTCGTAATGAAGCGACAGATGCTTCTCATGATCATACTTTTTATCAGCTTGAGGGTCTTATGATCGGTGAAAATATATCAATAACAAATTTAGTCGCAGTCATGAAAGAATTATTATCAGGAATTTTCAAACGTGAAGTAACTGTTCGTTTACGACCAGGCTATTTTCCTTTTGTTGAACCTGGTTTTGAACTAGATATCAAATGTCTTATTTGTGCTGGTAAAGGATGTTCAGTTTGTAAACAAACAGGCTGGCTAGAACTTTTACCTTGTGGTATGGTTCATCCTAATGTTTTGAAATATAGTGGTATTGATTCAAAAAAATATAACGGTTTTGCTTTTGGGCTAGGATTGACTAGATTGGTAATGATGAAGTATGGAATCGACGACATCCGTTTATTACAGAGTGGAGATATGCGTTTTCTTAATCAATTCTAAGTAATGATGTCAGCCAGAGGTGGATCAGCCTATGGCTGAAAGTATGGTATTGATGATATAAGGTTGTTGCAAAGCGGGGATTTGAGGTTTTTAAATCAATTTTAAAATGATACCTGCAGGCGAATATACTAATTTTTTACAAATAATTACGAAAAAGTTAAGTTTTTTAGTTAAAATATGTAATTATTAGTAGTAGATTTGTAAATTCGTAATTATTCGTAAATTCGCATTCTATGTATATATCACGTAATTGGTTAAAAGATTTTGTTAATATACCGGACTCATTGAGTGCGAAGGATTTAGGTTTGAAAATAACTATGGCTATGGCTGAAGTAGAAGGTTGGGTTGATCAAAAAGAAAGTCTGAAGAATGTAGTTGTGGGTGAAATTTTGGAAGTGAAAAAACATCCAAATGCTGATAAATTACAATTGGCAGTTGTTGATGCAGGAAATAAAAAATTAAACATTGTCTGTGGTGCTCCTAATATTGCTAAAGGGCAGAAAGTACCAGTTGCTTTAGTTGGTGCTAAGCTACCAAACGGTTTAGAAATTGCTAAAGCGAAAGTAAGGGGTGAAGAATCTGAAGGTATGCTGTGTGCTGAAGATGAGCTTGGTTTGGGCTCTGATCATAATGGTATTATAATTTTGGATAAAAATTTAAAACCCGGAACCAGCTTAATTAAAGCTTTAGGACTTGATGATACTATTTATGAGATAGATAATAAGTCTTTGACTCATCGACCTGATCTTTGGTCGCATTACGGAGTTGCTAGGGAAGTATCGGCGATAATAAGTGAAAAATTAAAAGTTTATAAAGTTAAAAATTGTAAAGAGGGAGCTGCAAAACTTGATATAAAAATTGATGATTATAATTTATGTCCACGTTATTCGGGAGTAGTTATTGAAGGAATTAAAATAGCTGAATCACCTGATTGGCTAAAAAGACGAGTAGAATCAATTGGTATGCGTTCAATTAACAATATAGTTGATATTACCAACTATGTGATGATGGAAATCGGTCAGCCTTTGCATGCTTTTGATTATGATAAGCTTGCAGGTCATAGAATAATTGTTCGTAATGCTAAATCAGGTGAAAAAATCAAAACTTTAGACGATGAAACTCGGAAATTAGATGAAAACATGTTGGTAATTGCCGATGCCAAGAATCCGGTAGCTATTGCCGGTGTCATGGGTGGGGCAAATTCTGAAATTGATAATAAAACTCAAAATATTATTATTGAATCAGCTAATTTTGATCATGTTTCAATTCGTAAAACTTCCCAAAAATTAGGTTTGAGAACAGAGGCTTCAAAAAGATTTGAAAAATCACTTGATCCAAATATTACTGAACAGGGAATAGCCAAGGCTATTGAATTTATTTTGCAGGTGTGTCCTGACGCCAAACTGGTTTCAAAACTTGAAGATGTGAAAAAGTTTAAATTGGATCAAGGCCCGATTAAGGTTAGTTTTGATTTTATAAATAAAATAATTGGTCAAGATATTGAGGCCAAAAAAATAATATCGATTTTAGAAAATTTAGGATTTGGGATTAAAAAACAAAAAGATGATATGTTAGTCACAATTCCCACTTGGCGAGCCACCAAAGATATTTCAATTCCTGAAGATATAGTTGAAGAAGTGGCTAGGATTTATGGTTATGATAATTTAGATATTAAAATGCCAGCAGTTGCTATGGATCGGCCAGCTATAAATATTGAAAGAGAGCTTGAACGTAAAATTAAAAATATTTTAGCTTATGGTTTTGATATGACAGAAGTTTATAATTATTCATTCAATAGTGAAGATCAAATAAGCAAGATGGGTTTAGACCTTGATTCACATATTAAAGTGGCTAACCCATTAACCAGTGAAACTACTAGAATGAGAGTTTCTTTAGTCCCAGCCTTACTTGATAATATTGTCTTGAATGAAAGATTTTTTGATGATATTAAATTATTTGAAGTTGGTTCTGTTTATTTAAATGATAATTCAGGAGAAAAAGTTTCTGATAAAAGTTCTACAAAATTACCTTTTCAGGAGAAATATATTTGTGGTGTAATTGATGAAAAAGGTAATAATAGACCTTTTTATACTGCTAAAAATGTTGTGGAAGCATTATTAAAACAGTTACGTTATGATTATAAATTAAAAAATGCCCCAACTTATTCGTGGGGTAATACTGATAGATCGTTATGTGTTATTATTAATGATCAAACAGTAGGTCAAATAGTAGAGGTGAAAAGCAGTGTTTTAAATAAATTTAATATAAAAAATAAAATTGCAGTGTTTGAGATAAGTTTGAATGAATTAGTTAAAAATTATAAATCTGAAATGGCTTATCATTCAATTCCAAAATTTCCGAGTATAGAACTTGATATTTCTATGATCATTGATAAAAAGATACTATGGTCTGAAGTGAAAGATTTAATTATTTTTATTGATAAAGAATTGATAAGGAAAATTTCTATATTTGATGTTTATGAGGGTAAAAATATTCCTGATAATAAGAAATCAATTGCTTTTCGCATAGAATATCGTAGTGATAACAAAACTTTGGTTATGGATGAAGTTCAGGCTATCCATGAGAAAATAATCAAAACATTAGAAAATAAAATTGGGGGAGAAGTAAGGGGGAAGTAAATAACAAATGTCAAATGACAAATAACAAAAAAGTATGAAATATTTAGTGAAAATAACAACTTTTGTATTTATTTTAACTTTAATCTTATCGCCAGTTAATAATATTGAGGCGGTTACCAGCTTGAAAGGTGTTAGTCTTGAAGTTACACCAAAAACCACTAATAGTCTGGCGGACTGGACTATTAGTTTTCAAATTCCAGAAAAAACTAAGCTTGGTCATATCTTGATTTCTTTAGCCGGGTTTACTCCTGATTTAAGTCATGCAAGTTTGACTGTGACTGGTTTGCCCCAGGGAACAATTAAATTAGGTAAAACAAACCCAGCGTGTGTTTCAAATTGTGATGATATTAGATATTATTTTTCTGATACCGTGAATGTTATTGCTAACACAAATATAGTTTTTAATTTAAGTAATGTGAAAAATTCAAGTAAAATTGGCAGAAGCGGAGTGAATGCAATAAGTATTTTTAGTTCAAAGTATCCACAAATGGATTTGGCTTTTAGTGCTAGTGATTATTTTGTTCAGCTTATTGAAGGTGATGAACCAGCTGAACCTGATGATGAAAGCAATTCCTTACAAGCTAAAGACATAAAGGAAGTATTAATAAATGAGCTTTTTTATCAATCAAGTTCAAAAACAACAAAACTTTCTGCGATAGAAGATTCCTCAAAAGTTTCTGATTTAACTTTTGATTTAATTGATAAGGTTAAAGTAGTTTTTAAAGAGCCAGTAGATTTGTCTGGAGAAGAAGCAATTCATTTTATTGCCAATTTAGCTGATTATATGACTTTGGATTATTATTATTTTTGGGTAGCCCCTGAATTAATAAAATTTTTTAAGGTACCATTAGAAATTACCTATTATAATTTACCATATGTTTGGGAACCAAATATAGTCAAAGATGGAGCTTATATTTTAGAAGAAAATGAGATTGAATCTTATAGCTCAGTTGTTGTTGATGGTAAACCACAAATTTCATTTGAAGTGAGAGAAACTGGTTCATATAATATTGTGCCAAAGCTTGATTTATATATTCAAGATAATCAAAAGGTTGTTTCAGCTCAAAGCACTCAAACGTTTACTGGTAGAATTTCTGATCCTAACGCGAAATTATTTTTTCGATTAAATAATGAAGATTTAAGTATTCAGCCTGAAATTGATAAAAAAACCGGTGAATATTCTTTTTCTCTTGATTTAGAGCAAGGTTCAAATTTAATCGAAGTTGAAGCAGTCTCAGAATATGCTAAAGTACCGAAAATTAATAAAATTGTTCAATATAGTACAGGGGAGACTCACCAAGTTGATACAAGAAGCGATGCTTTTAATCCGATATATTATATTATAATTGCTTTAGGAGTTTTAGCCTTATTTCTAGCTGGAGCCATAATTTATTTAATGAAAACAAAAAAATAATATATTTAATAGTATTAATAATTTTTAAATTATGATCGAAACAAGTAAAGATATCTTATACATTGTTATCTCAGTATCAATTGTGTTTTTAACATTTTTTACTGTTTGGGGTATGTATTATATTGTGATGATGTTACGTGAAACCAAGGAAATGATTACTGATGTTCGGAGCAGAATTGAATTAGTAGAAAAAGTTTTAATTGCTTTCAAGGAAAGATTAGAACACACTTCAAGTCATATGAAACTTTTGGTTGAGACAGCAATTAATGTAGCAGAATATTTTAAAGACAGGAAAACTGAGAAAAAGACTAAGAAGAAATAAAAAACAAAAACAAAAACGTAGGGACAGGTTTGAAACCTGTCCCTACGTTTTTGTTTTTATTTTGGTTGAAAATATTTCCATTTACTGACGCCAAGAGTCCCTAGTTTCCATTTATCGATCCGGACTCTTTTTAATTGAGAAATATGATAATCAAAACGTTTAAATAATCGTCGAATTTCTCTTTTATGGCCTTGAGTTAAGACCAAATTGATTGAAGTAGGGGAGTTGATTTTAAATGATTTAATTTTTAAAAATTCATCTTCATCTTTGATACCTTTTTTCATTTCATTTAAATTTTGAGTAATGTCACCCTGAGGTTCTCGAAGGGTTACATTATATTCTTTTTCTATTTGAAATTTTGGATGAGTAAGCGAATAAGCCCAATCACCGTCATTTGTTAAAAATAATAAACCTTGCGACTTTTTATCAAGCCTGCCAACTGGGAATATTTTTTTATCAATATTTACTAAATCAAGAATATTATCTTCATTTTTAAATTTTTTTGTTGTACAAGTATAGCCAGTTGGTTTATTTAGCATTATGTAAATAAATTTTTCTTTTTGAACAAGGACATTATTAAAATAAACTTTGTCTTTATTGGGATCAATTTTTGTAGCTAAATTTTTGGTTACTTGCTCATTGACTTTAATTTTACCAGCTAAAATAAGATCCTCAGCTTTACGCCGAGAAGTTATGCCGCAATCAGCCAGATATTTGTTTAAACGTGTTAACATATTTATATTTTAAACTAAGTTTTTTAAAATGGCCAAACTATTGTCAATCCCCAGATCATAAAGCCTGTACCAACTATTCCAACTAGAATTGATAAAGTTAGAAAGACCCATTTGTTTTGTGGTTTTCTCATGACAAGACTGATTGCTCCAAGGATTAACATTATTTCAAGAAAAAGTCGTGCAAGATTTATTTTTCCTCCAGCCTCATTTAAAATTTCAATTTTATTCTCCCAGTCCTTAGTACCGACAACTTTACCTAGTTTACCATCTATTTCTTGAGCCCATTTTATTGGATCAAGATTTTCTGATCCTTGAAGTATTTCGGTTTTTTCTTTATCATAACGATCAATTTCATTTTGCAACTCAACAATATGATCTCTTAATCTTTCTTGAGTTCCTGTTTGTAATAAATCTGAATTTATTAAAGCTTCAAGTGCTCCTGATATTTTAGCTATTTCAAGATCCAAATAAATATTTTCAGGGTAAGCTTTGCCAAGATTAACATCAGGAGTGTCTTTTAGCTTTTTTATTCGAATACTGACATTTTCGAGTTTTTCTAAATATTGCTTAAATTCTAGACTGACTTGTTCCTTTAAAACTCCTGATCCTATCAAAGCTTCAAGGTCAGCTTTTTGACCTTCAATAAGGTTTTGTTTTATAGTTTTTGAATTGTACCAATCATAGGCAGTTGATTTTTCACTACTTGCGATAATAATACTTTTACTATAATAATCTCCAGCAATTCCGGAAAAAACTAGAATTGCTGTAAATAAAACAAGGATAACGCCAGCAATCATTTCAAAGCGTGTTTCATGATTTCTGGGTTCTTTTTTCGGTAGCTCTTTTTTTTGTGGTTTTTCTTCAGTTTTTGGTTTTGGTTCTGGAGTAGGGTTTGAATAAGCAAAGTTTGGGCTAAATTCATTCATATTTTTTGTTTAATAGTTATATATATTATCTTACTTTAATATATTTTTATTGCAAGAGCTAAGCTTGATTTTATTAGTTAAATATGATATTTTAAAGTTAATTTTAAAGTAGAAAGTTGGAAAGTAAAAAGTTAGAAAGTTCGTCTTTTTACTTTAAACTTGTTAACTTTTTAACTTATTTTTATGCCTGAAAATGCTCGTCTTTCGATTAAGATACATGGTCAAGTGCAGGGTGTTTTTTTTCGTTCAGAAACCAAAAAACAAGCAGATTTACTAGATTTAATAGGTTGGGTAAAAAATAACTCTGACGGAACAGTTGAATGTCTGGCTGAAGGTGATAAAGATAAGCTTGATCAATTATTGGATTGGTGTAATATTGGTTCTGATGGTGCTAAGGTTGATAAAGTTGAAGTGAAGTGGCAGCTTTTTGAAGGGGAGAATAATAAATTTGAGATTAAATAATTACGTTGTTTTTGGAAGTGAAAAAAAGAAGGACCAGGTAAGTGATTACATTCGTAAGTTCGTATATAATTTGTATATTCGTATCATTATGCATTTAGATAAATTTACTGACAAAGAAAAGAAAAAGTACAGAAGACTTGAATATATCCCTGGTTTGATGATTTGGGGTACTTTTCTTGGCTCAATTTTATTTTCATTTATAAAACCTCTTTGGGTTATTTATTTTATTATACTATTTTCTTTGTACTGGGTTTTACGTTTATTTTATTTTGTTTTTTATTCAATTGTTTCAGCAGTCATGTTTAGTCGTGAAATGAAAGTTGATTGGTCACAAAAAAGACAAGAATTAGACAATTGGCAGGATCATTATCATTTATTTATTTTACCGACCTATAATGAGCCTTATGAAGTTGTAGAAACAACAATTGAAGGAATTTTGGCTTGTGGTTATCCAGTTGATAAAATAATTATTGCCATATCTTGGGAAGAAAGAGCTAAGGAGGTCTATGCTGAAGTGGAACCAAGAATTAGAGCCAAATATGGTGATAAATTTTTTAAATTATTAACAACTTTACATCCTGATGGCCTAGAAGGAGAACTCAAAGGTTGTGGCGCAAATGCTAATTGGTTGGGCTGGAAAACAAAAGAAATGATTGATGAATTAGCTATTCCATATGAAAAGATAATTGTTTCATATTTTGATATTGACACTATTGTTCATCCAAAGTATTTAGATTATTTAACCTATAAATACATAACTCATCCAAATCCGACTAGATCATCTTTTCAGCCAGCTGTTTTGTATAATAATAATATTTGGGATGCGCCAGTCTGGATGAGGATTACTGCTTTTTCAACAGTGTTTTGGCTTTTGGCTGAATTAATGAGACCTGATAGGTTATATACATTTTCATCTCATGCCATGAGTTATAAAGCTTTGGTTGATGTTGGGTTTTGGGAAAAAGATATTGTAACTGATGATTCTAGGATATTTTTACAATGTTTTATTCATTATAATGGTGATTACGAAGTTACTCCTTTGTATGTCCCAGTTTCAATGGATAGTGTTGTTTCTGAAAATTCAGCTTGGGATGGTTTGAAAAGTCTTTATAAACAGCAAAGAAGATGGGGGTGGGGAGTAGAGCATTTTCCGTATATGCTTTATAATTTCCATAAGAAAAAAGAATTAATACCATTTAGAATCAGAATAAAGTACATTTGGAATTTATCAGAAGGTATGTATTCATGGGCAACTGCGCCTTTGCTTTTATTTGTTTTGGGACGTTTACCTTTTGCTTTAGCTGGTCCAGAAACAGCCGAAAAAGTTATATTTCAAAACGCGCCTTTTGTTTTGAAAACTTTGATGACCCTTGGGATGACTGGTATTTTTGTGTCAGCTTTATTAAGTATTAGATTATTGCCACCACGACCAGAGCAACAACCAAAATATAAATGGCTGATAATGTTTTTTCAATGGATATTACTACCTATTAATGTTGTTATTTTTGGGGCTATACCAGCGATTGAGGCGCAAACTAGATTAATGTTAGGTAAATATTTAGGTTTTTTTGTTACTCCAAAAAAACGTTAATAACCAATTTTCAAATTTAGGATTAATAATTTGTTTGGTGATTGTAATTTAATTTAAATTTATGGCTAAAGTATCAATCCATTTAGTGACCTGGAACGGTCAAAAATATATTGAAGAATGCTTGAATTCTATTTTAAAGCAGACTTTTGAGGACTATTTTTTATTAATTTTAGATAATGGATCAATTGATAATACAGTGCCTTTTTTAGAAAATGAATTTGCGCCTTTAATAAAAGATAAAATAAGATTGATCAAGAACAAAACAAATTTAGGGTTTGCTCAAGCTCATAACCAATCTATTTTATGGACCGATTCAGAATATGTTTTAGTCTTAAATCAAGACGTAATTTTAGAACCTGACTTTTTGCAGAAAATGGTTGAGTTTCTTGATCAAAATAAAAATGTTGGTTCAATATCAGGTAAGGTTTTACGTTGGTATTGTGAAAATGATGAAGACTTAAAAAAGAGTACAAAAACTGATATTATAGATTCACTAGGTTTAAAGATATTTAAAAATCATAGAACTGTTGAAATAGCTGGTGGAGAAAAAGATCAGGGTCAATATAATGATGAAGCGGAAATTTTTGGAGTAAGTGCAGCTTGTCCGTTTTATAGACGTAAAGCGTTGGAAGATATCCGTTATGGAGATGAATATTTTGATGTTGATTTTTTTAGCTATAAAGAAGATGTTGATATCGCTTATAGATTACAATGGCGAGGTTGGAAAAGTTTTTATTTACCACAAGCTGTAGCCTATCACGAAAGAAAAGCAAAGTCTGAAGAAAAAAAATCAGGTTTAAGAATTATTAAGCAAAGAAAAGAAAAAAATAAATATATTAATTTTCATTCATATAAAAATCATTTATTTGTTTTAACCAAGAATTTAAGCCCTAAAAATTTCCGTCGTTATTTTGTTTATATATTTTTTTATGAATTAAAAAAGTTAATATTTATCAGCTTTTTTGAATGGTCAACTTTGGTAGCGTTAAAAGGCTATTTTGCAAATAGGAAGAAAATGAAATTAAAATATAAACATATAATGAAAACAAGAATTGCCAAAGATGAAGATCTAAGAAAATGGCTAAATTAAGTTTGAAATTTGAAGTATGAAATATTAATTTTTATTTCAAAATTCGTACTTCTCAGTTCATAAATAAACTATTATGGATTTATCAATAATAATTTTAAATTATAAAACAACGGGGTTAGTGAAGCAGTGCGTTCGTAATGTGAAAGTTGCAACTGCTAGTTTGGATTATGAAATCATAGTTGTTGATAACGGTTCAGGTGATGGCATAGAAAAAATGTTAAAGGCTAATTTTCCAGAAGTTAAATTTATTCAAACAGGTAAGAATTTGGGTTTTGCTGCAGGTAATAATGTTGGTATTAAACAATCTACAGGTAAGTATGTTATGCTTTTAACTCCTGATGTGACTGTTTTGAATCATTCAATAGAAAAAATGGTTAATTTTATGGATCAAAACTTAGAAGTAGGTTTGGCTGGTCCGAAATTAATTAATCCTGATGGTAGTTATCAGATTTCTTGTCGAACATTTCAAACACCAAAACTTGTTTTATATCGCCGAACTCCTTTGGGCAAATTGCCTTTTGCCAAAAAAGATCTTGATAAACATTTGATGAAAAATTTTGATCATGATTCTAGTAAAGAAGTTGACTGGGTTATGGGTGCTTGTATGATTGTTAGACGTGAAGCTATGAATCAAGTTGGGTTACTTGATGAACGTTTCTTTTTTTATGTAGAAGATATGGATTGGTGCAGACGTTTTTGGATGGCTAATTATAAAGTTTTTTATATCGCAGATGCCGAGATGGTACATTTATATGAAAGAGCCTCTGCAAATGATCCATGGAGATTTTTAATGTTTAATAAATTAACCAGATGGCATATTGCTTCTGGAATAAAATATTTCGCTAAATATTTAGGAGTAAAAGATCATGCAAGAAAATAATTCACAAAATTTAAATCAGGATTTTGAACAAACAGAAAATATTCAAGATGAACCTGTTACTTCACCTGATTTTTCACAAATATCAGAAAAACCAAGAAATCAAAAGCCAAGATTGTTTTTTTACTTGATTTTGAAAATTTCCGTGGTTATTTTAGTTCTATTAATTATTCTTGGAGCGATATTAGGTATTGCTTATTATAGGAATTTTAAACAAGCAGCTGATATGTCTTTTGCTGCTAAAGATAATTTGGAATTAGCTGTTCATGAGATGGTTAATCGTGATTTTGATGGTGCTGCAGAATTAATTGCTCAGGCAAACGAGCAACTTACAGAATCAAAAAAAATACTGGATCAGGTTATTATTGTTAGATATTTACCATATATCGGTATCCAGGTTAGAGCAGTTGATGATCTTTTAGTTTTAGGTATAAATTTGACGGATAGTGGTGAAAAAGTAGTTTTACTGATGCATGATATTATTGAACCATTACAAAATGAATCAATAACTTATGCCCAAATTTCATCAGCCCAAAAAAAAGATATTTTAAATAAAATTGTCCAATCAGAAGAATTATTACTGGAAGTACAAAAGCAAATTAATCAAGCAACTGAAGCAATTGATAAAATTCCTGATGAAAAATTAATCAAACCTTTGCGAGATGGTGTTTTACCACTAAAAGAAAATTTACCAAAAATTAAAGAATTGATTGATCACACGATCCCAATGCTTAGTGTCATTCCTCAGGTCGTTGGTTTTGAAGAAGCAAAGTCATATTTATTTTTATTACAAAATAATAATGAGTTAAGACCGACAGGTGGATTTATCGGTACTTATGGCATCCTAAAATTGAATAATGGCGAGATTGAAACATTTGAAACAGATAATATTTATAACCTAGACAGAAGTACTCAGAAAATTTTGCAAGAACCATCACCGTGGCCAATAGAAAAATATCTTGAGCAAAAAGATTGGGCTTTGCGTGATTCAAATTGGTCGCCTGACTTTCCGACAGCTGCCAAACAGGCATTATATTTTTACGAAGAAGAGAATAGGATATTGAATGAATTAAAAGAACAAGGACAAGAAATAAAAGGTGATCAGGATGTTATTATTGAAGATACAATTCCTTACGAAAATGTTGATGGTGTTTTTGCTATGACTCCAGAAATAATGGAAGAAATTTTGAGATTAACAGGACCCGTAGCTGTTGCTGGTGTTCGATTTACTGCTGAAAATTTACAAGATGAATTGGAATTTCAGGTTGGCAAAAGATTTTCGCAACAAGGTATTGCTACCTCAGAAAGAAAAGCTATAATTTTGCAATTAGCTGATGAAGTTAAAGCAAGGTTAATGACATTACCATTACATCAAGTGGTTGATTTATTTGATGTTGTTTTTCGATCATTTGATCAAAAACAAATCATGATTTATTCAAAGGATGATTCATTACAACAATTAATTTTAGATAGAAACTGGGGCGGTGAAGTTCACTCAAGTGATGCTGACTATTTGTTTGTTGTGGATTCAAACTTAGCTAGTCTGAAAACAGATCAGTATGTTAATAGATTTATTGATTATAAATTAGAACAAGAAGGCGATAAATTAAAGGCTAAAGTAGATATTATTTATCAAAACAATGCTGATTTTACTTGGAAATCTACTAGATTAAGAACTTATACCAGAGTCTTTGTTCCTCTAGGTAGTGAATTAATAAGTTCAAGTGGTGCCATGGCAAATGATCCAATTAGAAATCACGACGGCTTGCAGGGACAATCTCAAGTATCTGAAGATTTAGGTAAAACAGTTTTTGGTGCTTTTATTTCAATTGAACCTCATGAAGTCGGAACTCTAAGTTTTGAATATTATTTACCAGAAAATATTATCCAAAATGGTAATTATAATTTATTGATTCAAAAGCAACCAGGCGTGATTCATAATTTGACTTTAGACTTGAAATTTGGTAAAACTATTAAATCAGCTCAACCAGCTGAAGAAGAAAAAGAATTTTTTAATAAATCATATAATCTAGAAATACCGTTAGATAAGGATATGGAGTTTATGATTAAATTTAAATAGAGGAATTAGACGAAGTATAAGAAGAATCCTCCGCCGCTGAAGCTTTGGAGGACATGGGGGAATAAGATGATTTTTTTATCCTCTGTTCCTATACTTCCTATTAATCCTATAAATATTATGTTAAGAAAAAAAATAGGCATAGATCTTGGGACAACAAATGTTTTAGTTTATTTGCCCAAAAAAGGAGTGGTTATAAATGAACCATCTGTTGTAGCTGTGTCTACAACTGACAAGAAAATAATGGCAGTTGGTATTGAGGCCAAAGAAATGCTTGGTAAAACTCCTGACACTATTATTGCTTCACGGCCTTTAAAGGACGGTGTTATTGCTGATTATAAAACAACTGAAGCCATGCTTAGATATTTTATTAATAAAGCCTTAGGAGGATTTCGAGTTTTTCGTTCTGAGGTTATGGTTGCTGTTCCAGCTGGAATTACTTCTACTGAGAGAAGAGCAGTTATTGATGCGACAATGGCAGCTGGTGCCAAAGCAGCTTATATTATCAAAGAACCTATTGTGGCAGCTATTGGGGCGAGTATTCCTATTGGAAGCCCTTCAGGTAATATGATAATTGATATTGGTGGTGGAACTTCTGAGGTTGCAGTTATATCTTTGGGAGGTATCGTTGCTTGTGACTCTGTTAGAATCGGTGGTAATAAACTTGATCAATCAATTTTAGAACATACCAGACGTAAACATAATTTGGCTATAGGTGAAAGAACAGCTGAAGATATAAAAATTAATATTGGTTCGGCTTTACCAATGGAAGAACCCTTAACAATGGAAGTTAGAGGCAGGGATATGGTTTCTGGTTTGCCAAGAACTATTACTTTAACAACTAATGATGTTGTTGAAGCAATTACACCTGCTTTGGAAGGCATTATTGAAACAGTTAAAGAAGTTTTGCAACATACTCCACCGGAATTAGCAGCTGACGTTATTGATAAAGGTATTATTCTAAGTGGTGGAACATCACTTTTACGAAATATGGACCAACTTATTTCCAAGGCAACTGGTGTTCCAGCTTATGTAGCTGATGACGCTTTGTTTTGTGTAGCCAGAGGTACTGGTATTGCTTTGGAAAATCTTGAATCGTATAAGAGATCGATATTGGGTAGTAAGTAGGAAAGGAAGTATGCCGGCAGGCAGGTAATTTCAAGCTCACTTGGTTTCGGCCAGGTTTTTTTATTTTTAGCTTTACTTCGCCTCTTGATTTAGCTATAATATAAGCATGAAAAACTTTGATTGGCAGACGATTGGTCATAAAAAAAACATTAAATTTTTACAAAAAGGAATTATTAATAATAAGTTATCTCATGCTTATTTGTTTTCTGGTAAAAATTATCTGGGTAAAAAACAATTAGCAGATGAATTTATTAATTCTGTACTTTGTTCTGATTATAATATAATGAAGCAAAACAAGATTGAAAAAATTCCTTGTAAAGAATGTGTTTTTTGTAATCAATTAAAAAAGAAAATTCATCCTGATGTGTTTTATTTGAAAAAAGAAGAAGATAAAAAGAATATCACAGTTGAGCAGGTTAGAAAAATGCAAAAGCTTTTGTATATGGCTTCTTTTTTAAATTCATATAAAATAGCCATAATTGAAAACGCTGAGGACTTGAATGAAAATGCCCAAAATGCTTTATTGAAAATTTTAGAAGAACCAAAAATAAAAACAATTTTGATCCTGATTACAAGTGATAATAATCATCTTTTACCAACAATTGTATCTCGTTGTCAATTAGTAAAATTTTATCCTTTGGCAGAAGACGAAATTTATGCCCATTTAGTTGAGTTAGTTTCATCAAGAGATCAAGCAAAAATCTATGCTGCGTTTAGTCATGGACAGATTGGTTTAGCGGTTAATCATTATCAAAATAAGGATTTTTATAGTCAATAT
>JAUVKC010000047.1 GCA_030592165.1 Candidatus Buchananbacteria bacterium | reverse complement strand
CTATACTTTTTCTGACTACAACGATGCCAAAAGGCTGGGCTATTACACGAGATTAAATGATTCGAAAATCAATTTTTTTGGCTCATACCAGAGAAAAAGAGTTGAAACCTGTATGAAAGCACTTATTTGTGAAAGTGGTGAACAAGGTCAAATTTCTTTCGAGAACTCAGAAACGGCTATTAAATTTAAAAATTTACGCAAATGGATGTTTGAAACAGTATATTTACCTATTAACGACACCAACACACTACAACGAGCTTATCTTGAAAATTTATTTAAATTTTTAAATAATGAAACCTTCTTTGAAGGTTGCGATCCCTGTTTGGTTCTTTCTCTGATGACTGATCAGGAAGTCTTTCAATTTGGTGAATTTTGCAAAACAGCCAGAATACCAAAAATGGACTTACTTACAAATTTTGGGATTACAGAAATAATCCCGGATATTAGAGGCATGAAAATTGATTCTGACATGCCTGTAAATATTCTAAACTTAAAACACCCGTAAATTTACGGGTGTTTTTTTATTCTACTGGATCATGCCCCCCATGAGACCAGGGATTACAGCGGACTATTCTTTTTGTTCCTTTCCAAGCGCCCCTTATCAAGCCATACTTATCAATCGCTTCATAAGTATACTGACTACAACTGGGATGATACTTACAACCCCAATATTGAAAAACTCTAGAAAAAGGTCCGTGATCAAAAGAAAAAGTCTTTTGATATACTTTTATGGCAAATAAAACAAATTTTTTCATACTAAGTTAGCTTTTTTAAGTGTATTTAATAAAACCTCTTCCATCTCGTCATGTGACATTATCTTTGCCTCTTTATTTATAATTTTAGGTGAAACTATAATGACAAGATCATTACCTTTTTTAATCTTTGCAAAATTTATTCTTATAATTTCTCTTATTCTTCTTTTAATTAAATTCCTTTGATAGGCTTTTTTACTTATCTTATTTGAAACTATGATACCAAAACGTGAAAAAGCGAAATCATTCTTAACATACTTAATCATAAGAACAGGACAATAAACTGCCTTTTTTTGTTTCATGACCACTTCAAACTCTTTGTTTTTAGTTATACGGTTTTGTTTCTTTAACATAAAGAGGTGCAAAGTTACAAATTTTAAGGATGAGATTAGACTACAATGCGTATGTTTGTAACAACGTTATAAGTTGACATCTCAAAAAAACTAGACAAAATTGCCTAGCTTTTTTTTATTTCTTTGCTTTACGTTCACTTGAAACACTCAGCTTTTTTCTTCCCTTAGCTCTTCTTCTGTTTATAACGTCTTGTCCTGAAGAAGATTTCATTCTTGAAAGAAAGCCATGTTTTTTTGCCCTTTTTCTTTTCTTGGGCTGATATGTTCTTTTCGGCATAATGTTTATTTAAAAGTTATAATATTATAAAATAGAAGCTCTTTTTAACTTTCCAACTTTCTACTTTATATTAAAACTATAATAGCAGGTGTGGAAAAATTTGTCAAAACTAAATTATTAGTTTAAAATGAATCCACAAGATATAAACACCATATTAACATTTACCTTCTTTTCAAGTGTTTTGTTATCTTTCTTTCTGTGGTAATATTTTCATATAATACTTTCCTCAGTTATTACCTTCTTCCATTTTTCTGTTTTAAAAAATATCTTCAGGGGATTATGAACACACAACAAATTTGGCAAGCAGTCCTTGGTGAATTAGAGCTTTCTTTAAGTAAAGCTAATTTTACTACCTGGTTTAAGGGTACGTTTATTTTGGATATCGATGAAAAATTAATTTTACTTGGAGTACCAAATGCTTTCACAAAAAGTTGGTTAGAAAAAAAATATAACTCTGAGATTTTAAACGCCCTCAGAAGTATCACTGAAAATGATATTAAAAAAATTGAATTTAAAGTTGCTTCCATAAAAAACAATGAGGCTAAAAACATAGAAGAAAAATCAGAAAAAATAACAGAACCAATGTCTTCTAAAAAAGCCGTTTCATCTCCTAATCCTGAACAAGTAAGTAATGATAATTCTTATGGCTTAAACCCACAATATAATTTCAATTCTTTTATAGTTGGTAAAAACAACGAACTTGCCCGGGCAGCCTCTTCTGCTGTAGCTGAAACTCCAGGCACCACTTACAATCCTCTTTTTATTTATGGTGGTGCAGGCTTGGGTAAAACTCACCTACTTCAAGCTATTGGTCATCAAATTATCAATAAAAACCCCAAACATAAAATTCTTTATATCACCTGTGAAAAATTTACTAATGATTTTATTAATTCTATTTCAACCGGCAAAGCGTCTAGCTTTAAAGATTTATATCGTTCAGTAGATGTCCTTTTAATTGACGACATTCAATTTCTTGCCGGAAAAGAAGGAACTCAAGAAGAATTTTTCCATACCTTTAATTCTTTACATCAAAATAATAAACAAATTGTTTTAACCTCTGACCGTCCACCAAAATCAATTCCTGCCCTGGAAAATCGCCTTTTAACGCGTTTTGAGTGGGGAATGATAGCTGATGTGTCACTACCTGACTATGAGACAAGAGTGGCAATTTTAGAGCATAAACTTTTAGCTAAAAAATACAAACTTGAGCAGGCTATTTTAAATTATTTAGCTACTAATATTTCCAGTAACGTTAGAGAGCTTGAAGGAGCTCTAAATAGAATAATTGCCTTTCATGATCTAAATAATAACACTCCAACGCTTGAATCAGTAAAAGCTATTCTTTCTAGCCTAACAACTAATTTACAAAAAAAATCAGTAACTGCCAAAGAAATAATAAATACTGTCGCAGCCTTTTACGATATTGGTCTTGAAGATTTAACTGGCAAATGTCGAGAAAAAAAATTAGTTATACCTAGACAAATTTCCATGTTTCTTTTAAGAGAAGAGATTAAAAGTTCGTTCCCCACAATTGGACATGAACTTGGTGGTAGAGATCACACAACAGCAATGCATGCTGTTTCTAAAATAAAAAAAGACTATGATAATGATGAAAGAATTCGACGTGAAATAGAACAAATAAAACAAAGACTTTATAATATTTAATTTTTTGTTGATTAGTTGTTAATTAAAAACAAAAAAACTGTTAATACTACTTGGAAAGACCTTTAATAAAAGCCTAATTCTCTGTGTATAATTTCGCTAGTTTCCCACAGGTGTTTTAATTTTATTAAGTTATACCCAATTGACCCACAGTTCAAACCAGAGCCTTTACCTAGCTTATTAACAACCCTAAAACCATAAAACGCCCATATTATAAGGCTTTTAACAAATTTATTTTTATTATACACAGCCTTATTATTACTATTATATTTATATATATAAAAGATTAAAAAGATAAACCTATGAAATTCACATGTACGCAAGAAAATTTAAACCATGGTCTAAATTTAGTTTCTCATATTGCCAGTAAAAACACATCTTTACCAATTCTTAATAATGTTTTAATTAGAGCAGAAAAGGGTTCTTTAAATCTAATTACAACTAATTTAGAAATGGGGATTAATTGTCAGATTAGGGGTAAGATTGAAAATGAAGGTTCATTTACTGTAAATTCTAAACTTTTTTATGATTATATTAATTTATTATCTAGTCAAAATATTGATTTAGAATTAAAAGATGAGAATATAAAAATAAAAACCGAAAAACAAAACACTAAAATAAAAGGAAGTAATGCTGAAGAATTTCCATTATTACCACAAATAGAAAAAAAAGACCCAATTATTTGTAGTATCAGCCAAATGGTTAAAGCAATTTCTCAGGTTATTTTTTCTGTCTCTGTTTCTGAAACCAGACCAGAAATTTCCGGAGTATATTTTAAATTTAAAGACGATAGCTTAACATTGGCTGCGACAGATAGTTATAGGTTAGCTGAAAAAACAATAAAACTAAAAGAAAAAACAACTCAAGAAAAAGAGGTTATTGTTCCGGCAAAAACAATTGGGGAGCTCTATAGAATACTTTCAAATATAAATGGGCCAGAAGATGTTGTTGATGATGAAAAAGGACCTCAACTTGAAATTTATTTTGAAGATAATCAAGTTTTATTTTCTTTTGACAATGTTGAATTGGTTTCTCGAATCATTGAAGGACAATATCCAAATTATAAACAAATTATACCAATAGACTATAAAACTAAAGCAATTGTGAATATTGCTGATTTTATTAAGGCAACGAAAACTGCAGCTTTGTTTTCCCGAACAGGAATTTATGATATCAACGTTGAAATAAAGGGTGGAAAACTAGAAGTTTCTTCAACCAATAATCAATTAGGGGAAAGTAAGGCCAGTGTAGAAAGTAAGGCTGAAGGAGATGATAACTCAATTATTGTCAATTATAGATATTTATTAGATGGCTTACAATCAATGGATTCAACAAGTGTTATTTTTGAAATGACTGATATGGCCAATCCTTGTTTACTTAAACCAGCTGAAAGTTTGCCGGAGAAAGAAGCTCCTGTTATTAGTCAAGATTATTTATATATAGTAATGCCGATTAAACAATAAGTGGGGATAGATCTTGTGCAATGGAACTATTTAAGGAGGGCGTTATGATTATTGGGTTTTTGAAAGATGTTTGGATGTTTTGGCTTTCCGACAATGGATTAATCAGGATTAAAGACAATTAAATTAAAGAGACTCTTGAAAGAGTCTCTTTTTATGTTAAACTTAAAGAAAGTATAAGGAACGTTAAAAGAAAGAAACTTTAGAAGTTTGTAATTTTACTTATCCTTGTGAGAAAAAAGGAATGTGCTGTTTGTGTATAAAATATCATCGGGAACGACAAGAATTACCAGTTTGTTATTTGAGTACAGAGCAAGAAAAAACTTATGACAGATTCAATGAAAATTATTTGAAGAAATAGGTAGGAGGTTGGGAATTTGTCAGGTTAAAAAACCCAACTTTAAAACTTTTTACTTTTTAACTTTAAACTAAACATATGAGTAAAGTAATATTTGATATTGAAACAAGTGGGGTTAAATTTGACTCATTAGATAAAGAGAGACAAGATTATCTTTTGAAATTTGCTGAAACTGATGAAGAAAAAGAAGAAGCAAAACAAAAATTAGCTCTTTATGCTCTGACTGCTGAGGTTGTCGCTATTGGCATGTTAAACCCAGAAACAGACAAAGGTGTTGTTTATTATCAAAATAACAACGGGGGTACAGAGGAGGTTAGCGAGGACGGTATTTTGTATAAGAGTGGTACAGAAAAAGAAATTTTAGATTATTTTTGGGAAGCAATGAAAAGTTATGATCAATTTATTACTTTTAATGGTCGTGGTTTTGATTGTCCATTTTTAATGACTCGTAGTGCTATTTTAAAAAGCGCCCCAACTAAAAATCTGATGCCGTATCGTTTTTCTACAGATGTGCATATTGATTTGTTAGAACAATTGACCTGGCAGGGCGCGGTTCGTAAGTTTAGTTTAGACTTTTTTTGTAAAGCTTTTGGTATTGACTCACCTAAAGATAATGGGATCACTGGATTAGACGTTCCTATTTTGTATAATAAAGGCAAATATTTAGAGATAGCTAAATATTGTGTAGGTGATTTAGTGGCAACAAAAGAATTGTATGACCGTTGGAATGAGTACATAAATTTTAAATAATTCCTTTCACTAGTTTCCAATATCCCTGCCTGACGTCAGGCAGGTAATATCTAATTTCTTTTTATAATGATTTGGCTTTATATTACAATTTTCGCGTATTTACTTTTCGCCCTAGCAAACATAGGTGATAAATTTGTCATTAGTAAATTTAAAACAGAACCAATTGTTTATGCTTTTTATGTTGGATTTATGGGTCTTGTTACCTTGGTCTTAATTCCTTTTGGCGTTATTTGGCCAGACTTTAATCAATTTATTTCTTCAATTATTGGTGGTGTTTCCTTTGTTTTTGCTTTATATTTTATGTATTTGGCGATCAATAGTGGAGAGACAACCAGAGCAATAACAATAGTTGGTAGCACTAGTCCGATTTTTACTTTTTTACTTTCCTATTTAGTTTTAAATGAAAGATTAAGCGCTAGTCAGTTTATGGCCTTTATATTTTTAATTGTTGCGATAATAGTAATTTCATGGCAGTTTGAAAAAAACAAGAATAAGACAGCCAAAAAACAATTGATTTATGCGTTAATTGCTGGTTTAATTTTTGCAGTTAGTTATGTTTCAGCTAAATATGTTTATATTTATCAACCCTTTATTTCCGGTTTTGTCTGGATAAGAATTGGCGGGATAATAACAGCTTTAGCACTGTTACTTTTTGCGAAAAATAGAAAGCTAGTTAAAGAAGATTGGCAAAAACCAAAAGGTCAAAAAGGAAGTTTAATCTTGGCTATCCAGGTTTTTGGTGGTGCTGGGGTGATTGGTCAAAATTATGCACTTTCAATTGCTAGCGCGACCCTGATCAATGCCCTACAGGCAATACAGTACGCTTTTGTTTTTATTCTGGCTGTTGTTTTGGGTAAACGTTTTCCGACAATCAAAGAAAATTTAAATAAAAAACAAGTGATTCAAAAAATAGTATCAATTATTTTAATAGCAATAGGTTTATATTTTTTAACATTATAAAATTATGAAAAAAATATCAAGAATCCAAAAAGCAGGAGCTATAATTATAACAATTTTGTTTATTTTAGTTTTTATCTATCTGGTTTTAGCGTTTAAAAGTCATAATCCTGACAGTGAGACATCTTTTGGGGTTACTTTTTCCAAGAAATTTGCTAACCAAATGCAACTTGACTGGCAGGAAACATATTTAGCAATTTTAGATGATTTAAATGTTAAACAAGTTCGTATACCAACGTACTGGGAAGATATTGAGCCTGCCATGGATGTTTATAATTTTGAAGATATTGATTGGCAGCTAAATGAAGCTCAAAAAAGAGATGTTAAGGTTATTTTAGTTGTTGGTAGAAGACAACCACGCTGGCCAGAGTGTCATGAGCCTGAGTGGGTTAATAAATTAACTTATGCTGACTCTAGAGCTAGAGCAAGAAAAAATATTAGAGTAGTGGTTGAAAGATATAAAGATCATTCAGCAATTGAAATGTGGCAGGTAGAAAACGAACCTTTTTTAGATTTTTTTGGTGAATGTCCGAAAATGAATAAAAAGGAGTTACAAGAAGAAATTGATATAGTTCGGACAATAGATGATCGGCCAATTTTAATTACTGACTCCGGAGAATTAAGCACTTGGTACCCGGCAATAAAAATGGGAGATTATTTTGGTCATACACTTTATCGGGTTACTTGGAATAAACATATAGGTTATTGGAAATATTTTTTCTTACCGCCGTCGTTTTATAGAATAAAGGCTTATATCTGGAATGAGCCACAAGAAAATGTTTTTGTTGCGGAATTACAGGCTGAACCCTGGTTTCCCGGGGATCCGTTAAAAACACCACTTAAAGATCATTATAAAACAATGAATGTCACTGAGTTACGTGAAAATGTTGAGTATGTCAAAAAAATTGGAGTTAGTCGGGCATATTTATGGGGTGCCGAGTGGTGGTATTGGTTAAAAGTTGCCAAAGAAGACCCAACAATGTGGGTAACAGCTAAGGAAATATTTAAATAAAAAATTAAGCATAAAAAACTCGACTTATTAACATTTAGGTATTTTTAACTATTGACAAAAATATGCCAACTTGTTAATAATAAAGTATAGACAATAATTTTATGAATTTACAAAACAGTCCACAATTTAACAGTTGGAAACATAAAAGAACTCACTTAAAAGAGTTGGGCTATTTTTGTCGGTGTTAAGGAATTTGTAAATAAAAGATTTAGATAAAAATAAAAAATAGTCCGAGCTCGGACTATTTTTTATTTTTATCTAAATCTTTTATTTACAAATTCCTTAACACCGACAAAAAT
>JAUVKC010000081.1 GCA_030592165.1 Candidatus Buchananbacteria bacterium | reverse complement strand
CTTATATAAAAGTTACTGATGAAAAGTTTCCGCACATGATTACATCTCGTAAAATTACTAAGGACGGACGTTATTATGGCCCATATACTGATGGAACAGCTCGAAGATTAGTTTTAAATACTTTACGTAACATTTTTAAACTACGAAATTGTAATCGTTTGCCTAAGAAAATTTGTTTACAGTATCACATTAATAAATGCACTGGGCCTTGCGAAGATTTAATTACAGAACAAGATTATTTAATTAATGTTAAAAACGCTGAACGACTTTTAAAAGGTGAGACTAAGGATATTTTAGAGGATTTAAAAGTGAGGATGAAAAATGCTTCAGTAAAAGAACAATATGAGTTGGCTAAAGTTTATCGTGACCAGATTGAAGCCATTAAGCATCTTGAGGAAAAACAAAAAATTGATGTACCAAAAAAATATGATCAGGATGTGATTAATTGGTTAATTGTAAATTCGAAAATTTATTTTCAAATTTTTAACATTGATAAAGGTTTAATAACTTCACGACATAAATTCGTTTTTAAAAATTACAATGGAGTGGTTGAAGATTTTATTAAACAATATTATTCAATAAATTTTATTCCGCGAGAATTAATTTTACCTGAGAAACTTAATGAACATGGTTTAATTGCTAGCTTTTTACAAAAAACAAAAGCTAAAAAATTTGGTTTTAATATGTTGCCTAGGATTGACCTTACAGTCCCGCAAAAAGGTGATAAATCTAAGCTTTTGGACTTAGTTAAAAAGAATTTAGAAACAAATTTAGGTTTGGAACCTGGCTTAAGCGAATTAAAGGAAATTTTGAATTTAAATAAATTACCAAAAGTAATTGAGTTTTTTGACGTCTCAACTTTACAAGGAAAATATAATGTTGGTGCTATGATTCAGCTGAATAATGGTAAATTTAATAAATCACAATACCGTAAATTTAAAATTAGATTGAGTGCTACCCAAGATGATACGGCGATGATGTACGAAATAGTATTACGGCGTTATTATCGTTTGAAAAAAGAAAAAAAGAAATTGCCAGATTTAATTGTTATTGATGGCGGAAGAGGACAATTAAATGCTGGACGAAAAGCTTTGCGTGAATTAAAACTTGATATAAATATAATCTCTTTAGCTAAACGTGAAGAAGAACTTTATTTGGCAGATAAAAATAAACCTTTGAATTTAGATAATAAATTACCTGGGATGAAAATTTTGATTCGTGGGAGAGATGAAGTCCATAGGTTTGTTATAAATTATCATCGGGAATTAAGAAGAATAAAATAACAGATCTAGTCGGCTATCCAACAACTTTGGACAGTAACTCAGTAAATAAAGAAGCAGGAATAAATGTATACATAAGGCGTTTAACAAACCTGTCATAATTACGAACGCCATAATGATTTCTTTTAATACATTCAAATCGATTATGAATGCCTTCGGTAAAAGCATTAGTTGTTTTTGATAAATGATAATTTAATATTTCGCTATACCATCGAAGTAATGTTTCTCTAAATTCAATCATATCAGGTATTTGAGACTTTTCACAAAGGTCAATTACATAATCCATTTGTTTTTTAGCTTCCAGATATGATTTTGCAGAATAAATTTTACGTAAATTTTTAATAATTTCGTAACCTTTTTTTAGATCAGGATGTTCTAAAAAACAAAGAGATAACTTTACTTTTTGACAGTCATTTAATTTGTAATATGGTTTTGCTAATAGATACTTTGCTGGCATCAAATTTAATTTTTTCATTTTTTGCATTCTGCATCTATATTTATCTAAATTCCAAATACAATATTGAATAACATGAAATTGATCAATAACTATTTTAGCTTTAGGAAAACATTTTAAAGCTACTGACTTCATAAACTTATCCATATCAATACAAACCTCTTTAACAGCCTTTCTGTGGCTAAATTTAATGGTTTTAATTTGAGTTATTAGTTGTTTTTGATTCATTGGCGAAATAGCAGATATTAAATTGTTTTTGTCCAGATTTGTTAATGTAAACATTTGTTTATGTTTTCCAATGTTTTTCCCATCCAATCCAATTCGTTTTATTTTAGTTGGCCAATAAATATTTATTTCCGGCAATTCATCAACTAATCGGGAACAAAACATTGGACTGGACTTTCTTGAATCTGCTGTATGAGTATATGTAGAATTTCTAAGAGATTTAATACTATTTGATCGATATATATTTGTGCTTTGTTTTTTAACGGAAACATTTGGCAATTTTTCCCATAATCGCTTGTCATTTTTAGAAAAGTAAAACCGTCTTTGCTTAATCATTATCCAAACTATTTTACCTTCAAAAATTTGATGTTTTATTTTTCTTTTTCGTATTGTTGAGATACTCTTACTTCGTTGACTTTTAAATTTCATGGTTTTGCGTTTTAAATGGCAAAAAAGATAGATGTTTTCATCATTTGGAACTTCGATTTTATCTAATACATATCCGTACAAATCAAACATTTTAATGGGTATAGTTCTGGTCATAATATATTGATTAATTTATGCTAATTTTAGCACAAAAACTATACATTTTCACTGTCCAAAGTTGTTGGATAGCCTACCAGCGTAATACATATCGAAGTTCAGTTTGATTGATTATATATTAATTTTCGTTGAAAGATAAAATAAAAAAACCGCTATTAATTAGCGGTTTTATTTTATGTTCTGAAAGCAGCTCCTTTTTTATAGGAAGTGAAAACATAATATGATTCCTCATCAGGATTAACTGTTCTTGGGACAAGATATCCTTTTTGGATCATTTGAGTAACATATGAGTCACCGTCATAGCCAAGCGTTGTTAGCGTATTAATGACATCGAAAATAAAGTAAACTGTAGTTCCATCAACATTTTCTTCCTGGCAGAACTTGATCAGCTTGACTGCTGCTCCTCTGAAACGGTCGTTATTTAACGCATGGGGAAGTTTAACAGGTTCCCCGTCAGTTCCTTTTGTTACAACCGGGGGTGTTTTTCCCGCCATTTTTTATCTCCTTTGCTGTAGTTTGAAATGACGTTTGGCCATTTCGTGCAAGAAAGTTCCTGGGGGAACAGTAATCTTTTGACCAGTTTTGGTTTTAAGGACAATTGCTCCTTTATCTTGATGTGTAAATCTTTCATCAGTACCAGCTTCCGCTTTTTGCATTTCTTCTCCTTTTGTTTTTTTGTATTAGATTATGTTAACAGGTTTAAATTAAAAAGTCAACCCATAAAATGAGCTGACTAGTATATTTAAAAATTGATCTAAATTTTTTATTAATCAGTTACTTCTTCAATATTAGCCAAATCATCCTCTTCTTTTTGTTTTTTTACATCTTCGTTAGCTTTTTCTGATAAGGCTTCACCACTTACTTCAGCTTTAATAATTTCTTCTTCTACTTTTTCAGTTTCTGATTCTTTTGAGCCACAACAGTCAGATGAAAATTTTCCAGAACCGCAATAGCAAACTTTTCGTAGGTTTTCATCGCAAGTAGGACATAGCCCATTGCCGTTTGATTCAAAGCCACAGACAGGGCAGACAAATTTTTCTTCAACCATTTTTTTTAAGTTAAAAATTAAAAAGTTGTAAAGTTAAAAATTGATATTTAGTGTATAATTACATTATATATAAAATAGTGACAGATGCAAAATTTCACTATTGACTTTTTTATAATTTTATGATAAGTTTGGAAATAATTTATCAAATTTAATCAAGATATGTTAAAATATATAAATACAATATTAATAATTTTATTTCTTGTCCCGCAGACTGTGTTTGCTGAAAATTCGGACGTTATTTTAGATGGATTGAAAATGTTAGAAGCTCCAATGGGTTTTGTTTCTAAAGATTTAAGAATAATTGCTACGGATATAATTAATCAGATGATTGGTGTTTTAGGTATTCTTTCTGTGGTAATAATATTAATTGCTGGTTTTATGTGGATGATGGCTGGTGGTGATGATGAAAAAGTAGCTGGTGCCAAGAAAACATTGGTCTCTGGATTAATAGGTTTGATTATTGTTGTTACTTCTTTTTCAATCGCTGATTTTGTGTTAGGATCATTAATGAGTGTTACATAAGTAAGGATTAAGTGTTTAAGATTTAAGTAAGGATATAGAATGTAGAATAGAGAATGAAGAATTTAGAATATAAAAGTTAGGATATAGAATATTTTTTAAAGTGTATTGTTTTGTGCGGGTGTGGTGCCCGCCTCCGCCAAGGCTATGGCGGGCAGGGATTATTAACTTGGAAACTTAAAAATAAAATAAAAAAGATAAAGCATTTTTTTGTGCGGGTGTGGTGGAATTGGTAGACACGCGTGGTTTAGGACCACGTGCCTTCGGGCGTGGGGGTTCAAGTCCCTTCACCCGCACCAAAGAGTGCTTTAATTTTAAAAAATTGTAAAATCTAAAAGGTTTATTTATCCCGTCAAAGCTTGAACAAAGAGAGAATCGGTGGGAAGAT
>JAUVKC010000079.1 GCA_030592165.1 Candidatus Buchananbacteria bacterium | reverse complement strand
TTCGGATTGCGATTTTAATTTATCCACAATAGCTTGCATTTTTGGTGAAAGCGGTTGTGGTTTCGGTTCTGGTATTTTGAACTCGAATATTGGATCAATTGGTTTCGATTCGGATTGCGATTTTAATTTATCCACAATAGCTTGCATTTTTGGTGAAAGCGGTTGCGGTTCCGGTTCTGGTGTTTTTAGTCTGTCGACCCAGTTAAAGTCAGTAGGCTGGTTAAGGATGTCGTCTGGGCTACCGTGAACCCAGTCTGTTTTGCCGAATCTGTCATCATGTCCGAGTAATCCAAGATTCGGTTCCCTGGCGAGATGAGAGTCTGTTCTCATAAAGTTTATCTCTGATGGATCTTTGTAGGCAGGTAGTAATGGACCTGTTATGTTGTTGACCTCGTTGTTTTTTATTGGGTAAAATCCAGGCGCAGGCGTGGAAAATACCGGTGAACTTAAGGAGTCAGTAATTGACGGGATCGCCGTGTGTCCTATTAAGTTTCCACTGACTGGTGAATGAACCGGTATAAAGCTTGTCATTATATACCTCCTGTTTGTTGGGTAAGCCAATTGTTAAAGACCTATAAATAAATTATATTATCTTATAATATAATTTGAAACTTGTCAATAGTATCTAATATTTTTATTATACCAACAAAATGTAAAAAGTAAAAACCACCCGTAAGGATAGTTTTTAGTATATACGTGAGTAGTAGTTTTATCTTTTTGCCCATTGTGGAGCTCTACGAGCTCGTTTAAGGCCTGGTTTCTTTCTTTCTTTGATCCTTGCGTCTCTGGTTAAAAATCCAGCTGGTTTTAGGCTTTTTCGTAGATCTTTATCAAGTTTATCTAAAGCTCTGGCAATGCCATGTCTAATAGCTTCAGCTTGTCCTTTTTTCCCGCCACCTTTGACTAAAACAGTAATATCAACACTAGTATCTAAATCAGTTAATTTTAAAGGAGAATAAATAATTTGTTGTAAAATTAAGTCAGGTAAATATTCTTTACCAGGCTTATCATTGATAATCATATCACCTTTACCTTTGGCAAATAATCTAATTTGGGCAATCGCTCTTTTACGTTTACCAACAGCATAAATATATTTACCTTTTGGAGGTGTAGGTTTAGTTGTTTTTTTTGTTATAGTTTTTTCTGCCATATAGGTTAGAAATTGGAAATTAGAAATTAGAATTTTTATTTGAAAGTCAATCGTTTAATCATGTGTTGTCGTAGTTTGTTTTTTGGTAACATTTGCCAAACAGCTTTTTTAATAACTTCTTCAGGTCGATTATTATATAAATCCTTTAATTTAGTTTCTTTAAGACCACCCTGATATCCTGAATATTTATAATATAATTTTTGATCCATTTTTTTACCGGTAAATTTAATTTTATCAAGGTTTATTAATAAGACAAAGTCACCATTATCAATTTGTGGTGAATACTCAGCTTTATTTTTACCACGTAAAATAGTAGCTATTTGAGTAGCTAATCTGCCAACCGCTTGATCAGTTGCATCAATTTGGTGAGATTTACGATCAATTTTGATTTTAAAATTTGTTGTTTTCATATTATACGAATTCAATTTGAGCTATTTTAGCAGCATCACCTTGTCTTGTGCCTAGTTTGATTATTCTGGTATAACCACCTTTTCTTGTTTTGTATCTAGGTCCTAATTCTTCAAGGACTTTTTTTACTGCATTATCTTGATAAAGGTATTTTAGTAATTCCCTTTTGGCATGCAAATCACCGACTTTTCCTTTAGTGATTAATTTTTCAATAATAGGTCTGATTGCTTTAGCCTTAGCTTCAGTGGTTTTAATTTTTTCATACAATACTAACTCTGTAGCTAGACTTCGTAGTAAAGCTTTTTTTGGTCCCTGTTTACGTCCTAAAATTGTAGTTTTTTTTCTGTGTCTCATATATAATTATTTTTTTGCTTTAGTAGTTTTTTTGACTTTTACTTCTTTAATTGGTTCTTCCTTGTAAAGTAATGCAAAATGGTCATTCAATAGTTTTGATGAATCTGAAATTGCTTGTTCAGGAGTGATTGTTCCGTCAGTTTCAATTGTTACTATTAATTTATCATAGTCAGTAATTTGACCTACACGAGTATCTTCAACTTTATAGCCAACATCCTTTATTGGTGTAAAAATCGCATCAATAGCAATTGTGCCAACTGATAATTTTTCAGTTTCATCTCGTTTTTCTGTTGTTATAAATCCTCTTCCTTTTTCAACTGTAATTTCCATATCAAATTCTTTCTTTTTATCAGTAATAGTAGCGATTATTAAATCTTCATTTATAATTTCAACATTAGAATCTTGAGCAATATCTTTAGCTAATATTTCACCTTCTCCTTTTTTTGATAATTTCAAAATCACTGGTTCATCAGAATGTACTTTTAATCTTAATTCTTTTAAATTAAGGCTAATTTCCAAGACGTCTTCATAAATACCCTCAATAGTTGAAAATTCATGAGTAGTGCCTTTGATTTTAAATGAAGTTACAGCTGCTCCTGGTAATGAAGATAATAAAACTCTTCTTAAAGCATTACCTAATGTAGTACCATATCCATGGTATAACGGTTCAACAGTCAAAATACCCTCATTAGGGTTTTTTGTAGCATTGATTTCGATTTTTGATGGAAGGAAGATGTTTTCCATAAAATTTAATTTATTGGTTAAATTTTGTTTTTATATTTAAAATTATTTTGAATAAAATTCAATGATAAGTTTTGGATCAAATTCACCTTTAGTTTCTTCAAGACTTGGTTTGTCTGTAACTTTGATCTCAATTTTTGTACTATCTGTTGCTAACCATGAAATAGTGTCTGATACCTTGAATTGTTCTTTTGGTTTTTCAAATAGTTTAGATTTCTGACTTTTTTCCTTAACACTGATAATATCACCTATTTTTACTTGATAAGAAGGTATATTGACCTTTTTACCATTAATTAAAAGATGATTATGTGAAACCATTTGTCTGGCAAGATCTCTTGATTTAGCAAGTCCTGATCTAAAAACAATATTGTCAAATCTCATTTCAAGTAATTCTAATAAAATATTTTCAGTATTATTTTTTGATTTTTGAGCTTTGGTGAAGTAACCTTTGAATTGGTCTTCCATTAATCTGTAAATTCTTTTGGCTTTTTGCTTTTCTCGTAGCTGGACACCATAGTCAGTTAGTCTTGGATAACCTTTACTGCCATGAATTCCAGGAGGGAAATTTCTTTTGACCATAGCACATTTTGCAGAATTACAACGATCACCCTTTAAAAAGAGTTTTTGTTTTTCACGTCTGCATTGTTTGCATTTATTATCTAATTGTCTAGCCATAGTATTTTAAATTATGATCTTTCAAATATGAATTAATTAAACACGTCTTGGTTTTCTTTGACGGCAACCATTGTGTGGAATGGGAGTTGTATCCTTGATTGATAAAACATTAACACCATTCGCGTTTAAAGCTCGAATAGCTGATTCTCTTCCAGAACCAATACCTTTAACAAAGACATTAACATTTTTTAATCCATAGGCTTCAGCTTTTTCAGTCGCATTTTTGACAATAATACTGGCAGCATATGGAGTGGCTTTTTTCGGACCTTTAAATCCGTTTTGACCAGCGCTAGATGATGCTAATACATTACCATTTAAATCAGTTAATGTAACAATAGTATTATTATAGGTAGCTTGAATATATGCTCTGCCATGAACAATTTGTCTGATTACTTTCTTTTTTTTCTTCTTTTTACCTTTTACTTCTTTAATTTCAGATTCAGATTTTGTCTCATCTTTTTTGCTTGTTTGAGCATCAAGAATAGCTTCAGCAGATTGATCTTCTGTGCTTTTTCCAAGTTGTTTGTCTTCAGTTTTGTTTGTTTCATCAGTCATATTAGTTGGTATATTGGTTGATTTGTTGATTAGTATATTTGTAGCAAATTAGTAAATTCGCCTGCCTGCAGGTACTTTTTATGTTTTTTGAAGTGATTGAGTTCTGCCACTACCTACAGAAATCCTAGCGTTTCCTCTTACAGATCTTGAATTAGTTTTTGATCTTTGACCACGTACTGGTAATCTTTTTTCATGTCTTGATCCTCTATATGATTTTATTTCTTTTAATCTTTTAATATTGCCCATGACCTCTCTTTTTAAATCACCTTCAGTTTTGAAATTTTCTCTAATATATTCACGTAATTTGTTTTCTTGTTCTGTTGTTAAATCTTTAGTTCTGGTGTCTTGATCAATTTTAACAGTTTCTAGGATTTCCCGAGATTTATTTAGACCAATACCATAAATATAGGTTAAGGCAATCACTATTCTTTTATCTTGTGGAATTGTTACTCCAACTATACGTATTACTGCCATAGGTGTTAAAATTAGATATTTGAAATTAGTTAAATATAAAAATAGATCAAGCTAGCCTTGTCTTTGTTTGTGCTTAGCAATTTTACAAATTACCCATACACGCTTTTTTCTTCTGATGACTTTGCAGTCTTTACAGATTTTTTTTACAGATGATCTAACTTTCATGAATTAAAAAAATTAAATAGAATTATTTAATATTATTTTTAAAATAATTTTTTAGAATCTATAAGTGATTCTGCCTTTTGACAAATCATAAGGT
>JAUVKC010000004.1 GCA_030592165.1 Candidatus Buchananbacteria bacterium | reverse complement strand
TCTGCCATAGTTAAAATATCACCTTCATCCATTTTATTATTCATCAACATTATGGTAACACCAGTCTTATCCAGACCTTGCCAAATTGCTGTTTGGATAGGGGATGCACCACGTAATTTTGGTAATAAGGAGCCATGGATATTAAGAGTTCCTTGTGTAGGGATATCCAAAATTTCTTGAGGTAAAATAATTCCGTAAGCTACAACAACAACCAAATCAGGTTTTAATTCAGCTAAGCGCCGAATGAATTCAGCATTACCCTTAACGCAATCAGGTTGCAAAACTTCAATCTTATTATCTAAAGCTAATTTTTTAATAGGAGAGAGAACAATCTCTTGTTTCCTACCTACTTTTTTATCAGGCTGAGTAACTACAGATATAACACTATAATTTTCAATTAAAGAATTTAAAATAGGTACACTAAAATCAGGTGTACCCATAAATATTATTTTTTGATTTTTTATTGGATCTTTCTTCATTCTAAATTCTATATTCTTAGTTCTTTTCCTTCACAAATTTATCAATTATTAAAACTCCATCTAAATGATCAACTTCATGTTGAATCACTCTGGCAAAAAGCCCTTGGGCACGAAACCTAATACCTTTACCATGTTCATTCATAGCTTTCACATATATCACTTTATTTCGTTTAACAAGTCCATAAGCACCCTCACAACTCAAACAACCTTCTTCTTCTATTTCTTTACGTAATGATTTCCAAATAATTTTTGGATTTATTAAAGTTTTAACCCCTTTTTCAGTACTAACCAAACAAAGTCTTAAATTTTTACTGACTTGAGGTGCTGCTAAACCAATACCTCTAGCTTTTTTCATTGTTTTTGCCATATCAAAAATTAGCTGCTTAATTTCTGCTGTTATTTGAGCAACTTCTTGAGATCTTTTGCGTAAAATCTCATTACCTTGTTGTATTATTTTTAGTCTTGGCATAAATATAAAATAACACAAAATTATAAAAAAATCAAGTCTATGAGTTTACAATAGATTTTCAGGATTATTATTTATAATGAGGTTATCTGGTAACTTCTTTAAAAAATCTAAATCAACATTTTTATAAATTTTCTTTATCACAATCTGCCAACGCCATCGACCTCTAATTTGCTGGGTATAAGCTAATAATGGGGGGATAATAATTAATTTTTCATTATCCTGATAAACTTTTATCTCCTGATAAACAGCATTTATTTCATTTTTCCCAGCATTAAATTCAAAACTTTGATAAATAAGTTTAAGTAAACTACTATATGGAGGATAATTGAACATTTTTCTTTCTTTAATCTCATTCACATAAAATGATTTTAGATCAATTTTTCTCAGAGCCTCAAAAACATAATGCTCCGGTGAAAAAGTCTGAACTAAAAAAACTTTATCTTTACTATTTACAAACGAAGCCAATTTAACCATTTTACTAAAAGTTTTTTCAGCTGATCGAAAATCAGGAATATTAAACCCCGTATCAGCATTAACAACCCCGATCAAGTCAATTTGTGGCCAGTTAATATAATTAAAGGCGTATTGTGTACCAATTATAATATCATAATCATCAGTTTTTTGATCAATAAAAGGCGTTTCCTGATCTAGCTTAAGGACTCGCGCAGTAGGATACAAAGTTCGTATTTCAGCTTCAATTTTTTCTGTACCAGTACCAGTAATCTTAATTTGAGGACTTTTGCATTTTGGACATTGTAAAAAAATATCAGCTTCAAAACTACAATGATGACAAATTAATTTTTTATTATCATGCAGGGTTAAAGGTAATTTACAAGTAGGGCAAGTAGCCACATAACCACAATCATTGCAAGTCACATAAGTTGATTTGCCCTTACGGTTTAAAAATAAAAACATTTTCCTGGCCCTTTTATAATGATAATCAATTTGTTTTATTAATTCTTCACTAAAATTTTCATAATTACCTTTACGAAATTCATCTTGTTTATCAATAATGATAATCTCTGGCTTGTTTGTAAATTTTTCAAGTTCATAATACTGCCAATCTTTTTGATGCACATTATTTAATGATAAAAGTGAGGGGGCATTGGAATACAATAATAATTTTGATTTATTGGCTTGGGCTATAAACCAGGCAACATCTTTAACATTATATCTGGGATTTGGTTCCTCTTGTTTGTGATTTTCATTTTCCTCCTGATCAATAATAATCACATGCAAATTTTTAAAAGGAGCAAAAATTGCACTTCTTGTTCCTATAATCAAATTAACCTCACCTTGATTTATTTTTGACCATTCCTGCCAATATAAATTCTTGGGCATATCATTAAGAAATACTGACGTTTTATCTTTGAATTCTTCCAGATATTTATATATATTTCGCACATCAATAATTTGAGGGGCAATTATTACCACCTGTTTTTTCTTATCAATTGCTTTTTTTATTAATTCTTTGTATGAGTTAATTTTGTGTTCATAACTAACATATTTAATTAAGACCGGTTTTTTATATTTTATTGCTTGATCAATTTTTGTATTCTTCTTTTTTAGTTTCAAGAAATCATTATCAGAAAAGAAGTCATAATCAGTTTTTCTATTTCTTTTCGGTATTTGTGGAATCATCATGGCTAAAACAAGAGACATTGAAACAAAATTATCTTTTGCTATCTGAACAATCAAATCTAGCTGCCATTTTTTTAATCGTAAACCAGGATCACAAATTGCAATTATTGATTTTAATTTACTAATTTTCATTTCAGAATTTGAGCCAAAATTAAAAATAACCCCTTTAATTATTTTATTACGAAAGGGGATATCAATTAATTGTCCTTTTTTAACTTGTTTAATTAATTCTTCAGGCACCAGATAATCAAAGTAATCTAAACCTCTTTTTAAACGAGTCAAAGGTATGACTTGCACTATTTTTTTTTGCATTATTGTAATTTAAAATTTGCGACAAGATAACCAACGCCCAAAGGTCCTTCATATGAAATCACATCTACTTGGTGTTTAAATTTATTTAAAATTCCGAATAATATTACAAAGGAACGTAGACCACATTCACTAACTTCTTCAAGCTTTTCATTGTCAAAGCTTAAAAACTGATTATAAGCTTGTTTCTTTAATATTTTTATAAAATCATTATCAAATTCTTTAGCAACCGGAGAGAAACCGGCCGGAGCATCTTTGGTTAATTTATGTGACAAATCACCTGAAGCAATAACTGCGATTCTTAAATCTGATTTTATTATTTCCTCACGCAGTAAATCACCAAACTTCCAATGACTTTCAAGATCCAAATGACTATAACTTATCGGTATTATTGGCGTATTTTTCATATGCTCAGTCAAATAAAACAAGGGGACGCCAACACCATGATCCAATTTCTCTTCACTAATTAATTTTATTGGTAATGCTTGCTCAATTCGCTCTTTAAATTTACTAACTAAACCAGGATTTGAAGTAAATTCAAGTTTTGTTTGCCAATCTCCAAACTTTTCAAAGTCAACTACAAATTCTTTATTTAAATTTATGGTAAAACTATCACTTAATATTTGACCATGAGGAGATATGACCACTATAACATCTGGCTTAGCTGCATATAATTCATGCTCAAGCTTCTCCATGGCCAATACAGTTTTATTAACTTTCACAATCCCTTCTTTTCCAATAGTTGGAATAATGACGGGGGGATGAGGACAAATTGCTGAAAATACTAACATATATTTATTTTGTTGCGTATCGATTATCTGAATTAAAAAGTAAATCTAAAGGTTGTCCTTCAGGATGTAATCTCACAACCTTTTCACTCACTGAAAAAAGATCTGACCACTTATAACCTAATTGATTAAATGTTGATTCATTGGCAACCCATCTTCTTTTACCGTTCGAAATAACATAAACCTTAGAATCTTCAGGTGCCTTGATGATTGTACCATCTTTAAAGCCAACTCCAGTAGCTGCTGTAACGTATTTACTTAATTCTTCTGTTGTTATTTGCGTTAATTTATAATCCGGATAATTTGCTACCATAATTTCTTTATCAATAATTGGATATTTAATACCATCTTCTACATAATAAACTCCACCAGATTTATTATCCTGTAATAATGCTCCCTGAGGATATAAACTATTTATAGTAATATTTCGTCCATCACTATAATAAGCTAATTCCTCATCACTTACTTTGATTATTTCATCAGGATTATAACCTAATAAACGAAAAACTTCGATTGATTCAATATATTTTTTCTCATTATTGACTGTTAAATATACTTTATTATCATTACCTGAAAGTAATGAATAATTTGAATATTTAATAGGCCAACCAATATCATATCTTAATAAATCATTCCTTGAAACTTCTATTATATTTGTTGAATCATAACGACTAAGCAAAGCTACTTTTGACCAAAAAGGTCGTCTTGTACCATTATCAATTAGCCAAACACCATCTTGACCTTCTTGTCGAACAAGCGTGCCGTCTGGATATATTTTTGAAAACCAGCGATTCCAAATAAGCCAAAAATTGTAATTACCATGAAGATGGGGAGTGTAAATATACAAATTAGCAGTCGCCTGATTATAAATCAAAACGTCTTGTCCATCAATACTATAAAGCTGACCAACATGAAAATTAAATTCTTCCGGATGTTCAGTGTAATACCGTATTCGCCAGGTAGCCCTATCAACCTGCATACCAAACCCTTTAAACCTCTGAACTCGTGGATCATCAACAGAACAAGAATCACAAACAGCATACCCCATAGCCCAATCAAGATTATATTGGGAAGGGGATGGATTAGTGATTAAACTTTGTTCTTTTTGTAATGTTGCCAAAACCCATTTCGGACTAATTTTATAAGCCTGAGCAGCATTATATATTATTTCAGCAGCAGAACTTTCAGTTCCATAATAATCAATAACTCTTAAATTTTTCAAAATACCGTTATGATTATTTAAAAACTCCTCAATACTCAATAAACTCATCGAATTATATTCCATTAAATCACCATTAGAAATTATCTCGTTGGCAGAAAAATCAATCGCCAAAATACTTTGATGGGGAACACCCAAGGTTAATAAAATCACTAAAACTAATAATATTTTTATATTTTTCATACCAATATTTTAACATACCCATCAACATAATTCAATTGCCCAAAGCCCTCTGGCCTCAGCCTGATAAATATTACTAAAAAAGACCAAAAGGGCCAAGACTGGGTTGACGAAATTTTCAAACTATGCTATACTTTCTTTAGTTTAAAGTGACGCTGAGGAGAGTTCTGTTTTATTCAAGTGGACTGCCTTGGATCCGCGGTCGTCAATCGGCGATTCTTACCGGCCACACTTGTGACCGAAGACGATGGCACAGTACTTGCTCAGTTCCTGACCTATGATAGCAAGTCGCCACACGCCGAGTAATGGGTGCCTGAAAGGTCCGTAATTAAAACATGTTGAAAGGACCCCGGACTAAGTACAGCCGCCAATCCATGCCGCCGGCCAGGGAAGTCAAAATAAACTCCTGGCGTCAATTTCTTGCCTGAAGTAAATGCGAGTCTAATAAAAGCCCCCAAAGAAAACGGGGGGGGACAGGGTGAGATCGCTTAGCTGAAGGCTTCCAAGCGAACGCTCTCTACCAAAGAGGGCACCAAAGTCAATCAGGCTATTTTTCTCCGCCTGATTGCACCCCTCAATTCTGCAAAAAAGGGGTTTAGCGACCAGGGCAATATGTCCCTGGTCGCCAACGAAAATTACCCGTCCTTCAATGCTTTTAAGCAAAGAAGGGCGGTTTTTTATTTGTGTATCACTTCCACTACTAAAATCATTTATATTAATTTTCTTCTTTTTTCAATACAGACTTTTCATCAAAAATAAAAAACCACCCATTAAGACTAAGGTGGTTTTATTTTTATAAAACTTTTTCAAAATCATTAGGGTCGTAAGCTCCAAAAACTTCTTTTAAAGTTAATTTCCACCTTCCATTCCAAATACACCCAGAAACTGTCAAAGTTTCAAATCTCTCAATTTTTTTATTCGCAGGAACCCCGCCAATTGCGAATAATGGAACGAATTTTGGTTTTACCTTATCTCCCGATTGAAATGTATCTGTCATTGCATCCTCCCTTTATTATATTTACAATTAATTTTATCTTATAGCAGTTGGTAAAAAAGTTAATATCTTATTTAAAAACTACTTTATTTTTTTCCATATCAACTTTTACTTTATCACCCTCTTTTATTTTACCTTCAATTATCTTTAAAGCTAAATCATCAAGTATTTCTGATTGGATCAAACGTTTGAGTGGGCGAGCCCCAAATTGCGGATCATAACCTTTATCAGCTACAAATTCTTCCAGCTTTTTACTAAATTCAAGTTTTATTTTTTGTTCAGCCAAACGTTCTTTAACAATATTTAATTGCAAATCAACAATTTGAGCGATTTCTTTTTTACTCAAAGGATGAAAAATAATTATTTCATCTAAACGATTAATAAATTCAGGCTTGAAATTTTTCTTCAAAGCATCATAAACATTGTCTTTCATTTTATCAATATCAATCTTGGCTTCTTTACCATCATTATCTTCAAAACCCAAGGAAACCTCTTGAAGTAATTGATTACCTAAATTTGAAGTCATGATAATAATTGTATTTTTAAAATTAACAACTCTGCCCTTAGCATCTGTTAACCGTCCATCATCAAGTAATTGCAATAAAACATTAAAAACTTGAGGATGAGCTTTTTCTATTTCATCAAATAAAACAACCGAGTAAGGTCGTCGTCTGACTTGCTCTGTTAATTGACCGCCTTCATCATAACCAACATAACCTGGGGGGGAGCCAATAAATTTTGAAACAGAATGTTTTTCCATATATTCAGACATATCAACCCGAATAATCGCTTCTTCATCATTAAACATAAATTCAGCCAGTGATTTAGCAAGTTCAGTTTTACCAACACCGGTTGGTCCAAGAAATATAAATGAACCAATTGGCTTATTTTCCTCGCTCACACCTGCTCGCGAACGACGTAAAGCATTACTAATCGCCTCAATAGCTTCAGTTTGCCCTACAACTCTTTTCTTTAATTCATCTTCTGCTGTCGCCAGTTTTTCTGTTTCTGTTTGCAACATCTTGGAAACCGGTATACCTGTCCAGCGTGAAACCACACCAGCAATATCTTCCTCATCAACTTCTTCCTTAAGAATTTGTTTATCTTTTTGAATATTTGCTAATTTCTTTTCTAAATTTTTTATCTTTTTTTCTAGACCAGGTATTTGACCATAACGAATTTCAGCGACTTTTTCTAGCTCTGATTTTCTTTCCATAATATCAGCTTCTTGTTTTAATTCATCAATGATTTTTCGATTATCACGAATTTTTGTAATAATTTCTTTTTCATTTTTCCAATGTAATTCAAGTTGCTTGCCTTGTTCTTGCAAATCATTTAATTCTTTATTTAATAATTTTAAATTTTCTTTTGAATCTGGATCAGTTTCCTTGGCTAAAGCAGCTTTTTCAATTTCTAATTGTTTAATTTTACGTTTAATTTTATCAAGTTCCTCTGGAATAGAATCAATTTCCATACGTAAAGCTGAAGTAGCTTCATCAATAAGGTCAACTGCTTTATCAGGTAAAAACCTATCAGAAATATATCTTTGTGAAAGTTCTGCTGCAGCTAAAATAGCTGCGTCAGTAATTCTAACACCGTGATGGACTTCATATTTTTCTTTTATACCACGCAAAATTGCAATAGTATCTTCAACACTTGGCTCTGCTACTATTACCGGCTGAAACCTTCTTTCCAATGCTGGATCTTTTTCAATATGTTTTTGATACTCTTTAATAGTAGTAGCACCAATTGTATGCAAACGACCTCTGGCCAAAGCAGGCTTTAGCATATTTGAAGCATCCATTGATCCTTCAATGGCGCCAGCACCGACAACTGTATGTAATTCATCAATAAATAAAATAATTTGTCCATCTGAATTTTCAACTTCTTTAATTACAGCCTTTAAACGATCCTCAAATTCACCACGAAATTTTGTACCAGCTATTAAAGACCCAAGATCAAGAGAAAGTATTTCTTTATTTTTTAAAGACTCTGGAACATCACCAGCAACAATTCTTTGAGCCAATCCTTCAGCAATCGCTGTTTTACCAACACCGGCTTCACCTATTAAAACCGGATTGTTTTTTGTTCTACGTGACAAAACTTGCATAACTCGACGAACCTCATCATCACGACCAATAACAGGATCCAATTTTTCTTGACGAGCTTGTTCGGTTAAATTTTGAGCGTATTTTTCCAAAACCTGAAATTTTGATTCTGGATCAGGATCAGTCACTCTGGTAGAACCCCTTAGCTCAACTAATAATTTCAAAACCTGTTCATGATTAATTTTAAAACTATCCAAAAGATTTTTTACCTTAGATTTTGTATTAAGCATTGATAAAAAAATGTGTTCAGTAGAAATATATTCATCTTTAAGATCTTTGGCTTCTTTTTCTGCACCTGCCAAAATTCTAGCTAAATCCTCAGTCAAAAACATTTGGGCAATATTAGCAGCTGATTTACCTTTTGGAAAATCTTCCATTTGTCTGACAATCTCATTCTTAATTTCTGCAACATCAATCTCCAATTTTTTTAAAATTGTTAAAACAAGACTTTCTTCTTGTAAGAGCAGGGAAGCCAGCAAATGCAAAGCATCGACTTGCTGATTTTGTGAATCAGCAGAAATCTGCTGTGCCTGACGCAAAGCTTCCTGAGATTTAGTTGTGAATTTATTTATATTAAACATATGTTTGAAATTGCCTGCATGACGGCAGGCAAGGATATTAGATATTAAAAATTGGACAAAGATTATTTTTTTTAGCACTTATGTCTCTTTGTCATACTGCCTGCCTGCCGAAGCTTCAGCGTAGGCTGGAGCTTAGTCGAAGTATAGACAAATGACTTAGTTTAGCACTCGAACATCGAGAGTGCTAAACTAAGTATATTGAAAATGTGTAAAAAAGTCAAGAATCAATCCTTGACAAAACTTAAATTATTTAATAAGCTATGACAAATGGGGAAATAGAAGCTCTATTTTTATAGAGGCTCAATCAAAACGGTAAACGGTGGGAAAAGAATTATTGAGTAGCAATATCGGGATAGTCAAAAATATTCCACTCCTAGCAAAGACGGTAATACTAAAGGCGGGTAGACCACTAAGTTTTCTCAGTTTAATTTAAAATCTACTAGTATCCGTACCTCAAATAGCTTAGCTAATACGCTTAATTTTCGGGAGATAACTTCAAAAGAAAAAAAAATCTAGACAGTGATACAGTGGAGGATAAACTCCTGATCATATGATGCTGTATAAACCTAGATGTGGTTATTTGATCAAAGGTGAATTCCCTGATCCCAAGGGTCTGGCTAGGCTATTTCTCCATTTATTTTTTCTATAAAAACAGCTCTAAATAAAGAGCTGTTTTTCTTTTTTTCCAAAAAAACTGCTATACTGTATTTACTAAATTTATGGCACACCAAACCTCAAAAAATTATTTAAATCTACAAAAACGACTTGATTCTTCTACTCAAGGCGCACCTTCTTCTGATACTCTTTTTAAAATTCTAGAAATCCTATTTTCTGAAGATGAAGCCAAGCAAGTCTCTGTTTTACCATTAAATATTTTTAGTGTAAAAAAAGCTGCCAAAATCTGGAAAAAAAATATTCAGGAAACAAAAAAGATTCTAGATACTTTGTCTAAAAAAGGACTATTATTTGATTTGGCAGACAAAAAAAATCAGGCTTATGTTCTAGCACCTACAATGGCAGGTTTTTTTGAATTTTCTTTAATGCGCACAGACGGAAAATTTGATAGAAAAATATTAAGTGAACTTTATTATCAATATATTAACGTTGAAGGTGCTTTTGCTACTGAGTTATTTAGTCTAGATCCTGCAATTGACAGGGTATTTATCCAGGAACAAACAATCAAAAAACAAGAGCAACCTATTGTTCTTGATTATGAGAAAGCGACTCATATTATAAATACTGCCGAATGTATTACTGTTGGTACATGTTATTGTCGCCATAAGATGGAGCATGTTGGCAAGGCTTGTGATAAACCCCAGGAAGTTTGCTTAACTTTTAATAACTCCGCCAAAAGCCTATCAAAACACGGCATTGCAAAAAAAATATCAAAAGAAAAAGCTTTGAAAATATTAGATGAATGTATTGAGAATGGACTAGTTCAAATCGGTGATAATGTCCAAGATAAGGTTAACTGGATATGTAATTGTTGCAGTTGTTGTTGTGAGGCTTTGCTAGCTATAAAAAAACTTGGTCATAGAAACATTCGCAGTAATTTTCTTGCTCAAGTCAATTCTTCCTGCACTGGTTGTACTATTTGTTCACAAAAATGCCCGGTTGATGCTATAAAAATGATAAATCAAGGAAATAATAAAAAAATTGCTCAAATAATACCTGAAAATTGTATTGGTTGTGGTGTTTGCGCTAAGGCTTGTCCTTCCGATTCAATTTCTATGGAAAGATTAAAAAATGTTGAATTTGTACCAAAAGATAGTTTTGAAAGATTCCTGATCAATGCTATCGATCGAAATAAGCTACAAAATTTTATTTTTGATCATCGAGATCTTTGGACTCATGAACTTTTAAGAAAATTAATAAAAACCATCCTCGAGCTAAAACCTGTAAAAAGAAGATTAGCTCAACAACAATTGCGATCAAAATATTTAAATGCCCTAACAAGATCAAAAAAATATTCTCATCCTGAATTAACTGAAAATAAATAGACACCTCAATTTTTTTAAAATCACTATTTTGATTGCGTTATATTGAAAATAAATAGTATAATAATATTATGAGATACTTAATTACAATTCTAACTATAGTTGTTTTAATTTTACCTATTTCAACCCTAGCTGAGGAAACAGAGATTAAAATAGAGCCGATCACCAGACCAACGGTAAGAATTTTTAATACGGTAAATTTTCAGGTTGAAAAAGAATTTTTTCCTTTTACTGAAGATTCAAAATCTGAGGGACTCAATCTTGCAACAGCCGACTTAGACAATAATGGATCCAAAGAAATTATTGTAGCAAGTGGTCGAAATGATTTACCAATTATTAAAGTTTTCAATAACCAAGCAGAACCACAATTTCAATTCATGGCTTATGCTGATAATTATCAAAAGGGGGTTAAAGTAACTATCGCTGATCTATATAATGATGGGGTTCCTGAGATAATCACCTCTACCGAAAAAGGAGGCGGGCCACATATTAATATTTTCAATAATGAAGGTGAAAAATATTTTGGTTTTTTTGCTTTTGATTCTGAACTGAGTGGGGGAGTCAATGTGACTGCTGGAGACGTAAATGGTGATGGACAAAAAGAAATTATTGCCGGAGCTGGATATGGCATGGAACCAAAAATTAGAATATTTGATAATTACACAAATTTATTAACTGAATTTAGTGTTTACGAACATGGTTTCACTGGAGGAGTGAATGTACTAGCAGCTGACCTAAACAATGACGGGACAGACGAAATAATTGTTGCACCAGCAATCGACAAAGAACCACTGGTTCGTATATATAATTTCAAAGGTGAACCGCAAACTGAATTCTTGGCTTATCCTGCAGCATTTTGGGGGGGAGTAAATCTAGCAAAAAGTGACATTGACCATGATGGTAGCTATGAAATTTTAACTGGATCCGGATTTACTGGAGGAGCACACTTAAGAATTTTTAATGCGCAAGGAACTCCGATTGTTCATCCAAACCTTTTTGTTTATGATAATTTCAAAGGTGGCATAAGTGTTTCAGCAACAGATATTAATAATGATGGCAAGGCAAACTTAATTGCCGGAACACAAACAATCTCTATTGATAATAATTATAAAACTTATAAATCAATTGAAATAGATTTAAATAAACAAAAATTATACGCTTTATTCAAAGGTGAAATCGAAAAAGAATTTATTATCTCAAGTGGAAGATGGCAATTTCCAACGCCTCATGGTGAATTTAAAATTTACGCCAAGGTACCAGAAACTAATATGAGCGGTTATTATGGGCCTAATCATCCTGAAAATTACAATCTACCAGGAGTACCTTATGTTATGCCATTTTACAAAAACTATGCTATTCACGGAGCTTATTGGCATTGGAATTTTGGCACACGAGTAAGTCACGGCTGTATTAATATGAAAATTCCAGATGCAAAATGGCTTTATAATTGGTCAAATCTAAAAACACCTGTAATAATTTATTCTTCAAAATAATGAAAGAACTATATATTTTGGGGACTAAAATTCATGATATATCACTTAATGAAACACTTGTTAAAATTAAAAATCATTTAGCTACAGATGATAAAGGCTTTATTGCAACTCCGAATCCTGAAATATGCTTAAAAGCTTATCAAGACAAATTCCTCAGAAGAATCATAAAAAAATCTTTCATCTCAATACCTGATGGCTTTGGTTTAAAAATCGGAGCTCTTATTTTTGGGGAAAGATTAAAAAACTTAACAACAGGTGCTGACTTAACAGAAAAACTCCTTGAACTCGCTGAACAAAATAGTTATTCAACTTTATTTTTTGAAGGAGAACCAAAAATCGCAAATGATGTAATGAAAATTTTAAAAATCAAACATCCAAATTTAGAAATAAACTATATTGATCCGGGAAAAATTAGCAACAAAGGAAAATTTGAAAACCAAAACTTAATCAAAGAAATTAATAATTATTCTCCAGATATTATATTTGTAAATTTTGGTTGTCCCAAACAAGAATATTTCATTAACAATAATCAGGAAAAACTTAATGCAAAATTATTATTGGGGATTGGTGGTAGTTTTGACTTTATTGCCGGCAGAACAAAACGTGCCCCGAAATTATTTCGTCAACTTGGACTAGAATGGTTTTGGCGCCTATTTCAAGAGCCTAAGCGCTGGAAAAGAATTTTTAAAGCTGTTATAATATTTCCATTAGCTTGTTTACGATTTCGTTTCGGTCAATTATTTTCATATCGCAATAATGTGGTTGGAGTTATTATTAATAATAATAAACAATTACTTATTACTAAACATGCCAAAAATAATTACTGGCAATTCCCACAAGGAGGAGCAAAAAAAGCTAAAACAATCCCAGAAATAAGTCAGGCTATGATAGCTGAACTTGATGATGAATTAGGGACAAAAAAATTTAAAGTATTAGCTGTTGTCAAACATTGCCACAAATATAAATGGCTAAGAGAAGATTCTCAATTCGATCACTATAAAGGGCAAAAACAATCACTTGTTTTATTAAAATTTACAGGAGATGACAGTGAAATTAAACTTGCACCATATGAACATAGTGATTGGCAGTGGGTAAGTAAAGATAAAATATTAAAAATGGTACCAGACTGGAAAAAAACATTAGTCCAAAAAGCCTTAAATAATTTTAATAATTACTTATAGTATGAAACTTAATATGTCCGCCAATGGCGGATCAGCCGCTGGCGGAAAAAAAATAATTACTAGATTTGCACCAAGCCCAACTGGATATCTTCATGTTGGTGGTCTTCGAACTGCTCTATATAATTTTTTATTTGCCAAAAATCAAGGTGGTAAATTCTTATTAAGAATAGAAGATACTGATCAAGCCAGAGAAGTCAAAGGTTCAGATAAACAAATAATTGATATCTTAAACAAACTCGGTATAAAATTTGACAATTCACCGATATATCAATCAAAAAGGTTAAAAACATATCAAAAATATGCAGATCAGCTTATAAAAAACAATGGGGCTTATTTTTGTTTCTGTACACCAGAAAGATTGGAAGAAATGAGAGAAACTCAAAAACAAAACAAACAAGCACCAAAATATGACAAAACTTGTTGTAAGTTGAGTGATCAAGAGATCAAAGACAATTTAGATAAAAAAATGCCATTTGTTATTCGTTTAAATGTACCTAAAGATAAAACAATTAAATGGGATGATTTAATTAGAGAAGAGGTTGAGTTTAATTCAAATGACATTGATGATCAGGTATTAATAAAATCTGATGGATTTCCAACATATCACTTAGCAAATGTAATAGATGATCATGAAATGGAAATAAGTCATGTCCTAAGAGGAGAAGAATGGCTTTCAAGTACTCCCAAGCATTTACTCTTATATGAAGCATTTGACTGGGAACCACCACAATTTGCTCACCAATCATTACTTTTAAATCCAGACAAATCAAAACTATCTAAAAGACAAGGTGATGTTTCAGTTCAAGATTACCTTGATAAAGGATACTTACCTGAGTCTTTAATAAATTTTCTCACCACGATCGGCTGGACAGAAGAATCAGGTAGTGAACAAGAGGTTTATAACTTAAAACAATTAATCGAAAAATTTGATATAAAAAGACTAGGCAAGTCAGGTGCGATTTTTAATCTTGAAAAATTAGATTGGCTAAATGGCTGGTACATTCGCCAAATGAAACTTGATGACTTAATTAAGCTATGTCAACCGTATTTAAAAGAAATTAAAGATAAAGAATTAATCGCGAAAATAGTTAAAATTGAACAGGAAAGACTCAAGAAAATAGCTGATATTAGCGAAAATATCGATTTTCTCTATAAAGATATTAAATATAAAGCTGAATTATTAATTTGGAAAAAATCAAACAGAGAAGAAACTCTGGAAAATTTAGTTAAAACTGAAGATTTTTTAATGACTTTAACGGATAATGATTTTACGCAAACTGAAACTTTAGAAAAAAAAATAATTACCTGGATCAAGAAAAATGATTACGGGGTAGGGGACATACTCTGGCCAATGAGAGTGGCATTATCTGGTGAGCAAAATTCTCCTTCACCATTTGAAATAGCCTGGGTATTAGGTAAAGAAAAAACCATAGAACGGATTAACCAAGCACAAAAATTACTTAAGTAAATATTAAAAAAGAAGCATGAGGCTTCTTTTTTAATATTTATACTATCTCTTTGATTTTAATTCTATATTCTTTATTCTATTTTTTTGCTATAATATAAGCACATGAAATGGAGAAACATATACATAATTCTCTTTATTTTAGGCATATTATTAATGGGTGCTAAGTTTAGTGTTGCTCAAGAAATAAATCCATCATATATAAACAATCCTGAAATTGATAATTTAAACACTGAGATTGAAGCCAGTGAAAATAAGATCGAAAATCTAAAAAAAGCAACTGAAGAATATGCAGAAAAAATTGAAGAATATAAAGCTAAAGGGGCTACTTTGAAAAATCAGTTGGGACTCATGGATAATCAAATCATCAAACTCTCTCTAGATATACAAACAACTCAGCTTCAAATAGATAAAATGAAACTTGAGATTGAAGCCATGAATTATCAAATTGAAAAAGAACAAAATGAAATTGATTTACAAAAAGAAAACCTTAAAGAGTACATTAAATTAATTGACAAATCAGATCAAAAATCTTATTTAGAAATTTTAATTTTAAATGATTCTTTTGCTGAATTTTTTAACCAACTCAGTTATCTGGAAGAAGTACAAAATAATGTTCAAAATACTGTTGACCGAATGCAATTATTAAAACTTGCCATTGAAACCCAAAAAGCTGATTCGCAAAGACAAAAAGAAGAGTTGGTAATCTTAAAAACTAAAATAGAAGAACAAAATGAAAAATTAAAATACGAGAACAAGGCAATGGAAATTGTTTTAATTCAAACAAAATCTTCAGAAATTCAATTTCAAAAATTACTCTTAGAAACCCAACAAAGACAAAATGAGATTGATTCACATATCCTAAACATAAAAGATAAAATAAAAGATAAAATCAGAAGATTAAGCGGTGGAAATACTTCACCAAAATCAACACTTGTTAGCTGGCCATTGACAGGACCACATCATATCACTGCTTATTTCCATGATCCTGATTATCCATACAGATATATCTTTGAACATCCGGCAATTGATATAAGGGCAGCACAGGGTACAGCTATTACAGCACCAGCTGATGGTTATGTCTCTAGAGTCAAGGATAATGGCTATGGTTACAGTTATATTATATTGATCCATGACAATGGCATTTCAACGGTTTATGGTCATGTTAGTTCAATCTACGTTGCCCAGGATACTTATGTTAAGACAGGAGACATAATTGGCTTAACAGGTGGATCACCTGGAACACTCGGAGCCGGGAATCTTTCAACAGGACCTCATCTTCATTTGGAAACAAGATTAAACGGTATCCCTGTAAATCCTTTAGAATATTTACCATAAAAATGACAAATTCTGAAAAAATAAAATATTTCATTTCCAGTCTGCTTGGCAAATATATTGTTTGGATTATTTTTGTTGTGGTTATCATTGGCTGGATTTTTTTCCCTGCACTTATTCAGGAACTTGGCGATATTTTGTTATTTTGGGCTCCGATAATAATTATTATTTTTAGTTTGCTAATAACCCTAACATTTAATAGTTTTAAATTTAAAAAAGACCAAGAACAGGGTATTTATCAATACGATATTTCTATTACAAAATTTGAATTTAATTTAATTGATATAATAATATATTGTGGAACATTAGCCATTATATTTTCAGCCGAAATTTTTAATAAAAATGGTATAAATTTCACCGATCTTATTCAGGCTCTTATCTTTTTTGGCTTAGCCTATGCTTTAAGGCAAATTTTTTATAAAAAAATCATTAAATGAAAAACAAAAAAAAGAAAATAAAACTTTACGCTAGAATAGTTATTCTCTTGTTTGTTTTTTTATACATTTTTTTGTTTTCTAATCAGGTTACAGCTGCTCAAAACTGTACAGAAAAATATCCCAATGACGGACAATGTGTAGGGGAAGATGCAAAGACAAAAAAAACTATATGTCCTAATAATTATACTGCTGACAAAATTAAAGACCTCTGCCCAGAAAAAGAATTATGTTGTCATCAAGGTTCTGCAATTATTGAATATCAATTTCAGGTACCTATTTTCGGACTTACAAAAACAGGTAGTCTAGCTGAATATATTGGATCAATATATGAATATAGTTTATATGCTATTGTCCCAATATCAATCATAATGATTATTTTCGCCGGCTTAAAATGGATTTTGGCTGGTGGCAATATGTCAAAGATAGCTGAAGCAAAAAAATATATCTCAAGTGCATTTACTGGATTAACTATAGCTCTACTAGGTTACGTAGTTCTTTCAATGATTGGTTTAACCACACTTACTCAATTCAATGCCAAGTATATTAGGGGGCTACCTGACTTCTCTGATTACGAAGATCTACAATTTGAACTAGCTTCTGGCTCTAGTGAAAATTATAAATTTGTTAAAAAAACTAGTCCCAAAAATATTGTTGTAATCACCTGTGAAACTACAACTGGACCTAAAAAAGGACAGTGGGATCAATCTGTAGCATCTTCAGTTGTAAGTGTCTGTAACAAATTAAAAACCGCCGGATTTCCTGTCAAATCAATTAGTCATTACAGACCAGGATCAAAACACTGCCATGGAAAGGGGCTAGCCATAGACTTTAATCCAGAGGAAAATTATTGCGTAGATTGCTATGGTAAAAAGGGAGCTAAAGTAGGAAAATTATACAAACCAGGTGAAAATAAGTATTCACTTCCTCAAAGTGCAGTTAGTATTATGAAAAGTGAAGGCTGGTGCTGGGGAGGTGATTGGGGCAACATTAAAGACTATATGCATTTTTCTAAAAATTGTAGTAAAACAGAATGTGCAAAAAAAGGACCCTATGACTGGTCATTATCTGCACAACAAAATCAAAAAAATAGAAACATTACCTGGCCATAAAATCTAGATTTAACAATCTTTTAAATGGCTTCTCTTAATATTTTACAAATCAAAAAATGAATTTAACTTTATAAATCTTTAAAGTGGAAAAACTGGAATTTACTAATTTAAAATAATAAAATTACTATAAAAATTTATTTTTAAAACAAGCAAAATAAATAGGGGTATTAATATGAAAAAGATTATTATTATATTTAATATATTATTTTTGTTATTTTTTTTATTAGCTCCAAAAACATCCCAAGCAAAAACTTGCTCTGAAAAATATCCTGGAGATGGTTATTGTCAAGAAAAGTGTTCAGATGGGGATTTTACTGATTCAGGAGCTGAGTTGTGTTCAGCAAGTAAAGAAAAATGCTGCCATAACGATGTTGCGGCAACTCCTATTATTTTACAAGTACCTATACTTCAATACTCAGAAGCAACTAATGCTACTGAATATATAGCAAAAATATATGAAGCTTCATTATACATCATAATCCCATTTATTATTGTGATAATTATTTTTGCCGGGGTGCTATGGGCCATGGCAAGGGGAGATAATTCCTTAATTCAAAAAGCCAAATCTCGTATACTATACGGATTTATTGGTTTAGGAATTGCTTTATTTAGCTATGTTTTACTTTCTATAGTCGGCATTACAGGACTTTCAAGCCTTAAAGCTACGTATATTCAACCAAGCTCTGAAGAATATGGCTTTCTTGAATTTCAGAAAGATGTTAATTATACTACTGGTTCAGCAGGTGCAAATTATCCAAATATTGGTGGCCAATGTTTTCCAGTGGCAGGAAATAGCTTTAGAAAGGTTAGCTGGAACTGGGGAAATTCCAGGAGTAAAGGTGGAAGATGCCATGCGGGAATAGATATTTATACAAAAAAACCAGGACACGCCATAGCCATAGCTGATGGAATCATAACTGGAATTTCAAAAAATTTTTATACCTGTAAAAGTGGGTGGAGTGGTGCTGGAACTGTTGGAAAAATAATGATCAACCATGGAAATTATACTGTAAATTATGCTGAAATAGATGTTAATAAATTTGCAGCCGGAATGAAAGTGGGATCAAGAGTTACAGCTGGACAGTTTTTAGGTATTGCTGGTCATTGTGGAATGCTTCATTTTGAATTATATAATGGAAAAGTAAGTAATAGTCAAAGATGGTATCCAACAAAAGGAAAAAGGGTAGGGGGGTCAGCAAACTATTGTAGATCAAATTATTTAGCCACAAAACCAGCTTCGTTATTAGATCCTACAAAAACATTACAAAATTTACAAAGTCACATGTGTGGGCAATAATATATTTACTATGAAATTAAATGTGTATATAAAAAAAATAGTATTTTTGTTTATTTTTATATTTATTTTTTTTAATTTTTCCTTGATTGCTTTTGCAGAACAAACTTGCAGTCAAAGGTATCCAATTAATGGCAAATGCGTTGAAAAATGTGAGGATGGATACACAGAGGATCAAGGAGTAGGTTTATGCAAAGAAGAAAAAGATAAATGTTGTCATGAATACGCTGCAACTCAATCTTTAAAATTACAAATACCTTTACTGACATATACTGATGCAAATAATATATATGAATATATTGGTAATATTTACTCAGTTGCACTTTATATCCTAGTCCCTATAGCAATTCTTGTCATAATTTATGCCGGTATCCAGTGGGCTTCTTCTGGGGGAGCTCAAGAAAGAATTAAAGCTTCAAAAGTATTATTGTTTAGAGCATTTTTAGGCCTTGGCCTGGCAATTTTTAGTTATACTTTATTGTCTGTAGTTGGAATTACAACAATCTCACTATCAGATGTAACCTATATTTCACCAATTGTTGAAATTCCTCCTTTGGAATTTTTTGATGCTATTGGAGGAGAAGTATCATTAGATCTAGGAAGTGGTGATTATCAAGCCATGGCTGTTCAGGCCTCTAAAGATGTTGGTGTTAGTCCTTGTGTCGGAAAAACTATTCTTGCCATGGAATCAGGCGGTAAACCAAATGCGATAGGTCATGATGAAAATGCTAGAATCAGTGGAGTTAAAGCAAGAAGAAATTTTGTTAAATCAGGAAAAAAATATTCAGGGGCAACATTTGCACCAACCGGCATAAAAACAAAAGTTTTCAATGACGATAAAACTATATGTGCGAAAGAAGATCTATGCCTTGACTGGAGATTTTCACATGGAATAGGTCTTGGTCAGCTAACTATTTTTCCAGGAAATTTTTGTACAAATGTACCAAGTCGAAAATTTAGTGGCAAATGCTTAACAGCAAAGGAGTTATTACATCCGCAAGGAAACCTAGAGGGATCATTAAGACTTTGGAAAGCAAATTTTAAGGGATCTGATTATCGCACAGCATTTCGTAAATATAATGGAAGTGGCTCAGCAGCAGAAAAATATGCAACTAAAGCAATGAAGATTTTTAACGCATGTACTCCATAAATATTTCTCTTTATAATTTTACGACACATAAACGATTAATATCACATTATAATACAACAAATATTTGATCCAGCTGTAAATACCTTGGGGCAAAAGGTAACTAATTTGAGAACAAAATTAAATAGCAATTGACATATTTACTCCAAAAAGAAGGAAACCTAAGTCAATTACACGATTTTACGGATTAAGATAGCCACATCATCAAAAAATGCACTATAAACAGCATTATTGGGGCAAATGGATCACTTATCCAAGGTTTTATAAGCAAGTTAATAAGAATGTTGAAAAATTCAAGAAAGATAGGGGATTAGGTTAATCTTTTCGTGAATAAACAAAAATAATAACAAGTTAACATCAAGATCTAATATAAAACTTAATTAAATATATAAAAGAAGTTAATTTATTTACTTCTTTTTTGTACTTAAAACAAGAGAGTGGGGAAAAATAGGTACATTTCACGAAGGGAATAGTGACGCACAATATATCTTATACGACACTACAGTCTTAATATAGACGTAAATACATGATTACTTAGGTACCATAGTATACATTTTGTATGACTATTTTACTCATATTTGTTTTAAAAAAAAATATTATTTCAATTTAAATACTAATTTTATTATATTTTTCATTAATTTCTATCAACCTTTTACTTCTAAATTGCTTAAAATTAACCTTAAAATGGTAAAACAAATACCCTATTTAATCTAAAAATTGCCAAAAAGCTACAATTCCTTTGTTAAATTAGCAATTTTACGCTAAAATTAGCAAAAAATGAGCATTTCAATGCTCATTTTTAATAATTCCAGGGATTAATACATTATTTATAGAAAATACTTTCCCCTAATCTTAAGTCTATATACTCTAGATACCTTAAGTTTTCTTTCTTAATTTTATCATTAACTAAAACATCTAAACGATTAAACTGCGCCTCAAACGAATCTACCAAATTAAAATATATTTTCCAGTCATCTGTCATATTTACTTCAATATATTGAGGATAATTTGCTGGTACTGTCATATCCTTAAAATTTAAATGGTTTATTTTTGAGAACTTGTCCGTCAGCTTAAATATGAACTTCACATCTTCTGAACTTAAAACTTTATTACCTAAATTAATTGATTCATTATTCGCATTATAAATCTTTATAAATTCATCAGTTTTGTTTTCAACTTGTTGAATTTTATTATTCAATTGAAAAATCTTGGGCGTTACTAATTTATAAAATCTTTTTATAACAACTCCATTCTCATCAACTAAATATTCATGATTATTTGTATACCATTTTAAAACAGCTTCCCTTTCATTAATAGTAATTCTTATAGTATTAGGCAAAATCTTGTTTATCTCTAATGAATTTAATAAGACAACTTCGCTGATCTTTGAAGTTAAATCTTGTTTTGAAAATATAAAAATATTTTTATTTTTTAAAACAAGTAGTTTCTTTTGTGCTAAATAATCATTACTTATATCAAGTAAATCATCAGTCGAAATAATACTATTACCATATACCTCAATATTAGTAATATGATAAAAATTAGAAAAAACAAAAAAATAGAGAACACCTAAGATCCCTATTATTAATACTAAATTGATTATCCGAAAAACTTTAAATTTAAAAATCCCCTTTTTAATTTTTAAAGGATTTTTATATTTTATAATTCCTGACTTTCTTTGTGCAACACCGCCTAAATAAAATTTTTTCTTTCTTTTAAAAAACATTATGTGTCGTAAAATACTACTTAATCCCTATCTTCTTTTTATTACCAAGATATGGTCTTAAAACTTTTGGTATGGTAATGCTACCATCCTTATTTTGATAGTTTTCCAAAATGGCAATTAAAAACCTTGGACTTGGAATAGCAGTATTATTTATCATATGAACAAAGTTTTTATTTCCTTTTTTATCTTTATATTTAACATTTAATCTTCTTGATTGCCAATCTAAAAAGTTTGAAGCTGAACCTGTCTCTCCATAACCATTTTTACTTGGTATCCAAACCTCTATATCAAACATTTTATATTTACCAGCACTCATATCTCCGGTACATATTTGAATTAATCTATAAGGTAATTCTAGCTCGCGATGTAATTCTTTTGATATTTCTACCATAGCCTTGTGCATTTTATCTGATTCTTTAACATCAGCCTTAGTCATACAAACTTGCTCAACCTTCATAAATTCATGAACTCGATAAATACCCTTAGTATCTTTACCATAACTACCAATTTCGCTTCTATAACACTGTGAAAATCCAACAAATTTCACAGGCAAATCTTTTTCATCTAAAACTTCGTTTGCGTAATGTGCAAGTAGCGAAGGCTCAGATGTCCCAATTAAAAATTTGTCTTCCTTTTGATCTTTACCATCTGCTGATTTATCTTTATTTTCAACTTTATATATTTCATCTACCTCGGGGTTATAATTTTTACCAGCAAAATAACCACTACCAAACAAAGCAAATTCCCTGACTAAAGTAGGTGGGATTATTGGCACAAATCCTTTTTCTACTAGCTTAGTTAATGCGTACATCATTAAACCTAACTGGAGCATCACTGCTTCGTTTTTTACGTAATAGCCTCTATAACCAGCAACTTTCACTCCCCTGTCCAAATCAAGCAATTCCAGGTCTTTTGCCAATTCCATATAATCCTTAGGTTTAAAATCAAATTTTGGTAACTTTCCCCATTTTTCTACTTCTACATTTTCAGTTTCATTTTTTCCTATAGGTGTATCGTCAGATGGAATTGTCGGAACCATAACCATTAAAGTTTCATACTGGCTAAAAACCTTGTTATATTCCTTATCAATAGCAGAAATTTTATCTTTAAGTGTTCTTCCCTCTTCAATTATTTTTTTATTTCGTTTTTTTGGATCTTTTAATAAATTTGCAATTTCATTACGTCTCTCTCTTAATGATTCAATTTCTTGAAGTAATTTACGTCTTTTTTCATCCAATTTCAAAAGCTTATCCAAATCTAATTCAATATTTTTATTTTTAACAGCTTTTTTAATTGCTACTGTATTTTCTCTAATAAAATTTATATCTAACATAGTATAATGTCGATTAGTATTTAATACCTAAAGTTTAACAAAAATTGACATTTTTGCCAAGATCCTATAATCTAAAAGCAACGAACAATCACAACAAAAAGGAGGGTTGAATTAATGTGCGGAATTGGAGGTGAAGTAGTCAAAGGCAACAGAGATGTTGACATTGGCTTACGCGGAAGAGGCTTGGCTGAAAGCATTCAACACAGAGGTCATGAAACAGGAGGTATAACGGTAACAGACGGACAAAATCTCAGGACAAAAAAAGGTCATGGTAAAATAGTCGAGGCTATACCTGCTTACTGGGCTAACAAAAGGAATGGGAAGGCTGTGATAGTTCAAGTTCGCTATTCGACTACAGGATCTGGTAGTAAAAAAACAGATCAGGCTAAACACATGGATATTGATCCAAACATGGAATACGAAGACATGGTTGACATTGATCCTGGACTTAAAAACAGTCAACCATTCTTCACTGATTCATTTCACCATGGTCGTTGTGCTTTAGTACACAATGGGAATTTAACAAATGCTCGTGAAGTAAAAAATTTTCTACAAAAAAAGGGAGGGATAAAACATTTCGATGGTGATTCTGATAGTGAATTAGTTCTAAAGCTTATATGCTATTTTGCGGATAAAGAAAGACTAGATACACTTGATGCTATTAGAGCAACTATGACCAAAATCAGAGGTGCCTGGTCTTGTCTTTTTCTTACAAGGGAAAGTATTTGGGCTTTTCGTGATAAAAAAGGTTTTTGGCCGTTAAAAATAGCCGAGACTAAAGACAGCTTTATTTTTGCTTCAGAGGAATGTGCCTGGCATACTCGTAATGCAAAATTCTTGCGAAGTGTTGAACCTGGAGAAATTATTGAAGCAAAAATTGGCAATGATAGATTAATTTCTCACTTATCATCAACAAAATCAAAACAGGCTCATTGCACTCTCAACTACGCCTACCTTGAAGCTTTCTTTAACCCAGAAATATCAAAAGTCCGGCCAGAATATGGTTATAGACTGTATGAACTTTACCAATGGCATGGTCTTACGATTCCTATCTTAAATTCTGGTGAAGGAGCAGCCCTCGGCTATCATAATGCAGCCTTAATGAGCAAAGATGGGTATAGTTTTTACTTCCCCGCCTTGTACAAAAACCCAAATGTAGGAAGAACATTTCTTGAACCAAGCCAAATCGATCGCATTTTCAAGAATAAAATCAAGTATTTCTTCCTGCTGCACTCAGTTAAAAAAATCATTGAACATCTGGCTCAAAAAAAAGGCTATATTCACATAGTCATGGTGGATGATTCATTGATTCGAGGAACAGTTGCTCGAACGTTAATCAAGCTAATCAGACAGCAACTAAAAGAAATCTATCCTCATTTCTACAAAAGAATGAGAATAGTCTGGCTTTCAAGTTTTCCTCCATATAAGTTTTCATGTTATTTTGGCATGGATACTTATGAAAAATCAAAGCTCATTGCTTCCACTAAAAATCACGAACAAATTTGTCGAAGCATAGGAGCAACTCATTTAGGATATTTACCTGAAAAAGATTTTCTCGAAATTACTGCTAAAGTTCTCGGCAAAAACACGAATGATTTTTGTCGAGGATGTACTTCGGGAAATTATCCAATACCAATTGATCCAAGGCAGGATAAATTTTCCTGTGCTGATCCAAACAAATAACAAAAAAACCCTGTACCAAAAGGTACAGGGTTTTTCTTTGAAATTTATTTTTTTATTATCTCTGCCATTTCCGGGTGTTTTTCCAAAACTTTTAAATATTTCATAAATTGATTATATACTCTTTCTTCATTTGCATCCTTAAACAACTGATTCATTATCCCATCTTCTTTGCTAGAGTTAATCATTTTTTGTAAAATACCAATTACTTCCTTGTGAGTTTTGCCACCTCTTTCAATAAAAGCCTGGTACTTGTCAACTAAGGTTAAAATCAAATACTTATCCAAAAGCTCTAAAGCAAGTGCTTCATTGGGAATATCTCCGTCAATCATGGCTGGATCATGTCCCTCTAAAGTATGATGGGTACTTGAAACAATTTTAACATCTTCAGAAATATTACCATCTCCATATTTTGACAAAAGCTGATATGTCCAAAAATCATGTTCACGCCAAAAATCAATCATTGTATGTTTTTCTAAATCTAATTGTTCTGGATTTGTTTTATGATTATCTGGATCGACAACATGCAGAGTTAAAGTTTTAAGATATTTTTTAATTTCATCCTTATTATCAAAATCCTCAATATCCAATGCCTCATTTATAGTTATGTCTTTAGGATTTCGACCTTCAAATTCATTTTTTTTTGGCTGAAAATATATAGTATTAAAAAGTTGCTCTATCATAAACCTTTCTTCTTTTGTAGCCTCTGGTGGTCCAGATTTACCAACATCATGAAAAAAACAAGATAATTTCATTTCTTTTTCAGAAAATGTAATATTATCTTCAATTGAAATATCATTCCACAACAATTCTATAATTTCAGCCATTTTAACTCCATCATTAAAATGTGATTCAGGCATACTAGCTAATTCAACTACTCTTTCAAATAATTCAGGCGATTTTTCAATCTCAAAATCAACACTATGAAATTGTTCAAAAACATAATCCTCTTTTTTTTCATGCTTTTTAACTTGTGGTTTTTCGTAAAATAATTTTTCTGTCATAAAATTTAATTTAAGATACAATATTATTCATTTATCCTTAAAACATTTAAAATTAATTTAAAATGTTCAATTTATCATTTAACATTCACTTCCCTATTTCTCTGGCTTCATTAAAGGAAATATTTGACATTCTCTGGCAGTTTTATTTTCTAAAAACGAAAATAAACGTTCAGAAAATCCAAACCCTGCTGTTGGTGGCATACCATACTCCAAAGCTTCAACAAAGTCCTGATCATGCATTTGGGCTTCCAAATCACCAGCTTCACGCATTTTGGTCTGTTCTTCAAATCTAGCTGCCTGATCAAGTGGATCATTTAATTCTGAGTAACCATTGCCCATTTCAGAACCTGCCAAAATCACTTGGAATCTTTGGACTTTTTCAGGATTTTTTGGATCACGCTTGGCCAGAGGTGAAACTTCAACAGGATGATTAATCAAAAAAGCTGGTCCTGATAAAGTTT
>JAUVKC010000021.1 GCA_030592165.1 Candidatus Buchananbacteria bacterium | reverse complement strand
TGATCTTGATGAAGAAATTGAAAAAGCCATTATAGATTTAAGTGGTAAGTTTGCAGTTACTGATTTAGTTAATTTGATAAACTTATTTTCACAAAAGAAACTTGATAGTAAAACCGCAGTTATCCCTCAGCTTCCTTTGGAACTCGCTGTAATTGAGTATTGTAATACGAAGAAGGAAGTATCCTCCTCCGCTGAAGCTTCGGAGGACATGAAAGAAATAAAGGAAGTAGACGAAGAAGATGATAAAGAGGATAGGGGGAGTGGTGGTGGTAGTAATAATCAAAATAATCCTGAACCAGCTAAACCCGTCCAGCAGGAAAGTCCACCTTCGGTTAAAAAGGATGTTCCAGTAATTGAGTCTGAAACTTTACCCCCAGAAAGTCCGCCTATTCAGGTTGTTGAAAGTGAAATTAAAGAAGAGGAAAAAAGTGGCTCAGATAAAGCCACTTTAAAAACATCTAAAAATGTTAAAATTACCATAGATGAAGTGAAAAATAAATGGCGTGATTTTTTGGTTGAATTGCAAAAGCATAATGCGTCGCTTGTTTTTATTTTAAAAGTATCTGAACCTTTAGAAATGAATGATAATGTTTTAAAAATCGGTTTTAAATATGATTTTCATCAGCAAAGAGTTAATCAGGCTAAAGTAAGAGAAATGCTAGAATCAAATTTGAGTGATTTTTTCAAAACAAATTTAGCTGTTGATGGTACTTTATTAGCTAGTGATCATAAAAGTGATTTTATAAGTGAACAAACACAAGAAGATGAAGTTGAATTTGTTGATGAACTGCCCGCAACTGAAACATCAAATGAACAACAAGATTTAATTGATAATTTGGTTAAGACGTTTAAGGGGAAGGTGGTAGAGTAAAATTATGGGCTGTAGCCAAGCGGTAAGGCACCTGGTTCTGGTCCAGGTATGCGTGGGTTCGAATCCTACCAGCCCAGCCAAAAGAACTTTTTATCGGGGAAGACCCTAGTGAGTACTAATTATTAAAAAATTATTTTTATGGCATCTGATAATTTTGGTATAAAATCAATAAAAGTAAAGGAAATTTATCAGGGGGAAGATAAAAGCAGAGATGGCTTTGATATAATTGATGAAAATGATAAGTATCATTCTATCTCTAATTCAGATTGGCCATCAATAAAGGCATCAATGATTAATGATGACGAAGGATATCATATTGAGATAGGAACTGCTAAGTTAATTTTAAATAAAACACAAAAAAAGAGAATTGACGAGATATCGAGGTGAAATTCGCACACTAATTGGTATTCTTAAGAATGTTAAAAATTTATTATCAAAAAGGATCCGAGCGGGTCTTTTTTGATTTTTATTTAAATTGACTCTAAGCTATAATAAGGGTAAAATGAAAACAAATTCACTTATTCAAAAATTTTTTTATTAAATAAATTAAATTTACTATGGAAAGAAAAACATCTGCTTTTCAAACACCAATAACTATAAAAGAAGCGATTGAATCAGTTCATAAAAATAATTATGTTTTGCCTGCCATTCAAAGAGAATTTGTTTGGACCCCTGATCAAATAATTAAACTATTTGATTCCTTGATGCGTGATTATCCAATCGGCACTTTTTTGTTTTGGGATCTGGAGAAAGATAGGCTGAAAGATTTTAAGTTTTATGAATTCATACGAAATTACCATGAGAAAAATAACACTCATAACCCTAAGGCTAATTTAACTGGTGAAGACGATATTACTGCTATTTTAGACGGCCAACAAAGATTTACAGCATTATATCTTGCTCTTAAAGGTACATATGCCTATAAAATACCAAGAATGTATTGGGCTAATGATGAAGCATTCCCAATTCGAAAATTTTATTTAAACTTACTGTCAAAATCAAACGAATTTGATCAATTATATGATTTTAGATTTTTAACAGAACAAGAAGCTGAACAAAATGATGATAATAACTTTTGGTTTGAAGTTGGTAAAGTTATGGAATTTGAAAATTTAAGAGATGTTATTAAATTATTAAGAGATAATAATCTGCTTCAAAGTGAATATGCCGAACAATGTTTGTCTAACCTTTATGAAATAATTAATAAAAAACAAGTAATAAATTATTATTTGGAAGTCTCACAAGAACTTGATAAAGTTTTAAATATTTTTATAAGAGTTAATAGCGGTGGTACTAAATTAAGTTATTCTGATTTATTGCTATCAATTGCTACAGCTCAATGGGATAAAAAAGACGCACGAGAAGAAATAAATTTTCTTGTTGATGATTTAAATAGTCTTGGCGATGAATTTAAATTTGATAAGGATTTCGTATTAAAGAGTAGCTTGGTTTTATCTGACATTAATGATATTGCTTTTAAAGTTGATAATTTTGATTCCAACAATATGGATAAAATTGAAAAAAACTGGGATGATATTAAAATCGCTTTAAAAATGGCTGTTAAACTTATTTCAAGTTATGGGTTTAATTATCAAACACTTACATCTAATAATGCTGTTATTCCAATCGCATATTATATTTTTAAAAAAGGTAATCCAAGTAATTTTTGTTTATCAAATGAATATTCTGAAGATAGAAAAACAATTAAGCGGTGGCTAACAATTTCACTATTAAAAAGAGCTTTTGGTGGGCAATCAGATAGTGTTTTAAAAAACTTAAGAACAATATTGCAGAAAAATCATAAGAACTTTCCATATGAAGAAATTGAAAAACAATTTAAAGGATCAAATAAATCAATTATTTTTACTGATGATGATATTGATAATTTACTTTCATATAAATATGGACAGAGTTATACGTTTTCAGTGTTATCATTAATATATCCAAATTTAGATTTAAAAAACACGTTCCATCAAGATCATATATTTCCTAAGAGTTTATTTAATAAAAAATATTTAATCAAGAATGGTATTACTAACAATGAAGAACAATCTATTTATTTTGAAAAAGTTAATTTTATTGGCAATATACAATTATTAGAAGGGCTACCGAATATTGAAAAATCTGATAAAGAATTCGAGAATTGGTTTAATGAAATATATAAAAGTGAGGATGAGAAAAAAGAATATATGAGAAAGAATTATATCCCAGAAAATATATCTCTAGAATTTAATAATTTTGTTGAATTTTATGAGGAGAGAGAAAAGTTAATTAGAAATAAATTAAATCAAGTATTATTAAATGGTTAAAGGAGTTTGAATATCTATGATTTCAAAATCACAATTTTTAAAATACATTCAATGCTATAAATATCTTTGGTTATATAAATTCAGAAGAGAATTATTACCTGAGGAAGTTGACGCATCATTACAGCGTATTTTTGATGAAGGTTATGAAGTTGAGGATTATGCCAAAAAATTATTTCCCAAGGGCGTTGATGTTGAAGGATTATATGATAAGGCTGAAAAACATACAAAAGAATTAATCAATGAAGATAAAAAGGTATTGTTTCAAGCTACTGCTATGGCAAATAAATCATACTGCATGGCAGATGTCTTTTCTTTTAATTCAGAAACAAAAAAATGGGACATTTACGAAGTTAAAAGATATTCATATTATTGATTTGGCGTTTCAGAAAATATGTTTTGAAGGTGCTGGTTATGAAATCGGCAAACTGCATTTGGTTCATGTTAATAATCAGTATGTACGCAAAGGCAAAATTGATCCTAAAAAACTAATTAAAATTGAAGAAGTAACTCAGGAAGTTAAAAATGTGATTAGTGGAGTACAGCTTGATATTGAAAAAGCTTTAGAATTGATTACTGCTAAGGATGAACCGCAGATCAGAATTTTAAAACAATGTCGTCGACCTTATGAATGCAGTTTTATTAATCACTGCTGGAAACATATTCCTGAACATTCAATTTATAATATAGCTGGCAGTTTACGTGAAGATAAATTAAATTTATTATTGGATCAGGGTATTTTAGAAATAAAAGATATCCCTGAGGATTTTTTAACAAACCTTAAATCAATTCGTCATCATAAAGTAGTTAAGCAAAATGAGGTTCATATTGAAAAAGAAAACATAAAAAACGAGCTAGATAAGTTAAAGTACCCATTGTATTTTCTGGATTACGAAACTTTTAGTCCAGCTATCCCAATGTTTGACGGTTATAAGCCATATCAGCGAATTGTTTTTCAGTTTTCTTTACATGTACAAGAAGCAGAAGGCTTAAAATTAAAACATTATGAGTTTTTAGCTCAAGAAGGTAAAGATCCAACTAAGGATTTATTAAAAGCTTTAAAAGGGTTTGTCAAAAATAATAATGGCACATTTGTTTCATGGAATGCTTCTTTTGAAAAAGGCTGTAATAGCGAAATGGCTGGCAGAGTTCCTGAGTATACTGAATTTATGCAGGATATTAATGATTCTATGTATGATTTAATGGATGTATTTAAAAAAGGTTATTATGTACATAAAGATTTTCATGGCAGTGCTTCACTTAAAAAAGTCTTGCCTGTATTAGTACCGAGCTTGTCTTATAAAGACTTAGAAATACAAGAAGGCGGAACTGCCTCACAAAGCTGGTTGACCTTGATTGATGAATCAGTTAAAAAAGCCGAGCGTAATAGTCTGGCTAAGAATATGTTGAAATATTGTGAGTTGGATACGTTGGCTATGGTTGAGATATTAAGGAAACTGGGAAAAATATAATTCTATATAATGTTTTATTTGTTTCACTTCGTGCTTAAATATTCTGACCCGAGTGCCTAAATGAGACAGTGTAAAACGCCCTCAAAAAAAACTAAGGTTCTTTAATCTGTGTGGTTCTGAACTGGAGTGGCCAGCCTTCGCTCTCCGAAGCAATTTTGTGTAGGCGAGATATTTTTTATTTATGTTCGGCGAGCTACGGCTGGCTCAGGCCAGCTCTTTGCATTTGTGTAGGCGAGCCACAAGACTTTTTTATCGAGGAAGACCTGACCCTCATTCGTCCTCCTACTCTAAAGCTTCGTAGGACTTCGGCGGGTATAGAGTGGGTCTTTTTTGATTTCAATCCATTGTAAATTATATTATAATTCAAAAGCTAAATAAGTCCTTTAGGGGGCTTTTTTTAGTATAGCTTGACAATGTGTATCCATCTGGTATACTTAAAATAACTTACCGATCGGTAAGTAAGTTACGAAATTAACTATAAATTTATGGCTACTGTAAAACAACAAGAAAATATTATTTTAGGCACCAAAAAGCATATTATCAAAGTCGCTCGTAGTCTTTTTTCAGAATACAGTTACTTAGGTGTTTCAATGAGTGACATTGCTAAAAAACTTAATATTACCAAAACTGCACTTTATTATCATTTCACCGGTAAAGCAGAAATATACAAAAAAGTACTTGATGACGTTTTTGATGGTTTGAATTTAGTTATTACCGAAGCACTACAAGAAAAAACAAGTGAAAATAAAATGTCCATGTTTGTTAGGAATTATTTAGATTTTGGTTTTAAAGAAAAAAATATTATTAAGTCCTTAATGTTAAAATTACCTCCAGATAATCAACAAATAAATAAATATACCAGAAAAATAAGAGAAAAAACGATTGATTTGGTGCAGCCATTAATAAAAGAGATGTTTATTAATAAAAACAAAACTAAAAAAATTGATAGTCGTTTTGTCGCTTCGTTGTTAATTGGCATGATGGATGGGTTGTTGTTGGAGTATTCATTATTAAATAAGAAGATTGACTCAGTCAAAGTATCGAACCAAATTATTGCAACCCTATTCTAATGATATTATTTCTAACCGATGAGTAAGGTTTAAAAAATTAGTAAAAATTGAATTATGTTAAGCATCATTATACCAACTTTAAACGAAGAGGATTATTTACCGCACCTTTTAAATTCTCTTTCAAATCAAACTTTTCAAGATTTTGAAATTATTGTGGCTGATGTAAATTCTCAGGATAAAACACGTAAAATCGCTTTGAATGGAGGCTGTCGCGTAGTTAAAGGAGGATTACCAGGGCATGGACGAAATAACGGTGCAAAAATTGCTCAAGGCGAGTGGTATCTTTTTTTAGATGCTGATGTGATTTTACCACCTAGTTTTTTAGAAATAGCTATGACTGAGATACAAGACCAAAATTTTTCTGTCGCTTCATGTTTTGTTAAACCTTTAAGTAATAAAATATCTGATAAATTATTGCATGGCGTCGTTAATCTGTATTTTAAAATTACTGAAAAAATTTATCCTCATGGTGCTGGTTTTTGTATTTTTATTAAAAAAGAACTTCATCAATCAATAAATGGTTTTGATGAAAAATTAAAATTAGCCGAGGATCATGATTATGTTTTAAGGGCAAGTAAATTAGGTGATTTTGGTTTACTTAAAAACGTTCGAATACCTGTATCTGTCCGCAGATTAGACAAGGATGGCCGTTTCAACATTGCTGTAAAATATTTTGTTGCCGAAGGTTATCGTCTTTTTTTGGGACCAATTGATTCAAATATTTTCAATTATAAGTTCGGAGGCTTTAATGAAAAACAAAATGATAAAATAAAAATTGATTTTTAATAACCATTAAATTATAAACTATGTCAAAGGAAGACTATCCTAAAAATATATTATCATATATTTTAAGCAAATATTCTAATCGACCATTAGAATTATTTATTTCTAACAGCGTTGTTAGAAAAATTATTATTAAATTATTTGATAAAAAAATTCATTCAGAACTATTGAATGATTCCAGCTTTCCAAAACAGGTTCAAGAAGATAAGTATTATATGGCCAGGAATATTATGTTGGCGATGAATACGGCTTTTGATAGAGCTGTTAACGCACCTCAAGTTCGTAAGGCATTGATAAATTCATTGATCCGAAATATTTTTATAAAAGAAAAAAAACAAATTAAAAAATTTAAGCAACAGTGGCAAAGTAATCCCCCTGCTTTTCTAACAATTGCTCCAGGAGGAAGTTGTAATTTGAAATGTATTGGCTGTTATGCGAATAGTTCTTCTGATTCTTTTAAAAAACTTGATTGGGAAACTTTAGATAGAATAATATTGGAAAAGACTATTTTTTGGGGTTCCTATTTTACGGTTATTACTGGTGGTGAACCACTTCTTTATAAAAGTCAGGGAAAGACAATTATAGATTTAGCTAAAAAACATCAAGATAATTATTTTTTAATGTATACTAACGGCACTTTAATTGATAAAGAAATGGCAAAAAAACTAGCCGAAGTTGGTAATATTACACCAGCTATTTCAGTAGAAGGATTTGAAAAAGAAACTGACGAACGTAGAGGCAAGGGAGTCCATAAAAGAATACTTCAAGCAATGGAAAATTTGCGGGAAGTTGGGGTGCCATTTGGTATTTCTCTTACGGCCACAAAAAATAATGCCGAATTAGTAGTAAGTGATGAATTAATAGATTATTATTTTAAAGAATGTGGCGCAATTTACGGTTGGATTTTTCAATTGATGCCAATTGGTAGAGCGGATTCTTTAGATTTAATGGTGACTCCAGAACAAAGATTGAAAATGTTTAAACAAACTCAGCATTTAGTAAAAGATCGCAAGATTTTTATAGCTGATTTTTGGAATAGCGGATGCGTGTCCGATGGTTGTATATCAGCAGGCAGATCAGGTGGCTATTTTTATATTGAATGGAATGGAAAGATTACTCCTTGTGTTTTTAATCCTTACTCTCCAGTTAATATTCATGATATTTATAAAAAGGGTGGTACGCTTAATGACGTTTTAAAAGAACCATTTTTCAAATCCATTAGACAATGGCAAAAAGATTATGCTCTTGATAAAAAGCTAAATGAAATTGGCAATTGGCTTACTCCTTGCATTATTAAAGATCATTATGATGTAATGAAGGATTTACTAGACAAACATAATCCTAAGCCAATTGACGAAGCAGCCCAAGAAGCTTTAAATGATTCTGGATATCAATCTGGATTAAAAGAATATGGCAAAAAGATGGCGGAAGTTACTGATCCTATTTGGGAAAAAGAATATTTAAAGACAGATGATTGACCTATCTCAAATATTTAATAACCATTAAATTACAAAATTAAATAAGATTAAAATATTTAACATATGCAATATTTAAAAAAGCCTTTTAGGTTTTCCTACTTCATTGTTATACCAATCATTTCTAGTTTGATTATTCCAGTAATTATTATGGATATTTGGATGGAAGTTTATCACCGTATTTGTTTTCCTTTATGTGGAATCCCATGCGTTAAAAGGAAAAATTATATTCAAATTGATAGACATAAATTAGATTATTTAACATGGTTACAAAAATTATACTGTATTTACTGTGGTTATGTTAATGGAGCGGTTGCTTATTGGGTTAAAATTGCTGGTGATAGTGAGCGTTATTGGTGTAGTTTAAAACACAAAGAAAATTCTAGGTTTGTAGAGCCCAAACATCATAAAGATTTTGTAAAATATAATGATGAATTAGAGTTTAAAAAAAAATATAAATAAATTTTTAAATTTATCTATGGAAAAAAATATGATTAAAAATATGCCTGACCACATTGGGATTATCATAGACGGCAACCGTCGTTGGGCAAAAAAACGTAGCGTGCCAACTTTGATTGGACACACAAAAGGCATTGAGAATGTAAAAAGAATTGTTTTGTACGCTCAAAAATTAGGCATAAGGATTTTAACAACTTATGCTTTTTCAACTGAAAATTGGAAAAGGTCTAAAGATGAAATCGATTATCTAATGAATCTTTTTGAAAAATTTATTGATAAAAATATCCAAGAATTTCATCAAAAGGGAATTCAATTTCGGCATTTAGGCCAATTAGAAAGATTACCGGTTTCATTACAGAAAAAAATTAAACAAGCCGTTGATTTAACTAAAAATAATCAAAAAATGATTTTCCAGGTGGCCTTGGATTATGGTGGAAGAGACGAGATAAAAAGAACAATTCAGAAAATCATCAGAAAGAAAATACAAGCAAAGGAAGTTACTGATGCTCTTATTTCTGAAAATTTAGACACAGCTGGCTTGCTCGACGTAGATTTAATTATCAGAACATCAGGCGAACAACGTCTATCAGGGTTCTTAATTTGGCAATCTGCCTATGCTGAATTTTATTTTCCTAAAGTTTATTGGCCTGATTTTAATGAAAAAGAATTGGATAAGGCAATTTTAGAATATTGTCGACGCGAGCGAAGACTAGGTAGCGGATAGAATTTTATAATATTATTATTTAAAAATTAAATATATGCAAGAAAAAATAAAACCAATAAAATTCCCAGAAGACGAGTTAGCTCATGATAATATAATCGAATGGTGGTATTTTAATGGGCATTTAAAAGATAAACAAGGCAATGACTATGCATTTATGAATTGCCTTTTTAAGGCTGATGTTAAAAAGGTGAAAATTCCTTTTTTATCTAAAGTGCCATTGAAAACGCTTTTTTTTTCTCATTCAATTCTCTATGATATTAAAAATGAATTTTTTAATCCTTTAATTGATTATATTTCTATCATTTCAAGGGATAGTTTTTCAAAGCCACTTCTTTTTATAAATTATGTAAATCCTGCTTTTGCCAGAGGCTATATGAATTGTGTTATTGAAAAGATAGAAAAAAATGTATATCACATAAAACACGAAAATATGGATTTGAAGTTAATCTCAACTAAAAAACCACTATTAGAAAGAGGTAATGGATATATAAATCTTGATTCAAAGTCTACTTATTATTATTCCTTAACTAATCTAAAAACAGAAGGAAGGATCAAAATTAAAAATAAATGGATAGATGTGACTGGTAAGTCTTGGATGGATCATCAGTGGGCAGATGTGAGCTATTCAAAAGATAAATGGACTTGGTTTTCAATACAATTAGATAATGAAACCGAGTTGGTTTGTTTTGAATACGACGATAAAAAAACTAAAACATATCTGGCTGATATATCACACCCTGATGGACAGCAAGAACATTTTGAAGAAGTTGAATTAGTTCCGTCTGGAATCGAATGGACAAGTCCTAAGACTAAGGCTGTTTATCCTTTATCATGGAGAATCAAAGTGCCTGCAAAGAAAATTGACTTAGAAGTTAAACCTCTTATTAAAAACAAGGATCAAGAAATGGTATTTGGTTCGATTAATTATTGGGAGGGTCCACTTGTCGTAACTGGTGTCTTTAATAGTAAAAAAGTAAAGGGGAATGGTTTTATGGAATTAGCAGGTTATCCGTCACAATATAACAACATGAAATATGTAAGGGATGTATTAGGAAAAGCAATTAAACAATCTCTTTTATATGGTAAAAAAACAACATTTAATGTAGCTGGTAACATTAAAACAAAGATTACTGGGCAAGAAGATGAGATACTAGATAAATCAATTAGAGGGCTAGATCATTAAACCTATAGTATGATAAAAGATTTAAAAGTTGCATTATTTTTGGGTTTCAAGTCAATTGTAAATGGTCATAAAAGCACAATTGTTTTAATGATTTTTATTCTCTCACTGGCTTTTATTAATTTAGTATTTGTTGCCTCTATTTTAAATGGTATTACAGAAACTATTAACAACCAAATTATCGATAACTCGGTAGCCAACATTATTATTGATCCCCAAGAAGAGCCAAAAAGAAAAGACTATATTTTAAATTCAAAACAACTGAGACAAGATATTGAAGATATGCCAGGTGTCATCGCGACTGTTGCCCGTTATAAGATGACTGCTACTTTTACCTACGATAAAGATAAAGACGGAGAATTTAAATACGGTGCATGGGAAGTTATTGGTGTTGACCCAGATGAAGAACCATTAGTAACGGGAATTTCAGAACATATCATAGCAGGTCGTTACTTAGAAGGACTAGGCACTGGTGATATTGTTTTGGGTTCTGATATAGCTGGCGGTTACGGAGCAATTGACGAATTCAGAAGTCTTGGTGGTGTGAATATTGGGGAAAAGGTAAGACTTAACTTTAGAAATGAAATAACAAGAAAATATACTGTAACAGGTATTTCCAAAGTAAAGTTACTTCTTATTGATCAGACAGCGTATATTACTACAAAAGAAGCAAAGTCAATTTTGAATATCGGTGATGATAGAGTTTCTCAAATTTTGATTAAAATTGAAGATACAGGTAATGAAGATTGGTATATTGAGGAAATTAGAAAAATGGCTCCTAATTTAAAAGTTAGAAAGTGGACAGAATATACAAGTATAGTCGGTGATCTCACAGAAAGTTTCGATTTAATTGCAGCAATGATTAGTATTATTGGTCTAGCTGTAGCCGCTGTTACAATTTTTATTTTAATCTATGTTAATGCAATTAATAAAAGACGCCAAATCGGGATATTAAAAGCAATTGGTATTAAAGAAAATATTATTATTATTTCTTATATTTGCCAAGCGCTCTTTTATGCAATTTTTGGTATTATATTTGGTTCTATTATAATGTTTTATTTTATTGAACCGTATTTTATAAATCATCCATTGCCATTTCCTATTGGAGATATTACTTTAGCAATAAAGGAAGTTCAAGTCCTGCAAGGTGTTTTGGGTCTTTTAGTCGCGGCTTTTATAGCAGGGTTTGTACCAGCATGGCGTGCGGCCAGAGAAAATATTTTAAAAGCAATATGGGGAGTATAAAAAAATATGAATATTGATGTTAAAGTAAAAAATTTAAAAAAAATTTATCCTGGCAAAGTGCCGACATATGCTTTAAGAGGCGTTACTTTTGACATTAAAGAAGGTGAATTTGTGGCAATCATGGGTAAAAGTGGTGGCGGTAAATCAACATTACTTCACCAGCTGGGACTTTTAGACACTCCTACGAAAGGAACACTACTAATTGACGACGTTGATGTTTCAAAATTGAGTAATCACGAAAAAACTTTATTTCGTCTCCAACGCTTAGGCTATGTTTTTCAGGAATATGCTTTAATCTTTGAGTTAACTGCAATGGAAAATGTTTTACTGCCTGCTTTTGCTTTGAATGGTTCACATGAAAGTTATAAAAAAAGAGCTATTGATATGCTCGGCAAGGTTGGATTAAAAGAACGAGCGAATCATCGCCCTCATGAGTTATCTGGTGGTGAACAGCAGCGAGTAGCGATTGCGAGAGCCTTAATTAATAATCCAAAAATTTTATTTGCTGATGAGCCAATGGCAAATTTAGATACTAATTCTTCAAAACAGATTCTTGAGCTTTTTCAAAAATTAAATAAGGAATTGGGACAAACAATAATTATGGTGACGCACGAACCAGAAGATAAAAAATATGTTGACAGAGTTATTCGGATTAAAGATGGACTGATTGAGGAATAATGGTTCAAATAATTATAAAAAGGGTAGAAATCATTTGTCGTCGTTTTGTAGTGTCTCATTTCGTGATTAAACATCCTGACCCGAGTGCCTAAATGAGACACTTAAATATGCCTCTAGAAAAGTCCTAAGGTTCCCTAATCAGGATGGTTCTGAACAGGAGTGGCCAGCCTTCGCTCGCCGAAGCAATTTTGTGTAGGCGAGATATTATTTATTTATGTTCGGCGAGCTACGGCTGGCTCAGGCCAGCTCTTTGCATTTGTGAAGGCGAG
>JAUVKC010000003.1 GCA_030592165.1 Candidatus Buchananbacteria bacterium | reverse complement strand
CCAAGAGCTCACGGTAGGTCAGCTCCTATTAGAAAAAAGATGTCACATGTATTTATTGTTTTAGATGAAATTGAACCAACTAAAGATAAGAAGACTAAAAAGACAGTTAAAACTGAAAAAACAGTTAAGGTAAAGTCTTTGGCTGAAATTAAAGAAGTACCAACAGCAAAAAAAGTAGAAGCTAAGAAAGATTTGACTAAAACAAGCAAAGAATCTGAAAAAGAAATAGATAAAGAAAAAAAGGATCCAAGAATGGAAGGTAAACATCGTCATCAGCAACATGGTGATAAAAGATCAATGAAACAAGGTAAAGGATTTATCAATAAAATATTTAATCGTAAAGCAGGCTAATATGGGACAAAAAGTTAATCCAAAAATTTTTAGAATAGGTATTACTAAAACCTGGAATTCAAAATGGTTTTCCAATAGGGATTTTAGTGCTTTTCTAAAACAAGATATATTTATTCGGAAATTTTTAAAGAAAAAATTGAAAGACGCAGGTCTTTCCAGGATTGAAATTGAAAGATCTACTGAAAAAGTTAATGTAGTAATTTATGCTGTAAAACCAGGTGTTATTATTGGTCGAGCAGGTGTAGGTATTGAAGAATTAAAAACTGAATTATTAAAAAATGTTTTTAATAAAGAAAAATCAGCAGTTCCTGGCAAAATAAAGTTGAATCTTAATGTTATGGAAGTTGATAAGCCAAATTTGGATGCAAATATAGTTTTGGATAATATAATTAGTGATATTGAAAAAAGGATTGCCTATCGTAGAGTAATGAAGCAAGCTCTAGGTAGAGTCATGCGAGCAGGTGCCAAGGGTGTTAAAATTATTGTTGGTGGGCGTCTAAATGGAGCAGAAATTGCTAGAAGAGAAACTTTAACTGAAGGGATGATTCCTTTGCATACTTTAAGAGCTGATATTGATTATTCTCGAGGTGCAGCCCATACAATATATGGAAAAATTGGTGTAAAAGTTTGGATTTATAAAGGTGAAGTTTTTGAAAAAGATCAAAACAAAGAAAAGGACAATAAAGATAATAATAAAGTAAACAATAAGATATAGAATTATGTTAATGCCCAAAAAAGTAAAACATAGAAAGTGGTTCAAAGGAAGAAAAAGAGGTAAAGGTGTAGCTACACGTGGAACTACTTTAAGTTTCGGTAGTTATGGTCTCAAATCTTTGGGTCATGGTTGGATTACTTCTAGGCAGATTGAAGCAGGTAGAAGAGCAATGACTCATTATATCAAAAGAGGTGGTAAAATTTGGATTAGAATTTTTCCTGATAAACCTGTAACAAAAAAAGGTGCTGAAGTCCCTATGGGTGGTGGTAAAGGTTCTCCGGAATATTTTGTAGCAGTTGTTAAACCAGGTACAGTTGTATATGAAATTGAAGGTGTTACTGAAGAAGTTGGAAAAGAAGCAATGAGATTAGCTGGACATAAATTACCAGTTAAAACAAAATTTTTAATTAAAGAATAATTTATTTATATATATGAAAGCTAAAGAAGAATTAAAAGAGTTAAAATTGAAATCTGAAAATGACTTACAGAAATTATTAGCTTCAAGCAGAGAAAAGCTAAGAGAATTGAAATTTAAAGTTTCTCAGAATCAGCTTAAAAATATTCGTGAAATTCGTGAAATTAAAAAAAGAGTTTCAAAAATTTTAACATTATTAAATCAAAAGCAAAAGAAAAAATAATCAAATATTATGGCAGATAAAAAGAATATAAAAAGAAGACTAAAAGGGATTGTAGTAGGTAATAAAATGGATAAAACCATCGTTGTTGAGATTGTCAGAAAGAAATTGCATAGTAAATACAAGAAACAATATAAATCAAGTAAAAAATATAAAGTTCATGATGAAAAAAATACTGCACAGATCGGTTCACAAGTTTCGTTTGAAGAATGTAGACCTATTAGTAAAGATAAGGTATGGAGATTAGTTAATATTATTAAATAAATATATGGTTCAAGAACAATCAATGTTAAAATTAGCAGATAATACAGGTGCCAAAAAATTAATGGTTATCAGAGTTTTGGGTGGATACAAAAAAAGATATGCTAGTTATGGTGATATTGTTACTTGTTCTGTAAAAGAAGCTGTGCCCCACTCAATGGTAAAAAAGGGTGAGGTTGTTCATGCGGTTATAGTTAGAGCTAGAAAAGAAAGAAAAAGAGCAGATGGAACATATGTCAGATTTGATGAAAACGCAGCAGTGATTATCGATAAAGAGAATAAAGAACCAAAAGGTACCCGTATTTCAGGTCCTGTGGCAAGAGAATTAAGGAATAAGGGTTTTACAAAGATTGTATCATTAGCCCCAGAAGTATTATAGACGATGGATAATTTATAATGAATAATTAACAATTATTAAGATATGAAAATTAAGACAGGCGACAAAGTAAAAGTTATAGCAGGTAAAGATGCAGGCAAAAAAGGAAAAATTTTGCAGGTTTTTGTTGAAAAAAATAAAGCATCTGTTGAAGGTATAAATCTTGCTATCAAAAACATGAAACCAAGAAAACAAGGAGAAAAAGGTCAAAAAATTGAATTTCCAGCGCCTATGAGTATTTCAAACTTAATGATAATTTGTCCAAAATGTAATAAAGCAACAAGAGTTAAATATAAAATTTTAGATAAAGCAGAAAATAAAAAGGCTAAAAAATCTAGAAGTTGTGTTAAATGTAACGAATTAATTGATTAATTATGAGTTTTAAAGATAATTTTAAAAAACAAATAGCACCGCAATTGCAAAAAGATTTAGAATATAAAAACATTTTTCAAGTACCTGAAATTGAAAAGGTTGTTTTGAATGTGGGTTTAGGAAAAGGGATGAAAGATTCGAGTTTTATTGAAACAGTTGAAAATACATTGACCAGAATTAGTGGACAGAAACCAGTCAAGACAAAAGCTAAAAAATCAATTTCAAATTTTAAAATAAGAGAAGGTATGGATGTTGGTATGAAAGTAACCTTAAGAGGGAGCAGAATGTATGATTTTATTGAAAAATTTATTAAAGTTACATTACCACGTGTTCGTGATTTCCGTGGTTTAATTTTGAAATCAATTGATAATGAAGGTAATTTGAACCTTGGTATCAAAGAACATGTTTCTTTTCCAGAAATTAAAGCTGACGAAATTGAGAAACTACACGGATTGGAAGTAACTTTTGTAACAACAGCAAAAAGTAAAAAAGAAGGTGAAATATTGTTTAAAGCATTAGGCTTTCCATTTAAGAAAGAAATTAAAAAAGAAACTAAATAATTATTAATTAAATATTTTATGGCAACAGCTGCACAAGTAGCAAAATCAAATAAGAAACCAAAATATTCTACCAGAATTGTTAGAAGATGTTGGAGATGCGGTAGAAGACATGGTTATATGCGTGATTTTAAATTGTGTAGAATTTGTTTTCGAGAATTGGCCTCAAAAGGTGAAATTCCTGGAATTAAAAAAAGTAGCTGGTAAAAATAAATTATTTTAATATAAATATACTATGTATACAGATCCAATTTCAGACATGTTAACAAGAATAAGAAATGCTCAAGCAGTACGCAAGAGTGATGTTTTGATTCCTTTTTCAAAGCTAAAATTTGAGATTGCAAAATTACTTAAACATGAAGATTATATTCTGGATTTTTCTAAAATAGAAGAAGGTAAGTTTCCGGAGATTAAAATTAGTTTGAAATATAAAGAAAATCAACAACCAGTAATTACAACAATTCAAAGAATCAGTAAGCCCGGTTTAAGAGTTTATGTTAGTAAAAATAAAATACAAGATGTCCTGAATAATTTAGGTGTTTCAATCATTTCTACTTCTCAAGGCTTAATGACAAATAAGGAAGCAAAAAGAAAAGGACTTGGTGGAGAAATCTTGTGTGAAATTTGGTAAGGATTAATCAACAATGTATAATGGTCAATAAATAATTGAATTGTGCATTATAAATTATAAATTAAATACTATGTCAAGAATAGGTAAAAAACCAATAGAAATAAAAGAAGGTGTTCAAATGAAAATTGAAGACAATCTTTTAACTATCAAAGGTCCAAAAGGCGAATTAACTCAAATAATTCATCCTCGTGTTAAGGTTGAAGAAAAAGATGGACAATTATTGGTTACGGTTATTGATCCAGAAAAGAAGTCAGACAAAGCTTTGTGGGGTCTTTTTGGCAGTTTGGTTAATAATATGGTTATTGGAGTGACTGAAGGTTATTCAAAAAAATTAGAAGTAAATGGTGTTGGTTATAAAGTCGCTTTGCAGGGTGATAAGTTAGTTTTAAATGTTGGATTTTCTCATCCAGTTGAATATATTATCCCTAAAGATTTAAAGGTTGAGGTTGAAAAAAATGAAATAACTATTTCAGGTCTTGATAAACAAAGAGTTGGTGAAGTCTCAGCACAAATTAGAAAAATTAAAAAACCTGAACCATACAAAGGTAAAGGTATTAAATATTCTGATGAAATTATTATTAAGAAAGTAGGTAAAACTGCTGCTAAAGGTGAATAATAAATAAATATATGAAAGATCTAGCAAAAAATAAAAGATTAAAAAGAAAAAGTCGACAAAATAAAGTTCGAGCAAAAGTCGTTGGTACAGATCAAAGACCTAGGCTTAATATTTTTCGCGGATTAAAAACTATTAGTGCACAAGTAATTGATGATAGTTCAGGTAAGATAATAGTTTCTGTATATGATAAAGAAATTAAAACAAAAAAAGCAACTAAGACAGACAAAGCGACAGAAGTAGGTAAATTAATTGCTAAAAAAGCTTTAGAGAAAAATATTAAACAAGTAGTTTTTGATCGTGCTGGATATAAATACCATGGCAGAGTAAAGGCCTTGGCAGAAGCTGCTCGTGAAGTTGGTTTGGAATTTTAATTATCTAATAAGATTAATATATGGGAAGAAATTTTCAAAAAGACATGCATAAAAAGGAAGAAGAATTTGATCAACGAATAGTAGAGGTTGCTAGAGTTACTCGTGTTATGGCTGGTGGTAAAAGAATGAAATTTCGAGTTACTATAGCGATTGGTGATAAAAAGGGCAGAGTTGGTATTGGAGTTGCTAAAGGTTCTGATGTTACTTTAGGTATTACCAAAGCTTTAGATCAAGCTAAGAAAAATGTTATTAAAATTCCTTTTGAAAATGATACAATTTTACATCCAATAAATGTGAAATTTAAAGCAGCTAAGCTATTATTAAAACCAGCTAAACGTGGTACTGGTATTAAAGCTGGTGGACCTGTTCGAATACTATGTGAATTAGCTGGTGTTCAAAATATTACTGCTAAGATTTTAGGTTCTAATAATAAAATCAATATTGTTAAAGCAACAATTTTAGCTTTTTCAAGTTTTAAAACTGATAAAAAGTCAACTGAAGACAAAAAAGATACTAAACAGATAAAAGAAGCATTACCTTCCGCTAAAGAACCTTCAGGCAATTTAGACGACAAGAAAAAGGAGGATAATCCAGAAGAAAAAAAGAGTATTAAAGATAAATTAAAAAAGATAATAAATAAGAAACATTAACCACTAATTAATAATCACGAATAACACGAAAAATTAGTAAAAAGAGTTTAGTGGTTAAGTAATTAAATATACGCATATGGCATTAAAATTACACAATTTAAGACCAGCTAAAGGAGCTAAAAAGAGAAAAAGAAGACTCGGTAGAGGAGATGCTTCTGGTTTTGGTAGTTATTCAACTCGTGGTATGAAAGGTCAAAGATCAAGAAGTGGTGGTAAGGGAGGCTTGAAATTAAGAGGTATGAAAGCAATTATTCAAAGTATGCCGAAAATTGGAGGATTTAAAAGTGGTAAACCAAAATTTCAAATTGTTAATCTTAATGAATTAGATAAGAATTTTAAAGATAAGGATATTGTTACAGTTACAAAATTAATTAATAAGAAATTAGTTGATTCAAGAAAACCAGGAATTAAAATTTTAGGTGATGGTAAAATAACTAAAAAACTTACTGTAAAGATAGAAAAAATATCAGCTTCAGCTATTGAGGCTATTGAAAAAGCAGGTGGAAAAGTAGTATTATTAGGACAAGTGAAAAAAGACGCTAAAGAAGAGAAATCTGATACATCTACAAGTGATAAGACAGATAACAAGAAAAAAGAAATTAAAACTACTAAAGAAAAAACTTCTAAAAAGGTAGTTGCAAAAAAGACAACTAAGAAAAAATAATTATGAATTTGGTTAATAAAATAATTCAAATTTTCAAAATACGTGATTTACGTAAAAGTATTTTATTTGTTTTAGCCATGCTAATTATTTTTAGAGTTGCTGCACATATTCCTGTTCCTGGTATAAATGTCGAAAATTTAAAACAATTTTTTGATTCAAATCAAATTTTAGGGTTGATGAATATTTTTTCAGGTGGTGGTATGCAAAACTTTTCAATCATGGCGTTAGGTGTTGCTCCATATATTACCGCCTCAATCATTTTTCAGTTACTTGTCATGATTATCCCTAAATTAGAAGAAATTTCAAAGGAACAAGGTGGTCAGGAAAAAATAAACAAATGGACTAGATTACTTTCTGTGCCTTTAGCTTTTTTGCAAGGTTTTGGCATGATTACTATGTTAAGACAACAATCTTCTTTTGATATTATTGGTGATATGGGTATGTTTGATTTAATGGTTACTTTAATAACAATTACAGCTGGTACTGTTCTTTTGATGTGGATTGGTGAATTAATTTCAGAAAAAAAGATTGGCAATGGTATCTCTCTTTTGATATTTGCTGGAATAGTCTCTGCATTGCCAGGTATTTTACAAAGAACAATTGCTGTTTTTGATCCATCACAAATAGTTACAGTTATTACTTTTGCAGTGATAGCCATAGTTACTGTTGTTGGCGTTGTATTTATTAATGAAGGTACTCGTAATGTCCCAGTTTCATATGCCAGACACGTGAGAGGTAATAAGATGTACGGTGGTGTAAATACTCATTTACCTTTGAGAGTAAATATGGCAGGTGTTATTCCAATCATTTTTGCTATTTCCTTAATATTATTTCCGCCAATGATTGCGAATTTCTTTTTACATGCAAAATCACAAATATTGGTTACAGGTGCAGAATTTATTATAGCTGTGTTTCAAAATCAGTTAATTTACGGTATTTTATATTTTACCTTTGTATTTGGATTTACATATTTTTATACTGCTGTTGTTTTTCATCCTCAGCAAATCGCAGAAAACTTACAACGACAAGGTGGCTTTATCCCAGGTATCCGGCCAGGTAAAAATACTGAGGAGTATTTATCTAATGTTACCAATAGAATAATTTTAGCAGGTGCTTTGTTTTTAGGATTAATAGCTGTTTTACCTTTAATAGCTCAGGGATTTTCCAGCGGACTTAATTTAGTAATTGGTGGTACTAGTTTGTTGATTGTTGTTAGTGTAGTAATTGAAATAGTTAAGCAAATTGAATCACAAATGACAATGAGAGAATATGAAGGATTATAAGTTGGTGATTAGTATATTAGTAAATTGGAAGATTAGAGATAGGAATAATTTTATATGATATAATAAAAAGGGTATTACCCTTTTTATTTTTTAGAGAAATATTTATGAATTTAATTATCACAGGACCCCAAGGTGCTGGAAAAGGTACACAGGCGAAATTACTTGCCAAGAGATTCAAATTGGCTCATTTATCTATCGGTCAATTATTTCGTAATGAAGCTAGTAAAAATAGCGCTCAGGCTAAGAAAATTGCTAAGGTATTAAATAAAGGTAAACTATTACCATTAGATATTACACAGAAAATATTAAGTAAAGAGTTGAAAAATAAAAAATACAAAAAAGGAATTATATTAGACGGATTTCCTCGAGATAAATCACAATTAAAGCTTTTGAATAAATTAATCAAGATTGATTATGTTATTGTTATTAACTTAACTCAAAAGGAATCAATAAGAAGATTAAGTTGTAGATTAATCTGTCCTGATTGTGGAGAAACATATAATGTTTGCGTCAGGAAACCAAAAAATAATATGGTTTGTAATGAATGTAAAACTGGGCTAGTTCGTAGAAAAGATGATTATCCTCAAGCAATTAAAAAAAGATTAAACATTTACAAAAAAAATACTTTACCAGTAATTAATCATTTTGATAAATTGAAAAAACTAATTAAAGTTAAAGGTGATGCTTCAATTAATCAAGTAAGTAAAAGAATTTTATCTAAATTAAAAGAAAAGGGAATAAAATAATGATAATTTTTAAAACACAAGAAGAAATAGATTTCATGGCACAAGGCGGTAAAATACTTGCTCATGTTTTGGATATGGTTGTTTTAGCAGTCAAACCAGGAGTAGGCACACAAGAACTAAATGATTTGGCTGAGAAACTAATAAGTGAAAAAGGTGGGTATCCAGCCTTTAAAGGCTATAAGATTAGTCCTGATGATACTCCATATCCCTCAACATTATGTACTTCAATAAATGATGAAGTAGTTCATGCTCCTGCAGTGCCTGATAGAATTTTAAAAGAGGGTGATATTATAGGACTTGATATTGGAGTTGAATATCAGGGAATGTTTACTGATATGGCAAGAACAGTTGCAGTTGGTGAGATTAATGATAAGGCTAAGAAGCTTTTACAAGTTACTCAGGATGCTTTGGCTAAGGGAATTAAGCAATTTAAAGAAGGTAATACCTTAGCAGACATTGGTAAAGCTATTCAGGATTACGCAGAAGGTCATGGTTATTCAATGATTCGAGAGCTAGTTGGTCATGGAGTTGGTAAGGCAGTTCATGAGGATCCCCGAGTCCCTAATTATTTTACAGAAGAAGCTAAGAAAATAAAAATTAAAAAAGGTATGACAATAGCCATTGAACCAATGGTAAATATTGGTGACTGGCCATTAAAAGTATTAGCTGATGATTGGACCTACGCAACCAAGGACGGTAGTTTATCAGCTCAGTTTGAACATACTGTTGCGCTTGATCATGATGGTAATTCAATAATTATAACCAAATAATATGAAATATTTAGCAATTGATTACGGTGAAAAAAAAATTGGCTTGGCTACTGCTGAAACAAGTATCGCCAGCCCTTTTAAGGTTATTGAAAATAATAGCGATTTAATGACTAATATTAGCCAAATTATTCAAAATGAAAAAATTGACAAAATTGTTATTGGACTGCCAGAAGGTTTGCAAGGTAATAAATCAAAGCAGTATCAATCAGTTTTGCGATTTATTGATAAATTAAAAAATGAAATTGATATTGAAATAATTACTCAAGATGAAAAATTAACTTCATCACTTGCCCAAACTCTATTAAAAGGTTTGAAAAATAAAAAAGCTGATGATGATGTAGCGGCGATGTTGATACTACAAAGTTACCTTGATGAATTAGAACGTTAGATAATCAACATAATGATCAATAATCAAATAATAAATATCAAACAAATTCTAGATTCTAAATTATAATGTTAAAATCAAGAGTTTGGAATTTTGAATTTTGGTCATTGAATTTTGTTTGTTATTTGGTGCTCGATTATTGTAATTTAAGCCCTTATGTCCAATACATATAATACAATTGGAATTATTTTAAAACGAAGAGACTATCAGGAAAATGATAGGCTTTTTTGTATATTAACAAAAGACTTTGGCAAGATTGACCTTTTAGCTAAGGGAACTAAAAAAATTTCCAGCAAACTTAATTCATACATGGAACCATTGTATTTAATTAAAATTATGGCGGCCAAGGGAAAAGGTTTTGATAAATTAGCTAATGTTGATTTGATTAATCCTTATGAAAATTTACGTAATGAAGAAACTTTGTTTGGTTTTTATGCTATAAATTATTTGTCTGAAGTTTTCGATACATTAATCCATGGTAAAACTGAGACAGCTGAAATGTTTGAGTTACTAGTTAATTTATTTGAGGTTTTAGATGAAAAAATTAATGATTATGATAAACAGCGATTATTAATGTTAGTAAATGCAGGTATTTTGAAATTTTTAGATTTACATGGCTATGCTCCCCAGATACATCGTTGCATTAGTTGTCATCAGGGACTTGTTTTACCAAAAAATTTATTTGATTTTTCTCAGGGAGGTCTTGTTTGTGAAAATTGTAAAAAAGTATGTTTGCTTGAGCAATGTGTTGAAGTTTCTGATCAGGTTATTAAGCTAATGAAGCTTATTGAAGAAAAGGAGTTAAAACAGATTATTGATTTTGATTTTCCCATAGAAATTTTAAATGAGTTTAATAATCTGGTTTTTAAACTGATTTTAATTAATACGGAATGGCCAATTAAATCACTTGACTCTTTGCGAAAATATTGCTAAGGTCATTTAAAGGAAACTGGACGTTGAAAAAACTTACCATAAGGAGGAAGTTGTGAATATTATTGAAAAAATGAAAGCTAAACTCACCGCTGCTTACATGTATGGTGATCATGACGAATATCATGCAGTAATAAAATTTGATTTTCAAGATGGGCAAATGTTGACTGAGGAAGAAGAAAATGAGCTTTTGGAATTTATAAAAAACAAGATAAATCCTGAAAGAGTTTATATCTGCTGTAACAGGCGATATAATGAAAATAATCTTATCTGGTCTGCATTTTTGCACCTTCATGAGTTTACAATTGCGGGTAGTTTTACCCAGCTGCTTATGAAAGGTTTCAACTTGTGAAAATAGGGGGGGGCAATAATTTGCCCCTTTTTAACTTTTAAGGAGAAAAAAATGGGTAAAACTCGTGGAGGTCCTCGTTCAAAGGACAAAAAGAAACAGGATAACAGAAAAAAACAAAGACGTAAAACTTTTAAAACTTTAAATGCAGGCTTGCGTTCAAAATCTATAAGGAGGCAATGATGAGACAGATTCTTTTGCAAGGTGGATGGGTCATTGACTCTGGGAATAAAATAGACAAGGTTACCGACCTATTGATAAGAGGTAATATTGTTTCAAAATTGGATGATACAACTTCATGGGAATTACGAATTTGTGACAAACTTATTAATTGTAAAGGTAAGTTAGTTATTCCTGGGTTAATTGATATGCATGTGCATTTTCGTACTCCTGGATTTGAACATAAGGAAGATCTTGATTCAGGTGCTAAAGCCGCTATTGCTGGTGGGTTTACAACTGTACTTTGCATGGCAAATACTAATCCAGTGATTGATATGCGTAGTGTTTTTGACAAAAATTATTTCGAGATGAAAAAGATAAAGGGAGTTGATCTTTTTCAGGTTTGCGCGGCTACATATGGGCTAAGAGGAGAACAGGTTGTTGATTTTTATCGCATGCGCGGGAACGGAGCCCTTGCTTTTAGTGATGACGGTGTCGGTCTTAACAATCTTATTCTTTTAGAAAAAGCGGCCTATCGTTGTGCGCTTCACGAAGTTCCTTTAATTTTACATCTAGAGGATACTACTATTTCTGATAATGGTGTTATGGCTTTGGGTAAGACTTCGCAGAATTTAAAAGTAAAAGGAATCCCCAGAGAAGCTGAAATATATCCAACTTATGTTGCTATTCAGATTTCTGAGATAACTGGTTGTCATATCCATTTACAGCATCTTAGTTGTAAAGAGTCAGTTGAGCTTGTTCGTCAGGCCAAAAAAAATGGAGTCAAAATTACTGCTGAAACCTGCCCCCATTATTTGTCTTTAACTGATCATGACGTTATTCGATTGGGAGCAAATGGTAAAATGAATCCTCCTTTGCGAGGGCCGGCTGATCAGTTGGCTTTGAAAGAAGGCATTATTGATGGAACGATTGATGTAATTGCTACAGACCACGCTCCTCATACTCCTGAAGAAAAATCACATGGATTGGTAGATTCTCCATTTGGAATCATCGGTTTAGAAACAGCTGTGCCAGTTGTGTTTACAGCATTTTATAATGCAATTGAGGCTGGCAGAATTAGCTATTCTGACTTGATTGCCAAAATGACTATAAATCCGGCTAAGATTCTTGGTATGGATACAAATCCGGTTAATAAAGGTAAAATTGAGCCAGGTTATGCCGCAGACATAACTGTGATTGATCCCAAACAAAGAAAAAAAGTTGATCCCAGTAAATTTTACAGTAAGTCTCGCAACTGTCCCTGGGCAGGCAAAAGACTTCAAGGTTGGCCAATCATGACTATCCATAATGGTGAAATTGTCATGAAGGATGGGGAAGTATTGGTTTAAAAAATTAAACCGCTCGTGTAAACGAGCGGTTTTTTTATACCTAGTGTCATCCTGCCTGTCCGCCTTTGGCGGAAAATATAACGAAAAGGAGGATGAAATGACGGATCAGCAAATGGAATGCTGGGAGGCAGAAGTTTCCCGTAATATTCAATTGGCAAAAGAAGTTTTTGAAATAGAAATATCTTGTCCCTTTGATGTACGACGATTTTTGCCAGGCCAATTTGTTAGTATTGCACCATTGGCCCAGAGTTCATGTCTGAGTAGGCCTTTTAGTCTTTATAAGACAAGCAATACTAATTTTGGCAATTTTTTTTCAATTATGGTCAGAACGGTTGGAAAAAACTTCGAACTTTTAAGTGAATTGAAACAAGGTATGAAAATAAAAGTTTGGGGGCCATTGGGTAATGGTTTTGTTTCTGAAAGTTATTATGACGAAGTGTGGTTAGTTGGCGGAGGCATTGGGATTGCTCCTCTTTGTCTCTTTGATAAATTGATTTCTGCTTACCAACGTAGAAAGTGTAGCTTTTTTTATGGTGATCAATCAAAAGATAAAATTATTCCTTTGAGGTATTTCACAGAAGCGAACATTGAAATAGCGACTGATGATGGTTCTTTTGGTTTTCCGGGTTTTATTACTGAGTTATTCTCATCATATCATAAAAAAACGTTCCGAATTAGCATTGTCATTAAACACTCCTGGAATTCGGCCGGCATGGGCAGTTGTTGATGGGGATGATCAAAAACGAGTGGTAACATCAGAAGAGGCCATAATTAATGGAGTGAATAGGGTGATTATCGGCAGACCGATTACCCAGGCGTCTAACCCACGGCTGGCCACTGAAAAAACATTGGAGGAAATCGCCATAGCTTTGGAGGAAAAAGCTAAAAAAACGGTGGAAAAAAATAAACCCATAAGGGATTCTCGTAAGAGAATCCCTTTTTTTTAAAAAATACGGGTAGTCTGGAGCCTCTGCTCCTGACACTCTTAGCTTTGGGGTTTTGGGCTTGACTTATTTTTGTAATTTGTTAAGGTGGAGTTAATTGATTTTAAGTAAATAATCATTATGGGGTGATTTAAGTTTTAAAAAACCTAAAAATAAAAAGGAGGAATGAAATGGGAAAAATCCCGGGAAAAGTGTTAAAGGCAATGGAGTTGTTTGGTTCAGACCCGTTAAAAGTTTTAGAGGCCTGTGATGGTTTTTATGAATGCCCAAAAGATGCAGACGGTAAACGCATAGGATCTCTTGTTGGTTATGCTGGCAAGTACGGGAAAAATAAAGACAAACAATACGTTGGAGATGTTTATGCTAATTTTTCAATGGCAGAACAATTTCCTAAAGTCCTTGTTCATTTTGCATCTCACCTTCAACGAGGACCAAAAAGAAAAATACTTAACGAAGTAGACGTTTTCTGCGGTGCTCCAATGGGCGGTATTGCCTGGGCTCAAATATTAGCCTGGATATTTGATGCACGTTTCGTCTATATGGAAAAGAAAATCATCAAGATGGCAACAAAAGACGGTCGTGAAGAGTCTGATCTTGTCTGGAAACGTCACGGAATAAATCCTGGAGAGAAAGTGGCTATCACTGAAGATGTAACTAACAATTTCAGTACGACAGACAAGATGCTTGATCTTATACGTGGCGCGGGAGGTGTTCCAGTAGCTATAGCTTCGTTGCTGAACAGGTCTCTTGAAGTTGATTCGGAATATAATTTTTTACCGGTGATAAGCTTGGTAAGGAAGAAGATTCTGCAGTACAAACAGGAGGATTCTGAAGTTTCTGCTAACATTAAAGATGGGAATGTTATATGGAAGCCAAAAGATAATTGGGAGGCACTTGCAAAGGTTATGGTAACTAAAGGCTAATAATTGAACCACTCGTTTAGGCGGGTGGTTTTTCTATTGACATTATATTTATATTTGTTAAAATAATATTATCTATACAAAACCGTTTGAGTTTGGCAAACACCAAACAAGGTGCGGGAGGAAAGCGTAAGCAAGTAAAACCCGTCGTGAATCTGCGTAAAAGATATAAAGAGTGTATTAAAATGTATACTTCGAGAACCTCAGTATGGCATTTTAATAAACCAAGGTGGTACCGCGAGAAAATCTCGTCCTTGAATCTATTACTTTTTTATTAGGTAATGGATTTGAAGACGAGTTTTTTAATTGATTATTAATTAAAAATTTATGGTACGTACACATACATGTGGCGAATTAACTAAAAAAGAAGTCGGTGAAAAAGTTACTTTAACTGGCTGGGTAAACACCAGACGTGATCATGGTGGAATTATTTTTATTGATCTGCGGGATCGTTATGGTTTAACGCAGATTAAATTTGATCCAGATGTTTCCAAAGAAGCTTTGAGTGAAGCTGATAAAGTTCGGTCTGAATGGGTGTTGCAAGTTACTGGCGAAGTTTTAGCTAGACCAGCTGAAATGGTTAATAAAAATTTAGAGACAGGTGACGTGGAATTAGCTATTTCTGAAATAAAAATTTTAAGCCAGGCAAAAACTCCTCCTTTTGAAATTTCTCAAGATAAAGATGTTAATGAAGATTTGCGTTTGAAATACCGTTATCTTGATTTACGTCGCCCAAAGTTACAGGAAATGCTTAAGATTCGTGATTTGATGATTAGGGACATTAGAGCCTATTTTCACAAAAATGATTTTAGAGAAGTACAAACACCAATTTTAGCCAGTTCATCTCCAGAAGGTGCTCGTGATTTTTTAGTTCCTTCTCGGATTTATCCTGGTAAGTTTTATGCATTGCCTCAGGCTCCACAGCAATTTAAACAACTTTTAATGGTTGCTGGTGTTGATCGTTATTTCCAAATTGCGCCTTGTTTTCGAGATGAAGATCCTCGAATGGATAGGCATTTTGGTGAGTTTTATCAGCTTGATATGGAAATGAGTTTTGTTGATCAGGAAGATATTTTCAATATGCAAGAGCCGTTATTAAAAGAGTTAACTGAAAAATATAGTTCTAAAAAAGTAATCCAATATCCTTTCCCAAGAATTTCCTGGAAAGATTCAATGAATAAGTATGGTTCTGATAAACCTGATTTGAGGTTTGAACTTGAAATAGAACCAATTACTGATTTAGTTAAGGATTGTGGTTTTTCTGTTTTTAAAGATGCCATAAAAGACGGTGGTGTTGTTCATGCTTTGAAAATTGAAGATGGGGTAAAGTTTTCTCGTAAAGAAATAGATGAATTAACTGAAATAGCGAAAACTTATCACGCCAAAGGTTTGGCCTATATTGTGCTTAAAGACAAAGAATTACAATCACCGATTGTTAAATTTTTAGGCGATGATTTGGCAGGTAAAATAGTAAAACAAGTTAAAGCTAAACCTGGTGATATTATATTTTTTGGAGCTGATAAATGGCGTGTAGTTTGTGAATCCTTGGGTGCTGTCAGAAATGAGTGTGGTAAAAGATTAGGTTTAAAAGATCCAAATAAAGCTGCTTGGTTATGGATTACTGATTTTCCGATGTATGATTATTCTGAAATTGAAGAAGGTAGGATTGATTTTGCGCATAATCCGTTTTCAATGCCTCAAGGCGGTATGAAAGCTTTAGAAACTCAGGATCCTTTAGATATTTTGGCTTATCAATACGATTTAGCTTTAAATGGATTTGAATTAACAAGTGGGGCTATTAGAAACCATGATCCAAAGATTATGTATAAAGCTTTTGAAATAGCTGGATATTCAAAAGAAGATGTTGATAAAAAATTTGGTCATATGATTAAAGCTTTTGAATATGGAGCTCCGCCTCATGGAGGTAATGCTCCTGGTATTGATCGTCTGTTAATGACCATTAATGACTGGGATTCTATTCGTGATATTTATGCTTTCCCGAAAAATGGTCAAGGACTGGATGTAATGCTTGACGCACCTCATGAAGCAGAACCAGATCAATTAAAAGAATTACATATAAAATTAGATTTGGAAAAGTAAAATAAGAGGAGCTATAAGAAGAATAAGATAAATAGGAAAAATAAAAAACTCCGCAGTGAAAACTGTGGGGTTTTTTTATTATAATAAATAACGGGTAGCCAAGAGACTCTGCTCTTGGCGTGAATAGAGTAGACCTGTCCTGAGTATTCTCGAAGGAGGCTCCATTCTATCCGTTTTTATGAGGGCTTGAATTCATCTTAAATTTACGCTAAAATAAAGGATATGAGACTTTCAAAATTGCAGAAATATATACTTTTGGAATGTTATAATAAAAAGTATTCAAAGCTGGATCGTCGATGTTTAGTTAGATTTTATAATACTGGTAAAAAAAAGACTAAGAAGGATATTCAGATAAATTCAATTTCAACCAGTATTGATAGATTAATTACAAAAGGACTGTTGGTTGGTTTTGGTGAAATAACAAAAACAAAGATTATTATAGAAAAAGTTCGTTTGACTATCTTAGGTCGTAATGTAGCTAAAAAGTTGTTAGGTGAACAGAAGAAGCTACCATTTAAAATGACAAAATCAAAATAACAAATGACTAATCAATTTTTAATTAACTAATACACTAATATATCAACCTATGGCAGTGCCAAAAAAAATAATTAACCATTTAGACAGGCAAGGAGCAAAATACGCGATAGTAACTCATCGTAAAGTTTATACTGCTTATGATGCAGCACAAACTTTAAGAAAAAAAGTTGATGAGATTGTGAAAAATCTTTTGGTTAAAACTGATAAAGGTTTTGTAGTAGTAGTTTTACCTGCTTCAAGAAATATTAATTTACCAAAATTAAAAAAATTGATGAATGCTCAAGGTAAAGGAGTGAAAAAAGTTGAATTACCCAAAGAGCAGGTTATGGTTAGACTTTTAAAAGTTAAACCAGGAGCTTTACCAGCTTTTGGATCATTGCATAAATTAGAGGTTTATATGGATAAAAGTATGCAAAAGGTCAAAAAAGCTATTTTTGCTTCAGGGAGTTTTACTGAAAGTATTGAGATGGCCATGAAAGAATTTGAAAAACTTGAAAAACCTGTTATTGGTTTATTTTCAGAAGTGAAAAAAATTAAACAAATAAAAAAAGTAAAGAAGAAAGTCAAAAAAACTGTTAAGCAAGTGAAGAAGGTAGTAAAAAAAACAGTTAAAAAGAAAAAATAATGGAACAATATAAAGTACAACTTGATGAATGGAAAGGTCCTTTGGATCTGCTTTTACAATTGATTGAAAAACAAGAAATGGATATTACAGAAGTTTCTTTGTCTACTGTTGCGGAGCAATTTATTGAATATATGAATTTGAAGCCAATAAGTCCGGAAGAAACTGCTGATTTTTTAGTTATAGCTTCAAAATTAATATATATAAAATCAAAAGCATTATTGCCCAACCTTGAACTTGATGATGATGATGGAATTGATTTAGAAAAACAATTAAAGATGTATAAAGAGTATATTGAAGCTTCCAAGCAAATACAAAAGATACTAAAAAAGAAAAAGTTGTCATTTTCAAAAGAAAAATATCCTGAAGGTTTATTAACTCAGGGGTTTTTCCCACCGAAAAGTTTAAACACACCTAAATTAGCCAGAATTTATAGTCAAGTTTTAGCCAGAATTAAGCCAGTAGTAGTTCTGCCAAAAAGAATTATTCAAAAAACTATCAAGCTATCTGAGAGGATAAAACATATTAGAGATTTAATAATGAAAGAAGCTTGTACTAGTTTTAATAAATTAATTTGTGATTCAAAATCAAAAACTGAAAAAATTGTTTCATTCCTGGCGATTTTAGAATTAACAAAACAAAAAATTGTAAATATTGAACAAAGTGAATTATTTGATGATATAACAATTAACAAAATATAAATGTCCATAAAAATAAAAATTGAATCATTACTTTTTATAGCAACAAGACCGTTGTCAGTTAATAAAATTACAGAGGCAGTTAATGGGAAAAAAGATGAGGTCAAAATTTTCTTAAAGGAATTGTTGGAAGAATATAACCAAAGCAAAAAAGGTATTAATATAATAAAAAATGGGTCGAATTATCAAATGGTTTCAAATTCAGAAAATAGTGATATGATTGCTAATTTTTTAAAGGAGGAAGTAACTGGTGAATTAACCCCAGCTTCTTTAGAAACTTTGACAGTCATTGCTTATAGAGGACCAATAACTAAATCTGAGCTGGAAATGATTAGAGGTGTCAATTGTAGTGTGATTATTCGTAATTTATCAATGCGTGGTTTTGTAGATGAAATTGATGACAAAAAGGATTTAGTTCAAAAATATAAAATTAGTATTGATTTCATGAAACATTTGGGGATTAATGAAAAAAAAGAATTACCTAATTTTGAAAAATTAAATTCTAATGAATCACTAGAAAAATTATTGAATCCAGAAACAGTTAATAATGAGGAGATTAAAGAATAATGTTATTAGATATTTTAATATGCATGGTGCTTATACCGCAAATGACCCAGACATATTATAGTTTTGATGGTTTTTTGGATATTAATAATCCTGTTCAAGAAGTTATAGCCAACGATACTGGCCCACAAAGAATTTACACTGATTTATTGGATGTTGTGATAACTGCTGAAAGTGCTATTGCCGTAGATGGGCAAACTGGTAAAATTATATATAGTAAAAATTCACAGGAACAAAGATCAATTGCCAGTATTACAAAATTAATGACGGCTTTAGTTTTTTTAGATAATAATCCTGGCTGGCAAACAGAGGTTACAGTGAAAGCTAGTGATCGAAGAAATGGTGGAATTGTCCATTTGAATACAGACGAGGTCATAACTAGTAGAAATTTATTTTATACATCTTTGATCCCTTCAGATAATAGTGCTACAGCGAGTTTAGCTAGAATTACAGGATTTAGCGAATATGAATTTGTTGGACAAATGAATAAAAAGGCACAAGAATTTGGTTTGAAAAATACGAAGTTTTCTGATCCGACAGGCTTGAATAATAATAATCTATCAACTGCAGAAGATCTTGTGAAATTAATAAATATTGCTTTAGATAAGGAAGATATCGCCTTAGCTACTACCAAGTATTATTATGAATTTTATGTCCAGAGTGAAACAATAAGACGTTTAGTTCGTTTAACTAATACAGATAAATTATTAAATAGTTATTTAAATGTTTTAGGTGGTAAAACTGGACATATTACAGTTGCTGGCTATTGTTTGGGAGTTAAAATCAAAGGGGAGGATAGCCAGGAAATTTTAATTGTTGTTTTGGGTAGTGATACAAATTATGATCGTTTTCAGGATATAAAAGCCATAAGTGATTTTGTTTTTACTAATTATAAATGGGAATAAATTAGCAATGAACAATATCAATTGTACATTGTGCATTATAAATTGATAATTTTATATTATGTTTGCTTTAGATTATATAGAAATTTTCAAAAATTTTCCGCCAGAATTGGCAGTGTTTTTTATTTCAATGATTCCTGTTGCTGAATTAAGGGTATCAATTCCTTTAGGTTTAGCGGTTTATAAGTTAGATGTTTTAACTACTCTTTTTTGGGCGGTACTTGGTGATATTATTCCCATGATTTTTATTCTTTATTTGATTGATCCTGTCTCAAAACTTTTAATGAAACATTTTAAGATTTTTAATAAATTTTTCAATTGGCTTTTTGCGAGAACAAGAATCAAGTTTGAAGGAAAATATGCCAAATATGGTTCTATTGCCTTAGTTTTGTTTGTGGCCATTCCTTTACCAATAACAGGATCATGGACTGGTGCGTTAGCTGCTTTTTTATTTCAAATACCAAGGCATAGAGCTGCACCGTTAATTATGCTGGGTATAATTATTGCGGGGATTATTGTTAGCTTTATTACTTTAACTACTTTAGAAATATTTAATTGATATGAAAATAGGAATTGATTGTAGATATATTTTAAATACAAAACATGGGGAATTAGCTGGAGTTGGACACTACACCTATTTTTTAATTAAATATATATTAGAACAAGACAAGGAGAATGAATACGTTCTCTTTTTTTATAACAAAAAAATAAAGTGCGAAGAATTTGAGAATAATAGTAATGTTAAATGTGTATATTTTCCAGGGCTGGAAACACTATCGAAAATACCATTTTTTTATCGTCATATATTTATTCCTCATATTTTAAGAATGTATAGATTAGATGTCTATCATAATCCTGCATTTATAATACCTTTTTTCTATTTAAGAAAATCAATTATTACTATTCATGATTTAGCCATGTATAAAAATCCTAAATGGTTTCCTGATGGAGGATTTTTTAATAAAAAGATTTTAATCCCAGCTAGTATCTATAAAGCAAAGAAAATTATTGCAGTTTCTGATAATACCAAAAGAGATTTGATTAAATATTTCAAAGTTAAAAGTAGTAAAATAAAAGTAATTTTAGAAGGTGTTGAAGATTATAATAAAATTGAAATTGATGAAAATAAAATTAATTCAAAATTTAAGTTTACGGATCCATATTTTTTATTTATTAGTACTTTAGAACCACGTAAAAATGCAACAAGATTAATTGAGGGTTTTGCAGAATTTTTAAAAATTAATGATGACAAAAACTTCAAATTAGTTTTAGCTGGGAAAAAAGGTTGGAAATATGATTCTATTTTTGAAAAAATAAAAGAATTAAAACTTGAGCAAAAAGTTATTTATGTTGGCTATGTAAGTCAAGAAGAAAAAATTTATTTATTAAGAAATGCTTTTACTTTTGTTTTCCCAACACTTTATGAAGGTTTTGGTTTGCCGATTTTGGAGGCCATGAATATGGGAGTGCCTATTATTACTTCAAATGTAGCTTCAATTCCAGAGTTAGTTATTGATAATGCAATTTTGATTGATCCAAGAAATATAGATTCAATAAAATTAGCAATGTTAAAAATTGCTAATAATGAAGAATTAAGAATTAATTTGAGTGAAAAAGGTAAAGGTATTTCTGTAAATTTTAAATGGCTAGAAACAGCCAAAAGAACCATCGCCTTATATGAAGATTTAAATAAAAAATAACCATTAATTGGTTATTTCTCTGGGGACAGTTATTTAGCTGTTTTTTTAGTTTAAAATAAAATAAGATAAATTAGAATAATTTGAATAAGTAGTCCGAATTTTAGTGGTAAACTTAAATTTGTTTTTGTGCCGAAAAACTTTCCTAATTTATTATGAGTAAAATTATGGAACTTATAAGTACGTCGGAAATATTTATGAGTTATTTCATATAAGCCGACAAAAATGTCAGGGATAACTCCGCCAATAATTCCCCAAATAACTGTTATATTAAAATTAATTTTTTGGCTGTAAAAAAGTACTGGTAATAAGATAAGTGTTGCAATAATATCAAAAAAAATCAAATAGATCATGCCTTTATTCTTAAAATCATTTCGGTAAGCTTTAACTAGTTCTTCATCACCATGAGGAAAAATATCCAGAATAAAGTGTGAGATAAAAGCTAAGACAAAAGCTAAGAGAGGAGTACTAACATTGTCTCCAATTATCGCACCAACTGTGGCATGTACTGTTAAAAGCATATTATATAATTATCATTGTTAGTAATATTAAAACAATAAATTGAAAAATAAATCCGGTAATAATATTGAATTGATATTTAACAGAAATTAAATTATGCCAAAAATTATGGAAATTTTGTATTTTGCTTAAAATCCCCCCCCCATATTTAAAATAAAAAGCCTGCAAAATATCAGGTACCCAACTGCCAAAAACAGCTAAGATAATATTTAGTTGTAGTAGTTCTACGTTTAGGGAAATTAAAAATATGATGTAGATTAAAATTACAAATAAATCAACAAGACCAGCAAAGGCAATGTGAATAGGATTTAAATATTTTTTTGGAACTTTAGTATCTCCATGAGGAATTAAATCTAAAATATAATGAGAAATCAAACCAAACACAAAAGCTAGGATTGGATTAGCTACGCTTTGACCAATAATAATTCCCAAAGGAGTATGAACTGTTAAAAACATATAAAAGTAATTGGTAATTTGTAATTAGTATCAAAGGAATTTTCATTTCTCATTACCAATTACTCATTACTTAAATTTAGTAGCAGGGGAGAGACTTGTCACAATGTGATCACTTTCTATTTTTTATTTTAAAACCGTTTCTAGTGATCACTTCGTGAAACTCTCGACCTCGGGCTTATGAGTCCCGCGCTCCCCACGAAGGGATCACTTTTGGGGTGAGCTATCCTTAGTAAATTTAGTAGCAGGGGAGAGACTTGAACTCTCGACCTCGGGCTTATGAGTCCCGCGCTCTAACCAACTGAGCTACCCTGCCCAATTAGAAGTATCTGTATCTAAAAAACTAATCAGTAAGTGTTAGTTATTTTGTATTTATAATTTAAAACAAATAAACACTGATACTTCTAACTGGGCTCTACAATGTAAAATTTTAAGAATGTAAAGTTACGAGTGATGTTGATTTAAGTTTATTATTTTTATACCAGCTGCCTGCCCGCCGAAGTCCTCCGAAGCGTTAGCGTAGGTGGACGAAGGAGCGCCCAATTAGAAGTATCCGTATCTAAAAAACTAATCAGTAAGTATTAGTTATTTTGTATTTATAATTTAAAACAAATAAACACTGATACTTCTAACTGGGCTCTACTATGATTTAATTAACAATAACCAATTCACAATTTACAATTAATGTTTGAATTTTATAGCAAAAATTGGATTTTGGCAAGTCTTGTATTATGGTATTTTTTTGCTTGTGCCAAAATTATTGACGAAGTTGAGGTGCATGGTGGGCGAGGAGGGACTCGAACCCTCACGATATTGCTACCACAGGAGTTTGAGTCCTGCGCGTCTACCAGTTCCGCCACTCGCCCTAAGTATAGTCAGCTACGGCTAGTTTCACCATATTTGCATAAATATGTCTTATATTAGCTTATTTTAATGAGTTTGTCAATTTTACAAAACTGTAATTTTAGTATAAAATAAAGTAATAATAGCGTGATTTTAGGTTTTAAATTTGTTTGTTATTTAGTGCTTGATTATTGATTATTAAACATTATGGGTCAAATAATCTCGATTGTTAACCAAAAGGGTGGAGTTGGTAAAACAACCACAGCCATAAATTTAGCAGCTTACCTAGCAACATTAGGTAAGTTTGTATTATTAGTTGATTTAGATCCTCAAGCCAATGCTACGAGCGGATTAGGTATTGATTATAATAAGATCGAAAAAGGTGTCTATGAAGCTTTGGTTGGTACCCATAATATTAAAGATGTTATTGTAAATACTTCAATCCCAGGATATAAAATTGCTCCAGCAACCATGAATTTGGCTGGTGCAAATATTGAATTAGTTAATCTTGAAAAACGTGAATATAAACTATTGAATGCTTTGCATAGTATTAGAAATGATTATGATTACATTCTTATAGATTGTCCACCGTCGTTAGGTCTTTTGACCTTGAATAGCTTAGTGGCAGCTGATAAGATATTAATTCCTGTGCAGGCTGAATATTATGCTTTAGAAGGGTTGGGGCAATTAATAACTACAATTAATTTGATACAGCAAAATTTAAAACCAGAGCTTGAAATAATGGGAGCAGTTTTAACAATGTATGATAAAAGAAATAAATTATCAGATGAAATTTTACATCAGCTTTATCAATATTTTCCAAATAGGATATTTCGTTCAGTTATCCCAAGAAATATTCGTTTAACAGAATCACCTAGTTATGGTAAGACTATTTTGGAATATGACCCAAAATCAAAAGGATCAAAGGCCTATGAACGATTAGCCAAAGAAATTTTAGATTTAACAATTTCAGGGTAATATAAATTGGCGTTTGGTATAATTTAAATATAAAATACTATTTACAAATTTCTAGTTTCTAATTAACTAATTTTTAAAATATGCCTTTAGGAAAGGGGTTAGATTCGTTAATACCACAAAAACCACTTAAAACCAGTTTTTCAAATAATGAAATTAATAAAATTGATCAAAAAAATCAAATTCTTGAAATTGAAATTGATAAAATTCAGGTAAATCCACACCAGCCTAGAAAAAGATTTGATCATTCTGATTTGGAGGATTTAATAAATTCAATTAAATCTTATGGTATTATTCAGCCTTTGATCGTCACGAAGTTAAAAGAAAATAGTTATCAACTGATTGCTGGTGAAAGAAGACTAAGAGCTGCGCAAACTTTAAATTTGAAAAAGGTTCCAGTTATAACTCGTGAAGCAAAAGAACAGGAAAAATTAGAACTTGCCCTAATTGAAAATGTTCAACGCAAAAATTTAAATGCTTTGGAAGAAGCTTTATCATATAAAAGATTAATAGATGAATTTAATTTAAAACAAGATGAAGTGGCTGAAAAAATTGGCAAGAAAAGATCAACAGTTGCTAATACTTTGCGACTTTTAAATTTAGATGAGGATGTTCAGAAAGCAATTTTGAACGAAAAAATAACAGAAGGTCATGCCAGAGCTTTGGCTGGATTAGATAATCTTAAAGAACAAAAAGATTTTTTGAAAAAAATTCTCCGCAATCAAATGACTGTTAGGGATGTTGAAGGTCAAGTCAAAAAAGTAAAAGTAAAAACACATATACGGACAATAAAAACAGATCCAATTATTATGGAAAAAGAAACAAAGCTACGGGATCTTTTAGGAAGCAAAGTAGCTATAAAACAAAAAGGTAAAAAGGGTGAGGTTATTATATTTTATAATTCTCAAGAAGATTTTAATGAAATCTATAAAAAATTATTAAATTTATAATATGAAATCTTTTTTTTTAGAAATTAAAAATTCAATTGGTCAGTTTAAAAAGATAATTGATAAACATTTAGCTAATTTAATAAGATTTACAATATATTTAGGGGTATTTTTAATACCTCTTTTTGTAATTCCTTTTTCTAATCGTTATATTGAATTTTCAAAAGTACTAGCTTTTTATATATTAGTTATATTGGCTATCATTTTATGGTTAATTAGAATTTATTTTATAAAAAAAATAAACTTCAATGTAAATTTTTTAGATGGTGTTATTCTGGTATTTACAGCTGTTTATTTTTTTTCAAGTTTATTTTCAGTTGATGTGTATCAGAGTTTTATCGGAGACCAATTAATGGTTGGTAGTTCTTTTTTTACTATATTATTTTTTACTATTTTTTATTTTTTTGTCAGTCGATATTTAGATCAAGTAATTCATTTTAAAATCAGTATTTATTTAATCATGTCAAGTATCTTTTTATTGTTAGTAAATCAGGTCTTGGTTTATTTTGATATAGGGTTTAATATTTTAAATTTAAGCATATCAATAAATAGTTTTAATTTTTTAATATTTTTGGGATTTTTACTGAATTTTTTATTGATTTTATTAAGTCAATCAAAGAAATTAAAGATTTTTCATATAATTTTTTCAATTATTTTTTTAGCCATAATTTTTTTATTAGATAGCCAGCTAATTCTTTTAGTTTTAGCTTCAGCAATTTTTATATTTATTGTACTTTTATCATTCAAATCACAATATTTTTCAAATAAATTAGTTATTGGCTTAACAATAATATTATTTTTATCAGTTATAGTTTTAGTTTTACCAATTAGTAATTATACCGGATTAGTTACTCCAACTGAATTTAATTTATCATCTCAATATGGTTGGCAAATTACCAAAGCAAGTTTATCTGAAAACATTTTCTTAGGAGTTGGTCCTCAAAACTTTACTTATAGTTTTTTTAAATTTAAACCAGTTGAATTTAACCAAACTTCGTTTTGGCAATTTGGATTTACTACAAGTAGTAGTTTTTGGCTTGAATTTGTAAATAATGTCGGTCTTTTGGGGGGACTAATTATATTAATATTAATTAGTAGCTATTTTTATAGATTGATTGTGTTTATTAGAAAATTTAACATTGAAGATGATTACTATTATAAAATTTATTTAATAGTGAGTTTGAATTCAGTGATTTTATTTTCCTATATTATCTACGGTTTTTTAACAAATTTTGATTTTGTGCTTATTTATTTAATGATTTTTTTCTTATCAATTAGTGTTAGCTTTTTATGTTTGAATGAAAAGAAAACAGTTATTACAAATAAATACATTATTAATTTAAGCACTTATTTGATTATATTAGTGGTAATTGTTTTTATGGTTTTTGCAGCAAAGGTAACAATAGCCGAGTCAATTAATGATAAAATAAAATCGTCTGAGTTTACAAGCAGGGCTGATTTTATTCAAGCTCAACAAAACTTAGCTTTAGCAAAAAAATTAAATTCATTAAATATTGATTACGAGTTAAGTGAATTTAAATTACTATCTGAAGAATTAATTTACAGTGTTGAAAATGAACCAGAGCTAGAGAAAATAGAATTAATTGAAGATGTTAGTGATAAATTAAAAGATTTACTAGAAATAAAAACAAATAGATGGTTTTTTTATAATAATTTTTATATGCAAGTAGAAAAGATTAAGCCGCTAGGTTTGTCCGTGGATACAATTTTAGAGGATATTAATAATGAAATAATTGATTTAGATCCAAATAATCCTGAACTGTATATTAATATGGCTTTGTTTAATTTTACTAAACTATCAGCTCAAAAAGGTGAAGCAACATTAAAAGAAATTCAAGATTCAATATATGCTAACAAAGTTAAAAGTAATCTTGAACAAAGTATTAATTTAAAGAATGATTATATTTTAGGTTATTATAATTTAGGTTTATATTGGCAAGAAATGGGGGATAATCTCAAAGCTATTGAAAATATGGAAAAAGCTTTACAAATTAAGCCTAATCAAAAAATAATTATTTTGGATCTAAAAAAACTTTATCTTAATCAAGATAAAGTTGAGGAAGCGAAAAATATTTTGAGTAAATATTTACAAGTAAATCCAAATGATGAGGAAATTCAAACAATGTTAGAGAAATTATAGTTACTTTTTTAAGAATTTATCAATTAAAGTTCTCTTGGCTAGAGAGCTTTTTATTTTATTTTTAGCAACGCTAGTTTTGATGAATTTTAACCAATCTGGATTTGGAAATTTTCGGTTTTTATCTGTGAGAATTTCAATAACATCACCACTTTTTAATCTTTTGTCCAAAGTTGTGATTTGATTATTTATTAAAGCACCAGCGCACTGATTACCCACATCAGTATGAACATTATAGGCAAAATCTATGGGTGTAGATCCATTTGGTAAATCTATTACATCACCGTTTGGTGTGAAAACAAAAATTCTATCTTGAAAAACATCTATTTTTAAATTTTCCAAAAATTTTTGATTAGCACCAAGTTCTTTTTGCCATTGGGTCAGCTCTGTAATCCATTTAGTGTTAGAGGTTGTTTTTTTAGAACCTTTTTCATCATAGTTCCAATGAGCAGCAATACCGTATTCTGCTTCTGCTTCCATTCCTTTTGTTCTAATTTGAACTTCAATAATTTCTCCTTCAATAGTAAATACAGTTGTATGTAAAGAAGAATAACCATTTGGTTTTGGCTGAGCTATATAATCTTTAATCCTACCTTTTAAGGGTTTCATTTTTTTATGAATAGTTCCCAGAACAGCATAGCAGGTTGGAATATCTTTAACAATTATTCTAATAGCAACAAAATCATAAACTCGATTAATATCTTTATCAAGTCTTAAAAGTTTTTTGTAGAGACTATAGAGTTGCTTGATCCTGCCTTTAACTTCAATATATTTAATATCATTTTCTTTGAGTTCTAATTTAACAAAATCAATTATTTTATTTAAATATTTTTCTTTTTGTTTAATTTGTTCTTTAATTAATTGTTTGAGCCAATTGTATTCTTTTGGATATAAATATTTAAAAGCTTCTTCTTCTAGCTTACCTTTCATTTCATACATCCCTAGGCGATTGGCAATTGGAGCATATATTTCAATAACTTCCGAAGCTATCCTGATTTGTTTGTTTCTTGGTAGGGCATAAAGAGTTTTTAAATTATGTAATTTATCAGCAAATTTAATCATGATAACTCTTAAATCCTTGGCAATAGCTAAAAACATTTTTCTTAAATTTTCAATATATCTTTCAATCCCTCTGTATTTGATCGTTCCTAATTTTGTGACACCGTTAACTAAATTGGAAATTTCAGTCCCAAATTCTTCTTTTATATTTTCTAAAGTAAGATCAGTGTCTTCCGGGATATCATGTAATAGACCAGCTATAATAATTTGCATAGGCATTTTCATTTCAGCTAAGGTTTGGGCTGTAGCTAGTGGATGGTATAAATATTCTTCACCAGACATTCTTTTTTGGCCTTGGTGGGCATTACGGGCAAATTCAAAAGCAAGCTTAAGCATATCCATGTCAGACTTTGTATTATAGGATTTGATAGTTTTTTGGAGTGTTTTAAATTTTTTGTTCAATTCAGGCATACCCTTATTATAAGTTATTTTAGGACATTGGGGAAGTGAAATTTAGCTAAATTACCTAAGGCTATTGACTTATTCGTAAAACTATGATATACTCTCATTAGATGTAAGAGGAGACTCTTAACAATGGGAAAAAGTTCCAGCTTCACAGCCGGGATTTTTTCTTTGTAAAATTTTTGCTCTTGACAGATCGATTATTTTGTGATAGTCTTAATTTTGATAGGAGGTGTACACTCTTACATTAACATTGTTATCGGGGTCAATCCCTCCTATCATTAAAAAACCGCCCTGTACCATATGGCACAGGGCGGTTTTTTTATTTTTTCTTAGTATCTGCCTTGGGCGAGTTGGATTTCTTTTTTTTTGTTTTTTTAGGTTCTGATTTATCGGAGCTAGGATTATTTGGATTTTCCCAACTAGCGTATTCACAGGTAGGGTATTGATCACAGGCCCAAAATATTTTTCCTCGTTTAGTTTTTTTAACAACGATTTCACCTTTTTTGCAATCAGGGCAGGTTAAACCAGTCCCTTTTTTTATTTGTTTAGTGAATTTACATTCAGGATAATTTGAACAAGCCATGAATTTTCCAAACCGTCCCATTTTTACAACTAGTTTATTTTTACACTCAGGGCATTTTTCATCTGTTTCACGAGCTTCTTGTTCTTCTTTAGTCATCATCAATGGGGAAGTATTTTTACATTCAGGATAATTTGAACAAGCCATGAATTTTCCAAACCGTCCCATCTTAATTATCATTGGTGATTTACATTTTTCACATTTTACGTCTGTTTCTTCTTCTGTTAGTTTCTTTTTATCCAGTTCTTTTTCCTTAACTTCTAAATTGGCAATAAAAGGTTTATAAAAATTAGCAATAATAGGTTGCCATTCCTTTTTACCCTCTGCAATCAGATCAAGGTTTTCTTCCATAGTGGCAGTGAAATTATAGTCTACAATATTTGGGAAATGTTCAACTAATAAATCATTAACCAAAGTGCCTACTTCAGTAGGTTGTAGTTTTTTATCTTCATTTTTTACGACGTAATTTCTATCCTGGATAGTTGAAAGAGTTGGTGCAAAAGTAGAAGGTCGACCAATTCCGTATTCCTCAAGCACTTTAATTAAGCTGGCTTCTGAATATCTAGCAGGTGGTTGAGTAAAATGTTGATCTTTATTTAATTTAATTAAATTCAATATATCTTTTTCATTTAGTTCTGGCAAGAAATTTTCTTTAACAGCAGTAGTATATATTTTTAAAAATCCTGGAAATTTAATAGTTGAACCATTAGCTCGAAAAGTGTAATCACCAGCTTGAATATCTACTCTTGTAGAATCCATAATAGCTGAATTTGTTTGACAGGCTAAAGTTCTTTCCCAAATTAGTTTATATACTTTGAATTGTTTTGGATCTAAATATTTTTCTATTTTTTCTGGAGTATTATTAATATCAGTGGGACGGATAGCTTCGTGAGCTTCTTGAGCGCCTTTTGATTTAGTTTTATACAAGACTGCTTTTTCAGGTAAATAATCTTTGCCTAATTCTTTATCTATGTATTTACGAATATTATCTAATGAATATTTTGACAGATTAAGTGAATCTGTTCTCATGTAAGTTATTAAACCAACTGACCCTTGTTCGCCAATCTCTGTACCTTCATATAGCCTTTGAGCTAACATCATTGTTTGTTTTGCAGAATACCCCAGTTTTCTAGAAGCCTCTTGTTGTAATGTACTTGTAGTAAACGGAGTTGGTGGTTGTTTTTTTACTTCTTTCTTGATAGTCTCAACTACTTGATAATCAGCGTTTTTTAGATTATCCAAAATACCTTGAGCTTGTTTGTCATCTTTAATGTCAAGTTTTTTTATTGAGTTACCTTTTTCTTTAACTAATTGAGCTGTGAATTCTTGTTTGTCTTTATCAAGCTGCACTTCAATTGACCAATATTCTTCTTCTTTAAAGGCT
>JAUVKC010000086.1 GCA_030592165.1 Candidatus Buchananbacteria bacterium | reverse complement strand
TTATTAAACATCGTTAATAAATTAACATGACACATAATTATTCTTTTATCTCGCCCTTTTTTTCCATTTCTTTGTAAATAGCTCCTAAAACACCATTTACAAATTTACCTGAAGATTCACCGCCATAGGTTTTGGCAACTTCGATGGCTTCATTTATGGCTACTTTTGATGGAATCTCAGGATCAAATTTCAATTCATAAATACCAAGTCGTAATATGTTTCGATCAACAATAGTAATCTGTTCAATTGGCCATTCAGTTGCATATTTTTTTATTAAGTCATCAATTCCTTTCTTTTTTTTCAAAACACCATCAACTAAATGTTTGGAAAAACCTTCATCGTCAAATCCCGGAGCAAATTCATTGAAATTATAATCTAAGAGCTTATCAAGATTTTTTTCTTGAGACTCAGTAAAATCCCATTGATAAAGAGTTTGCATTGCAATTGTTCGCGAAAGATGACGATTAGCCATAGGTTTTGAATTATTAATTATGCCTGCCTGCCGGCAGGCATTCTAAAATTAAAATGTAGTTTAAATAATCTTATGCTTGTTTTTCTTTTGATTTAAGGTTTTTTTTGGATAATTTTTTTTCTTCTTTTTTATCCAGTTTAGACTTTATAACGTCTTTACCCTTATATGAACCACAAAAAGTACATACCTGATGAGGTAATTTTGCTCTTTTGCATTTTGAACACAAAACAGTTTTGGTTTTCTTTAAAGCAAAATGTGAAGCTCTTCTTTTTTTCGACCCCCTAGTTCTCTTTTTCTTTGGTACAGACATATTTTTATGAATTATGAATTATGCCTACCTGCCGGCAGGTAGAAACTCTGAATTATAAATTAAAAATTTGTTTAGAATTTTATCTTTAGTTATTAAAGTTAATATGATTATAGATTATTTTTTAAGTTTTGGCAAGTCTTTCATTGACAAACCAGCCTCTTTTGCTAAAATTTTAAGTACAAATCTAAAATTCTACAAAGGAAACCAAAATGAAAAAAACACTCACCTTTTCAATTCCAAATTTTCCTTCTTTGGGGTTAGAAAAAAATTTCAAAAAACTGGCAAGTAAATTCATGTATTCGTTTACATCAGGATTCGATGAAGGTCAAAAAGACAGAGTGTTTAAAAGAGTCCAGTTCACAGGAGGCTCTGAAATGATACGTCGACTCAAATTGAGTATTCGCCAAACACATCCAGTGACAAGCACTTGTTGGTTTTAAACGAACAAAAATAACCAACCAAAAATCCCCCGGATTCGTCCGAGGGATTTTTTTAATTGTGCATTGCTAATTATAAATTGTACATTGTTCCTTATATAACCGTAATACTTGCTACTTTATCATTAGAATTTTTGAATTTCATTAAGCAAACTCCCTGAGTCGAACGACCTAATTTATTAACACTCTTTAAAGGCATACGGATAACCTGACCTTTTTCTGAAATAATAATCATATCTCGATCAAGATCATTCCTATTTACCAAACGAGCTCCAACAATTAAACCTGTTTTTGTGGTTATCTTGGCAGTCTTAATACCTGAACCACCTCTACCTTGCAACCTATATTCTGAAATAGCTGTTCGCTTACCATAACCATTTTGAGTAACTACCATTAAATCAGAATCTTTATCTTTGATTGATTTTTCTTTAATATCCATACGAACCACTTCATCTTCACCTTTTAATCTAATCCCTCTAACACCAGAAGCTGCCCGGCCCATTGCTCTAATATTTTTTTCTTTAAATTTGACTGACATACCATTTTTGGTAACTAAGACAATTTCATCACCACCTGTTGACGGTTTTGACCACAATAAAACATCACCTGGTTTTAATTTTATGGCTATTAAACCACTTTTTCGTACTTTTGTAATTGCTTCAATATCTACTTTTTTGATTAAACCATTTTTGGTAACTAAAACTAAATATTTATAATCACTTAAATTAGCCAAATTTAAAATTGAAGTAACCTTTTCGTGTGGAGATAAGTTTAAAAAGTTTACTAAAGCTTGTCCTTTCGCTGTTCTGGTTGTCTGCGGAACTTCATAAGCTTTTAGCTGAAAAACCCGACCACTAGTAGTGAAAAATAATAAATCAGAATGAGTATTAGTAGTAAAGAAATGTTCAACTATATCTTCTTCTTTAGTGGTTAAACCAACAACACCCTTACCTCCCCTTGCCTGAGTCTTGAAAGTATCTGGCGGTAATCTCTTGATATAACCATCTTTAGTCACAATTACCATTGTGGGTTCGTTTGGAATAAGATCTTTAACTGAAAATTCTCCAACAGCACTCTTGACGATATCTGTTCTTCTCTCATCTCCATATTTTTCATTAAGATCTTTAAGATCTTTTTTAATCATATTCAGAACTTTTGTTCTTGATTTTAAAATACCTTCCAATTCAGCTATTATCTTTTTGATTTCTTTTAATTCATCCATTAATTTTTGTCTTTCCAGGTTAGCTAATTGAGATAATCTCATTTCCAAAATAGCAATTGCCTGTCTTTCAGTAAATTTAAATTTTTTGATTAAATTCTTTCTCGCCTCTTCCTTATCTTTAGACTTTTTAATTGTATTTATAACCGCATCAATATTTTTCAAAGCTTTTACCAAACCTTCTAAAATATGAGCCCTTTCTTTAGCTTTATTTAATTCATATTGGGTTCTACGACGGATTACAACTTCACGATGCTTGATATACTCTTCAAAAATCATTTTCAATGTTAAAATTCTTGGTTGTAGACCATCAACCAAAGCTAAAGTATTTACATGAAAAGTATCTTGTAACTGAGTTGATTTATACAATTGATTTAATATTTTCTTTGGATACGCATCTCTTTTTAATTCAATGACGACTCTAATACCCTCTTTGTTAGACTCATCTCGCAAATCTTTAATATCTTTTATTTTCTTATCTCTAACCAATAAGGCAATTTTTTCTACCAAAGTTGATTTATTAACCTGATAAGGTATTTCTGAAATAATTATTTTAAATTTACCACCTTTAGCTTCTACTATTTCTGCCTTCCCTCTCATAACAATACTACCTTTACCAGTGGCATAAGCTCTTTGGATTTCATTTATATTATAAATAATTCCGCCAGTAGGAAAATCAGGACCTTTAACATAATTCATCAAGTCATCTACTGTAGCTTTTGGATTATCAATTAAATGAATAATGCCATCACAAAGCTCACCCAAATTATGTGGGGGTATATTTGTAGCCATACCGACTGCTATGCCTGAAGTACCGTTTAAAAGTAAATTTGGCAATTTGGCTGGTAATACAGCTGGCTCTTTATGTGAACCATCAAAATTAGGATTAAAATCAACAGTATCCTTTTCAATATCAATTAGTAATTCTTCGGCAATTGCCTTTAATTTTGCCTCTGTATAACGATGGGCAGCAGCAGAATCACCATCAACTGAACCAAAGTTACCTTGACCCCAAACTAATGGATATCTCAATGAAAAATCCTGAGCCAACCGAACCATAGAATCATAAATAGCCATATCACCATGAGGATGGTATTTACCAATAACTTCACCAACGACAGTCGCTGATTTTCGAAATTTAGCAGTTGATTTCAAACCTATATTCCACATTGCATACAAAATTCTACGATGAACTGGCTTCAAACCGTCACGGACATCTGGCAAGGCTCGAGAAACAATAACAGTCATGGCATAATCCAAATATGAAGACTCCATCTCTTCAACTAAAGATGTTTGTTCAAATCTTTCCTCAGTAAATAAATCCGTTCTTTCAACCTTAATCACCTTCTTATCATCAGGAGCTTTCGCTGAAGATACAATCTTTTTAGATTTAGATTTTTTTATTGAAGATGCCTTTTTTGCAACCTTTTTTATAGGTTTACTAACACCCTTTGGAGGTGCCTTTTTTTTAGGCTTAGCCTTGGCAGCGCCAGACTTCTTATCTTTACTTGTATTTTTTTTACCTGTCATTATCTTTATTGTTGATTAATGTTT
>JAUVKC010000046.1 GCA_030592165.1 Candidatus Buchananbacteria bacterium | reverse complement strand
GGTTAAAGCATCATAAACAATACCCCATTTCTCGCGCTTCTTTCTAAACAACCATAGGAATGGTTCAAGAAACAATAAATGCAGATATAATAATATATTCGAAGCAACCAGAATCGCCGTAGGTATTGTGTTTAAAAAAGCAATAGTAATCAAAGCCGGGGTTATTATATTCTTACTCACCTCTTCAATTTGTGGGTTATCAAATATGTTATTAATGATAAACCCTATTATTTCATTATCATCATCAATCATGGGTTCAACTGGCGGAATAACTGGACCTGGAGTCTCTGGATCAGGTACAATCGGGTCTGGGGTATCTGGATCTGGAATAATTGGGTCTGGATCGTCTGGATCAGGAACAATCGGATCTGGAATAATTGGGTCTGGAACATCTGGATCAGGATCGTCAGGGTCTGGATCATCCGGGTCTGGCATAACTGGGTCTGAGATATCAATAATTGTATTACTAACAGTATTAGACATTTGGCTAGTAAAATTATCCCCATTTATTTGAGCTTGATTTGTTATTAATGTGCCCTCGTTTCCACTGTTAACTTGAACATTAAAAGTTGCAGAACCTGAAGTTCCTATCTGTAAATCTCCAACTGCAAAATTCATTTGTTGATTTATGCTTGAAACTCCGTCTATAAAAACAACATCGTCTACAGTTAAAATACCACTATTTTCGACATAACCAACATATGTACTCATAATATCTGTAATCAAAATATTTGATGCCACAGTATCTCCCTGATTAGTAAAATTAATTTGATAACTTAAAATATCTCCTTGCTGAACGTCTTGTCCATCTTGATTATATGGTGCTAGCTGGGCTATTCCCTGATGATTAACTCCTATTACTCCAAAAATTAAAACACATAAAATTAATGATTTTAAAATTATTATACCAAAAGCTCTTTTAACTGTTTTTTTACTATAATCATGAAATTTCTTGTATTTTTCATATGAATTATTATATGTTCCTCTTTTGTCTTGACTTGTATTTGCTGTAAATACAACAGCAGGATCTTTATGCAGTAATTTAAAAACCATTTTCATTTTATTACCAAGACCTTTAACCTGAACATGTTTTAACGCCCCAAATACAGTTATTATTAAAAGTATAAATAAAATTGCCAGGATTATATTTAAAATCAAAGAAAACTCAATAATAAGTCTTTCACTTATTGATTGGCTAGATTCACCTGAAGTAGCAAAAACTACCTTAGAAAATATTTTACTAATTTGATTTTGACTAATATTTATACCAACACCTAGACTAACTAAAACTTCAGTTTGCTCTTGATCATTCGGGTCTGGACTTTCGATAATTTCACCTGATGTTCCCGGAGAAAAAGCAGTCTCAATTCCGTCTCCATTTCTGGCTTTGACTGCAAAATTATATGATTGATTTGTATCTAAGGTTATTATAAAATCATCTTCAATAAAATCTCCACCTATTACATTAATTTGGCTTCCCCATTCTTCATAAGTTAACCAGTCTTCACCCTCAAAAAAGCTACCATCAGATTGAACATACACAGATGTATTTGCTTCATAAATTGCATATTGTGTATAATCTGGATTATTATCATTATTATTTAAAACTAATGAAATACTATTATCTGTTGTATCTCCAATCGTTGGAGTCAAGGGTGTATTAGCCAAGGTATAACAACTAGCCTGATTACTTGGTCCTGATTCCCGAGTAGTAGTAGTTTCAATTTTAAAAGCAGTGGCATATCTTGTGTATTGGGTATTTACATCTAAATCAGTTTCTGATATTTCACTTAAATTTACTTCAGTTATTTGTTTTCGTTTAATATCTGACATAAAATCATTGGGCTCATACAATCTAAAACCGCTTTCATTATCAGACTGATCTTCAAAAGTCCAAAGTAAACTATCAGTATTTGTTGCCTGACAGTCAAAATTGATTGGTGATGCAATAACCTCCATTGGAACAATACCACCACCACTCATACTTTGAGTTACAGTAAAAAGCAAACTATCTAATTTACTACCCCAAAAATCATTATTACTACCGCCATTTGAATCTCCAAAACCAAACCACATCCTATTATTAAATACTACTGCCTCAAAAAAATCACGACCATCAAATTCTGCTGCCATTGTTGCTGCTGTCCAATTAGCACCATCCGTTGAAGACCAAACATCATTTGACCACAAAGATGGTAAGTAATCAGTTGCCGCATTACCACCAAAAACCCACATTTTATCATTATAATTCAAAGCACCAAAAGCATAACGACCTGACCAAGGAGCTGCTGCTGTCTCTTGAACCCAAGTAGGATTATCAAATGACCATACATCATTAAGTCTCGTACCATCCCAGCCTCCCATTAAATATAATTTTTCACCATTACCATCGTCATAGACAATTGACTCAGGTGCTAGTCTACCAGTCCATGGTCCGTCTGATGATTGAACCCAGTTAATACCATCGGTTGACGACCAAACTTGATTATCATTACCAATTCCTGGTACCCAGCCACCAATAAGCCACATCCTATTATCATAAACTTTTGCTACTGGCCAATTACTCCAAGTATAATTAGCTGTACCAGTAGCTAGTGTCCAATTAACACCATCAACTGAATACCAAACATCTACGCTTCTTGAACCACCTGAACAAGTATTAGTGTAAGGACCTATACAACCGCCAACAAGCCACATTTTATTAGCATAAACAAAAGATTGATGTCCCCAACGTGCACCCCAAGGAACTGTAGTTGAACAACCAGGATGAGACCCGGCTTCGCAAACCCACGTAGTTCCGTCAACTGAACTCCAAACATCATTTTGTTCACCAAGACCGTTTGCAAGACCACCAATTAACCATAATTTATTATTATATGTAAACACCTGAGGATCAAACCTTGTCCCCATAATAAGATCGTAATCATCTCCTATTAAATTCCAAGTTGCACCATCAGATGAATGCCAAACATCATTCCAACTTTTTACTCTAAATTCGTAACCACCTAAAACCCACATTTCATTGCCAATCCCAGAATCATGAACAACAGCTGCAAAATTCCTTCGAGCTGTCCAATTTGTCCAATTACTAGGCTCAACTCCTATAGGCTGATGTTTAGACGCAGGACTTGCTTCTAAAATCCAAGTTTGACCATCTGCAGAAGACCAAACATCATTATAATTTTCTTCATTGGTTGGTGCATCAAGTTTAAAGGATCCTCCCATGAGCCACATTTTCTCAGGCAAAGGTCCAGTGCCATCTTCATCGTAAACAAGAACTTCATGATTATTTCGAGCATTTCCCCATGGATTTATACTGCCCCAAGCAGGTGCTGAACTTAAACATCCAGGATATGGACCAGCTTCACAAACCCAAGTAACACCATCAGTTGAAGACCAAACGTCTTCAAAATAATCATAAGCACCAGTGCCATGACCACCAATAATCCACAGTTTATTATCAAAAGTTACCATTTTATGCCCCCAACGATTAGCCCAGGCAGGCGCACCACCACAACCAGGATCAGTACCCACTACACATGTCCAATTAATACCATCCGAACTTGTCCAAACATCATCTTGCTGACTAAAGACTGGACCATTTTTCTCCACACCACCTGATAACCACAAACTACCATTAAAATCTGTTAAGCCAAATAATGTTCTTTCTCCCCAAGGAGCATTAGCATTGTCTAAACTCCAATTACTACCATCTATAGATGACCAAATATCTTTAAAATATGTATAGGTAGTTGTATCTCCTACTTCAACATAATTATTTCCACCCATCATCCACATTTTATTGTTAAAAACAGTCATCCCACCATGACCTCTTTTTGTCCAAGCAGCATTACTAGTATCTTCTTGCCAATCAGTCCCATTCGCAGAACTCCAAACATCATTTACAAAATCATCTACAAGTCCACCTGCCATATAAATTCGTCCATTAAAAGATACGGATCGATTACCACTTCGAGAATGCCATGGGATATCATTAACTGTTTCTTTTTGCCAAGTTGCTCCTGTGCTTGGACTACAAACAGATATATCAGTACCATCACTGGCAAAAACAACAACATCATTATTACCTATATTACTAGTCGTTGTATAAATACTTTTACTATAATTATTCCCTCCGATATTATCTAATGTAACTGTTGTAAGTAAATTATTATTGTTTTCCACTTCTGCCCAAACACTAGTTGCTGTAAAAGTTGTGTTTGCATTAATTGTTATTTGCCCACCACTAGTCACACTTGAAGGAGTCAAACTACAATATGTATTTAATCTTTTGTTTAAATAAACACTAGCTTGCGACCCACCTTGAGTTATGACAACAAAATCAATAACCCCATCTTTATTAAAATCCTGAGGTTCCACATCTGCTGGTGAAGCATTTGTTGGATTAATAACTGGACTTTCAAAAGTACCGTCACCATTACCAAAATAAATATAGATATTATCACTACCCAAATTAGGAACAATAATATCTAAATAGCCATCTAAATCTAAATCTGAAATCCCAGTCATCCATGGAGTTGTATCAGTTGTATAATCAACTTTTGGTTGAAAGGTCCCATTACCATTACCAAGCAAAATTGACATACTAGAAGCAGAATTATTTGTTGTGACAATATCCAAGTTAGTATCATGATTAAAATCAGCTACACCAATTGACCATGGAGTTATGTCAGTTGGATAATCAATTTTTGGTTGGAATGTACCATTACCATTACCCATGAGGATAGATACTGTGTTATCAGTTTCATTAGGAACAGCAATATCAAATTCACCATCATTATCAAAGTCTGCTGGATAAGCTACAAAAGGACCACCACCAGTAGCATAATCTACCTTAGGCAAAAAAGTCCCATCACCCACTCCCAAAAAAACTGAGATATTATTACTAAATAAATTTGCAGCTACAATATCCAAATTATTATCATTATTAAAATCTCTGGCATATACTGATGCTGTTTGTGAATTTGCAGGGTAATCAACTTTTGCTTGAAATGTCCCATTTCCATTCCCTATAAGAATTGAGATATTATTACTAGTATAATTAGCTGTAATCAAATCTAAATTATTATCATTGTTTAAGTCTGCTGCTTCTACCCAAATTGGATTTGTAGTAACAGGATAATCAACCTTAGGTTGAAAAATGCCATTTCCAACACCCATTAAAACAGAAACGCTATTACCAAAATTATTAGCTGTAATCAAGTCTAGCTCAGTATCATTGTTTAAATCTGCTGAAATTATATACCAAGGATCTGCCCCAACAGAATAATCTGTTATAGAATAAAATTCTAGCTTACCAGACATAACATCAGAATAGTTACCAAAAATAAAAAGACTTGTGATTAATAAAAAAAACAAAACTAATACTAGCTTTGCTTGGCTAAACAAAATTTTGAAAATATTTAATTTTCGCAGGGTTTTATTCATATCGTAAATTTATTTAATTATATCATTTTTTAAAAAAATTCACACCATTAACTATAAGATTACACACAGGTCTTGCTTTTTTTATACTTTTATGATAATATCCTTTTATAAAACATAATAATAAAAAAATGAAAAAAGATATTCACCCGAAATACAATGATAAATCAAAAGTTGTCTGTGCTTGTGGCAACAGTTTTAGTGTTGGTTCAACTCAGGAAAGTATTAATACTGAATTATGTTCAGAATGTCATCCTTTTTATACTGGTAAACAAAAACTAGTTGATACTGCTGGTCGAGTAGATAAATTCAAACAAAAAATGGCTAAGCAAGAAGAAGCTGCTAAGAGTAGAAAAGGTAAAAAAGTCAAAAAAGCTGCTCAAGCAAAGAAAAAGGCTGCAAAAACTAAAAAATAACTACTACCCTCCTCTTCGTTACTTAACGAAGGGAGTTATCATAATACGATAACCCCCATGAATTTATGGGGGTTTTGTAGTATAATAGAATTAGCGTATGATGAATAGCAAATCGTATATGGTCAATGTCTTTCATAAAAGGTACCATCTGCCAATCAGCCATTCGCCATTTGCCAAACATATGAATCCTGAATATAAAAAAATTGAAAAAAAATACCTAGAAATTGAAAAGCAACTTAATGATCCTGCTCTTGTTTCAGATACTTCAAAATACCAAAAAGTTAGTCAAGAATTTGCTGAATACAAAGATGTTTACTCTACTCTACAAAGACTAGAAACAATTGAAAAAGGCATTACAGAAGCTCAAGAATCATTAAAATCAAAAGAATTAAAAGATCTTGCTCAAGAAGAGCTTACCAGACTAAACTTAGAAAAAGAAAAAATTGAGACTGAAATTAATTTATTTCTTAAACCAAAAGATCCTAATGACAAAAAAGATGTAATCATGGAAATAAGAGCTGGAGCTGGTGGTGATGAATCTGCTCTTTTTGCAGCTAATTTATTTCGGATGTACTCAAGATATGCTGAAAATAATAACTGGAAAGTTAATGTACTATCAAGCAATCAAATAGGTATTGGCGGATTTAAAGAAGTTATTTTTGAAATCAAGGGAGCAAATGCTTATGGCACAATGAAATATGAAGGCGGAGTGCATCGTGTCCAAAGAGTCCCTGAAACTGAAAAATCTGGCCGTGTCCATACATCAACAGCTACAGTAGCAGTGTTACCTGAAGCAGAAGAAGTAGAATTTAAAATTGACCCAGAAGATCTTAGAATTGACACTTTTTGTGCTGGTGGTCATGGAGGTCAGGGAGTAAACACAACCAAATCTGCTGTAAGAATCACTCATATTCCTACAAATATAGTAGTTTCCTGCCAGGACGAACGATCCCAATTACAAAACAAGACAAGAGGCATGACAATATTACGTTCACGTTTGCTTGCTTATGATGAAGAAAAAAGAATGTCAGAAATTGGCGGAGATAGAAAAGCTCAAGTTGGAATGGGTATGAGATCAGAAAAAATTAGAACCTATAATATACCACAAGATCGAATAACTGATCACAGAATCAAACAAAACTGGAACAATATTTCAACTATTTTTGAAGGTGATCTTGAGCAAATAATAAGTAAACTAAAAGAAGCAAATATTGAATAAATGACCATCCAACAAATTCTAAAAACTTATTCCCCTAAGTTAAAATCTTCGAGCTCAATACTAGATATTGAGCTTTTATTATGCAAAATTTTAAATAAGCAAAAGGAATATTTATATACTTATCCAGAAAAAAAAATAACAAGTAGCCAATTAACCAATTTTAAAAAATTATTTAAACGCCGAGCAAATGGTGAACCAATTGCCTACATCCTGGGCTATCAAGAGTTTTTTGGTTTAAACTTTAAAGTAAACAAAAATGTGCTTATCCCCCGCCCTGAGACTGAAATTCTAGTTGAACAGGTTATCAAATTCACAAAAAGCCATTTGCCATTTGCCATTTGTGACATTGGCGTAGGTTCAGGAGCAATCATAATTTCCTTAACAAAAACCCTAAACCCAAGACTCAATATCCGCTGCATTGGTACAGATATTTCAAGTAAAGCTTTATCAATTGCCCAACAAAATGCTAAAGCTAACAAAGTCAAAATTACTTTTCTCAAAGGCAATCTCCTCTATCCCCTAAGCCCAAAGCTCAAAGCCCAAAGCTCAAAGCTAATTATCACAGCCAACCTTCCCTACTTAGATAAAAACGAAATTAAAAACCAAACCATTAAAAATGAGCCGCAACTAGCTCTAGATGGCGGAGATGATGGTTTGAAATATTACCGTGATTTTTTTGAACAAATAAAAAAGTATAATCTAAAACCCCAAGCAATATTTTTGGAAATTGGTCACAGCCAAGCAAAGCAAATAAAAAAGCTTGCTTGGCAAGTTTTACCGAAATATAAATGTAAAATCAAAAAAGATCTTTGCGGTTTTGATCGGGTAGTAATTATAAAAAAATAAAAAGCCCCATTGTAATAATACAAGGGGCTAAAATTTGGATTCATTCATATCATCTTTTT
>JAUVKC010000013.1 GCA_030592165.1 Candidatus Buchananbacteria bacterium | reverse complement strand
TAACCTTTTTATTTGGATCACCTAAAATTTTAGTTAAAATAGACATATATAAAATGAAGAATAAGAAGTATGGGATAAGAGGATTAAAACTATTTAACCTTTTTGCCTATACAGCTTTGGCTCATATAATTCTTAAAAATAACTTTAATTATGAAATTAGTTTAGCAGATTTGCTTAAAAATATCAATGAACAAAAAAGCTATCGAATTATTGGATAAGATAGCCTTTTTAGATATTTTACTTTTCTTCTAATCCAACATCCTGATTAATAATTTCTTTAGATAGTAATTAAATCAAACAAAAAATTCACATTTAATAACCTCTCATTTTTTCCTTAAATTTTTTAATTTGTATCTGTAAATCGTTCTTAACTTCATTAATTGCCAAATACAAATCATCCCTGGTAGCTTCAGCTCGTAAAACACCTTTTTGAGGTACTTCAAGATTAACTTCAGCTCTATAAATAGTACCTTTTTGATGATGTTTAGACGTCACACCAACGTCTACTCGTGCTTCTAAAATACCTTCATAATACTTTTCCAAACTACCAATCTTTTCATTCACATAATTCTTAATCGCCTCAGTCAACTCCATGTTAGTTCCCTTGATGTTAATTTTTAACATAATTTTATATTTTATTTATTATCAAATTAAATATTTTTGTACAAAAAAATAAGTTATTACGGTATAAGATGCAAAATTCATAAACACTGAAACAACTAATAACTCTTTTTTCTTAATAGTTTTTAAAAACAACATCAAGATTAACCACTCAAAAACTATAGAAAAAATAAAACTAGTAATTAAATTTAAATATTCCATTTCGGTCACAGAATATCCTTTTCCCCAATACAAATTTAAAATCAATAATCCTAGAAAATAAGTGACTAAATTTGCCACAAAAACTGATAAGATTATTTTCCAAGGTTTAATTTTATAATTTAACAATTTAATTATTATTAAATAAACAATAGTTACTTCAAGTATAAATAAAACAAACAATAATGTATTACTTAATAACATAAATGGTGCATAAATGTCAGCATAAACCATCTCTGGCAATAACAAACAAGTTGCAATTAATATAATAAAAAAACTTTTTTTCATACTACTTGATTAATTGTAAAAACTTTTTTTCATCTAATATCTTAATTCCTAACTTTTTCGCCTTGTCATATTTCGATCCTGGATCATCTCCAGCAACCACATAATCAGTATTTTTACTTACTGACGAAGAGATATCACCACCCAAATTTCGAACTTTAGATTTTGCCTCATCGCGAGTCATTGAGTCCAAAGCACCAGTCAAAACAAGTGATTTACCATTTAAAGTTTGTTTAATCTTAACAACTTTAGCAATCTCTATTTGTTTTAATAAACTATCAACCATTTCTAAATTATTATTGTCTTTAAAATAATTATAAACACTTTGAGCTACTACTTCACCAATATCCGCAACTTTTTGTAAATCAACCACACTTGTCTTTTTTATTTTATCTAAAGAGCCAAAATGCTGAGCTAAATCATAAGCTGTTTCTTCTCCGACATGTCTAATACCTAAAGAGTATAAAAAACGAGCTAAACTAACTTGTCTACTTTGCTTAATTGCCTCAATTGTATTTTTAGCGGCTTTTTCAGCAAATCGCTCTAACGTTTCTAAATCTTCTATTTTTAATTTATAAATGTCAGAAACATCATGAATTAAGCCTTCTTTCATTAATTGCTCTACTATTTTTTCTCCCAAACCATCAATATTCATACCCTTTTTAGAAACAAAATGGATTATCTTTTCTTTTTCAATTGAAAAACATTTTAGACTTGAACAATAAATTCCGACTTTATCTTTTTTTCTAACAATCACAGCCCCACACATCGGACATTTTTGCGGAATTTTAATATCTTGCTCCTTACCAGTTCGTAAATTTGTTAAAACTTCAATTATCTTGGGTATAATATCACCGGCTTTTTCTAGAATAACAGTATCACCTATTTTCACACCTAAACGTTTTATTTCATCAATATTATGTAAAGTGGCATGTGAAACAGTTGTTCCAGCCACCTGAACCGGTTTTAAATAAGCTAAGGGAGTTAAAACTCCTGTCCTACCAACATTAAACTTCACATCTTCAATCACTGTTGTTACTTGTTCAGCAGGAAATTTAAACGCCACCATACCTCTTTTTGTTTTACCAACAGTTCCCAACTTTTTCATTAACTCAAGATTATTAACATTAATTACGATCCCGTCAATCCAATAATCAAGATCATCTCTTTGTTTATTTATTTTATTATAAAAATTTTCAATTTCCTCAATATTCTTACAATACTTGGCAAATGAATTTACTTTTATCCCTAAGTTTTTCATTATTTCATGAGATTGTTCATGTGTTTTTTGACCAAGATCAGTAATCAAATCATAGCCAAAAAAATCTAGCTGACGTGAAGCTGTAATTTTTGAATCAAGCTGTCTAATTGAACCAGCAGCAGCATTTCTGGGATTAGCAAAAACTTTCAGCCCCTTCTTGGTTTGTTCTTTATTTATTTTGGCAAAAACTTTGGCAGTCATAAAAATTTCTCCACGAATTTCGATTCGTTCAGGTATGTTATTTAATTTATCTAAACCAACTAATTTCAAAGGAATAGCTTCAATTGTTTTTATATTTCGAGTAACATCCTCACCTATTTTACCATCACCTCTTGTAGCAGCCTGGATTAAACTCCCGTTTTCATAAATTAATGAAACAGCCAAGCCATCCATTTTTAGTTCAGCAAAATAATCAAACTTCGCATTAGGCATCATCTTTTGTACTCTTGTTTGCCAATTTTTTAATTCTTCAGGATTAAAAACATCTTCAATGGAAATCATTGGCACCTGATGTTGCACTTTTGTAAATTTTGCTAAAGCTTGCCCGCCGACTCTTTGGGTTGGTGAATCAGGAGTTATAAACTCAGGATTAGCTTGCTCTAAAGTATATAGCTCATGCTTTAATGAATCCAAAGCAGCATCAGAAATTTCTTGTTTATCCAAAACATGATAAAGATAACGATGATGATTAATCTCGTCCTTAAGTTTGTTTATTCTATTTTTTATTTCATTTTCATTCATAAGAAAAAATTACTAGGTATTAATGACTAATTTGAAATTTAATCATTAAAACATTGATTAGTCATTTATAATTTATTATTTGTCATTTCATTTTATAGTTTAGCTAAAAAATTCAAAAAAACATCACCAAGCAATAAAATTGTTATAGCTCCGACAGCTAAAAAGCTCCCCAAAGGCAATACATCCCCGATTTTCTTTTTCTTACTGACCAATAAAAATATAGCTACTAATCCACCAATAACATAGGCTAAGATAATTGTCATAAATGTTAATTGCCAGCCCAACATAACACCGATTAAAAGACCAAGAGCAATATCACCGCTACCAACTCCTTTGGCTCGTGTAATTAAATATTGAATAAGGAAAAAACCACCACCAATAACACCTCCCCAGAACATATCCATGAGTAAAATTCCTAAGAAAAAATTAATTACCAAACTAACAAAAAAGATCGGTACTACAATATTATCAAGAATTAAGTAATATTTTAGGTCAAAAACCAAAATAAATAATAATACTAAAACAAAAAATAAATCACGAAATAAAAACAATTCCAAGTCAGGATATTTAAGATAAAACAAAACAAAAATAATACCTGTACCAACTTCAAGCAAAATGTACTGCCAGTCAATCTTTTTTTTGCACAAACGACATTTTGCTTTCAAGATAACGTAACTAATCAATGGAATTACATCTCTAAATTTCAAAAACTTACTACACTTTGGACAAATCGAACGATGCCAAAAAGAAATACCATGATAATAACGATAAATAAGTCGACTCAAAAAATTTCCAGCAATAGCACCACTAATAAAAAATATAAATATATATAAACTCATCATAGTTTAATTATATCATTTTTAATGTATTAAAAAAACAGGTATTTTCAAGTCTATTTACCTGTTTTTAAGTATAATTATCGATTTCCTGGAACTAGATCAGTTGACTCAGAATGAGCGTGATATGTACCAGCCTTGCTCTCAATATCATCTTTTTCCTTAACATAAGTAATGTCATAACCGTTTTCATCACCAGTATACAAATATATTTTACTTGCCTGAGGGTCTTTTGGCACTTGAGACATATACATACTGTCCTGATTACAAACTGTTTCAGAAGTAACAAAACCACCTTCATCTTTTGAACATAGTTTAATTGCTTGTGAATTACCTAAAATAATAGATTGAGATACAATTGGATATTCATTTTCATCACTATAATAAAATTCCAAAGCTGTCTGAACCTGACGTACATCATCTACTCTTCTGGCATCACGTGCTTTGGCTCTTTGGCCATTCAAAGCTAAAATACTAATACCTGCTAATATTATTATGATCAAAATTACAAACAAAATTTCGATCACTGTGAATCCTTTTTCAAATTGATTTTTATTCATAAGTTTTTAAAAACAAGGTTGAGATGTTATTTGTAAATTATCTGCGCAAGCCTTCCCCTTTAATAAACCAAGATCCTTGAAATTTGTCAACAAATTAAATTCTAACAAATAATTTTTATTATTATTAATTGATTGATAAGTATAGGCATTGCCTTTGTTTAAATATGCATTGGGCACGGTCTTCAATATATGTTTTTCGCAATCATCATTTGAACGTTTAAAGCCGCTTAAACATAATTTTTCAGTTGAATTATAGGGATCATTTAATAATTCTGGAGATTGTTTCTCAGGATAAAAATTATTAGTATTCAAATAAACTTCCAAAGAACTTCTAATCTGACTCACTTCTGATAAAACTTTAATGTCCTGAGTTTTTTTATTTAAATAACTAATCAAAAAATAATCTCCTGCTAACAAAAGTACAATAACTAAAATAACTATTATTATTTCTATTTTACTAAAACCTTTCATGAGTATTTACTATTTAGTGGAATGTTCTTTTAAAATCTTTTTAATCTTATCAACAACTTCAGAAGGCATAAAATGAGCTTTAATCAAATAACCAACAGCTCCTTTTTCAAAACCTTTTTTGACATCATCTTTTTGACCTAAATTTGTCAGCATGATAACTGGAACATCAGCTGTACTAGGATCTTTTTTTAATTCGTCCAAAACACCAAAACCATCCATCTTCGGCATTAAGATATCAAGTAAGATAATATCTGGATTTACTTTCTTAACCATTTCCAACCCTTTTTTACCATCCTCAGCAGCGTCTACCTCGAAACCTTCTAATTCGAATTTGGTAGTATACATTTCTACCAAAAAAGAATCATCCTCAATTAATAAAATTTTTATTTTTTTTGCCATATGATTTAGATATTATTAAATTAGCATTAATAAAAAGTATTATCTCAAATTAATTATTATCATATTATAAAAATGGTTGTAATTCTTGATCTACCAAAACTCTTGGATCCCAATCAACTAAGCCAAAAACGTCCTTACCATTTCTTATCCTTTGCCATTTGTCAGCAAGTGTATAGATTAAATCAGGATTTATATCTGTTATTTTTTGACCATTATCAAAACGGACAGTAGCTAAATCAATCTTTCTTAATTCGCCGTTATCTTCTATCAAATAAAGTGTCGAGCTGTCACTAAACTTTACCACAGAACCTTTGATAGGCATTAATTCTGTGTCTGGTAAAATAACTGGTCCTGTCTCAGGTTCTGGTTCAATAACAGTTTCAGACTCTGGTTCAGGAATAATGTCTGGAATTATTTCAGGTTCATAATGCACAACAGGGATATTAATATTCTCATTTATATCCTCAGCTGGTTTTATTATAAAAAAATAAACCGCTAAACCTACTAATACTATTATTATAACAAAAATCGCAAGAATAATTAATCGTTTAACATATCTTGACGATTTTATTTTTTTTACCGGAGCTTGTTTCTCAGCTGCATGCATAACAATCTCCTGATTTTCGTTTTTCTTTTCTTGCTCCTTATTATTTTTTCCTAAAAAATCAATTGCCATAATATTACATACTTACAAATAAACTGCATAATACTAATTATGCACTATCAAGTATAATTAATATTTTTAATTTCGTAGCTAAATTCTCTAATCTTAAATAATTCGTATATTAGCCTGCCTTAGTGGCAGACAGGTATAATATTTGTATATTCGTATCTATATTATTCCTCTCATAGCCAAGCCAAGCGCAACTGAAAACCTCGGTCCTATTTCTTGTAAAACAGGTTTTAATTCCTCTGGATATATAATTCTTGCCCATGGGTCGCCTATATATGTTCGTATATTTAAATTTTTTGCAAGATACTTATCTAGATTATTACCCAACAATGACCCTCCTCCAGTTAAAATTATTTTATCAAGTGTCTTTTCAGTACCCATCTGTTCATAATATGTTTTTAACATATATTTAATTTCCGTAACTATTGGCGAAATAGCTACTTCTACAGGCTTTGGGTATTCTTCAAGTTTTTCTTGTTCCATCATAATTGCTAAATCTTTTTTATAATTTTCAGCCTCGGAAATTGTTATACTCAAACTATCTGAAATAGATTTTGTGACAGTAGCTCCGCCGACTGCAATACCTCTGCTCAAAACTGGAATGGTTAAATTAACAATTGATAAATTTGTTCTATTCTCCCCGATATCAACGATCATTATTAAAGATTTATCATTGCCAATTAATGACCTAACCAAAGCAAATGATTCAATATCCAAACTTGTCAATTGAAAACCTGCTTGTTTAAATATTTGAGCATATTCACCAACAACTTCATTGGTTGCTGCAGTTATTAAAAATTTGGCAACTTCAATTTTATCAGAACTAGTTGCCCTTTCAATATCTTCTGTTTTAATTAAATTAAAATCAAAATTCATTTCTTCCAAAGGTCGAGGTAAAATCTTTTTTAATTCTTCTGATAAAAGCGCTTTTACCTTTGGTCCATTTTCTAAATCTTTTTTTATTAACCCCTGAAGTTTAATCACAGAACTAAAAACTAAGGAAGTTGGTAAAGCTGCCAAAACTGACTTGGTTGTAGTCTTGGCTTTATCTGCAACCTCTTTTAGCATGGTTGAGGTAATATTTTTATTATTAATAAAATCTCCTTTTAAAACATCACCTTTGGCTTCTGTATAACCATAAGTAACTAGCTGTGGTTTCCCTTTTTCTGATTTTAATTCCACAACCTTAATAGCGTCAGGTGACAAATCAACCCCCAAATAGCTGTTTGATTTTGAGCCTAAAGCAGACATAAAAATATTTTAAATATAAATTCCTCTAAGAATAAACTTAAAGTCTTATTGAAATTATAGCAATAATTAACAAATAATACCACTTACTTTATCGTTTATCCAGCTCATTATTCAAGAGTAAATCAGCTTCTTTATTCAAATCTCTGGGTATATGAGTATAAGTGATTTTTTTAAAATTAACAGCTACATTCCAAACATTGATAAACAAAGGTTGCAATTTAGCATCACGAACCTTATACTCTTGTTTCATTTGTTTGACAACTAATTCACTATCAAGATAACAACTAACTTCTAGGGGTTTAAACTCTTTAGCTAATTCCAACCCTTTGAGTAGCGCTTGATACTCCGCCTGATTATTTGTTGCGTCACCAATACATTCTGCATACTCTTTAATAACCTTATCTTCATCATCTTTAATCACAATTCCAATTGCTGCTGGGCCAGGATTTCCCCTGGCTCCACCGTCTGTATAAATTTTTATCTTATTTGTCATATAATATATTTTAGCTTATCTTAGATAAAATGAAAAGCCCATGTTTAAACATGAGCTTTTTAATAGATTTAGGACTCAATCAATTGAGGTAACTGCTCAACAAAAGCAGTAAAAATTTTATCGTCAGTGGTCGTCAAAATCTTTAATCCAGTACTATGCGACATCCCCGCAGCCCATTGTTTATGCCAAATAACTTCACAAATCAAAGTCACCCCACTTTCCTTGCCAGGAATTTTGAAAAATATACCAAGATGACTGTTTGCCTCTAATTTCGCACCGCTACTAATCTTCAACCCTCCAATTGAGACATCTTCAACTACAGCATTCGCAGGTTGGGCTACCAAAATATTTGCCCGCATTTCTCCTGGTGGTAATTTTCTTTCAGTTTCCCTTCCTGACTTCGATGATTCATCTTGCGTTACAGCATCAATTTTAGCATTAACCTCACCCGCTAATTTTCGTTGTTGAACTCTTCTTTCCCTTTCATCACTCCCTTTAATTAACATTTTTTTACCCCTCCTTTTAAAATAAAAAAGTCCCCTCTCAAAAAGAACTACTTCCCCATACTTTTCTATTAATCATAGTATAGCAAACTTTAGCAAAAAAATTAAATTTTTATCCACAAAGCTATTGACAAAAAGCTAAATATATGATATAGTATTTAATCACACATAATACTAATAAGGAGGCAATTCATGTCAATTAAGGATCTAGAAGACTACAGCTATCGGATATGGAGCGGCTTTAACAAATCAGCCCAAGGCCATTACCGCAGAAGGTTTGGAAATTAGATAACAAACAAATCCACAAAGGGAGGGATTTATTAAATGGAAACTACGCACAAAGAACTGATCAATTTACAATTACATTCCTCTGAAGTGGAGGAACTGGAAAAAAACAGTCCTGTTCGCATAAACAGATTATACATCGACAATACCACTTTGAAAGTTGTTTTTTACGCACCAACTTATCGTCGTGGTACTGCTGGGCGCTACAACAGTAAGGAAAATATCCTTTTCTTTGCCGACGAAGTGCACATGCAAACTGTTTTACAGCAATCAGGACTAAACGAAAAAATCCTCGACGAATTCATTGTAGATTTAACAATCGTTAATGAAACTAAAATCGTTAAGGAAAAAAATACTGTAAAAGACAGCCGTCCTCCTCGTCAGTTCTGGTACGACAAAGACGAACAAGGAGAAGGTGCTCCGGCACAGATGTAAACAATCGCCACTCAAAGACCCGCGAAATTTATTTTCGCGGGTCTTTCAATTTAAGAAAAAACAATCTTGTTACAAAATTTTATTAAAATAAAGGGGCTGATTTAAAGCCAGCCCCTTCGGTTATGCAGTATTCTTTTTTATTTAACTTTCTTAAAATCAACCAATCTCAATTCAAGTTTCCTTGTCCCATTAAATTCGTTTAAATTAATTTCACAAACCACATCGACGTTATCACCATATTTTATCTCCTTTGCCCTGTCCCCCATTCTAAAGCCTATTGAATCAAAACCTTTTATCATAGTTTCTTGTTTTAAAAATAATTTCAAATGACTATCATCTTTACCAACTGTCCTGACATTTTCTACTTTCAAATTTTTTACCAGAAAAAGTGGTTTTGGGTTAGCCATACCAAAAGGTTCAAACTGAATAATCTGATCATATAATTCCCAATTTAAATCAGCCAAATCAAACTCTGCCTCAATTTCAAGTTTTGGTCTTATATCTTTACCTTTTAAAGACTTTTCAGCTATTTGCGAAATTTCTTTTCTAAAATCGTCAACCTTAATTCCCTTTTTCAAAGTAAACCCGGCAGCCATAGCATGACCACCATAAACTTCAAAATTATTTTCCAGCTTTTGAAAAGCCTCTATCATATTAAAATCAGCTATTGAACGACTCGAACCAACAACCTTACTTCCCATTTTTGCAATAACCAATACCGGACGGTTATATTTATCTTTTATTCGGCCAGCTGCCAAACCAATAACACCAAGTGGCCAATCCTTACCATCTGCTAATATTAAATATTCTTTTTCTTCAACTTTAATTTTCGAGCTTATAACTTTCATTATTTTTTCTGTAAGTCGTTGTCTTTGCTGATTTGTTTTTTCTATTTTCTTGACTAATTTATCAATCTCCTTTAATTTATCAGCGATTAAAAGTTCATAAGCAGTATTGGCATGATCCATTCTACCAGCAGCATTAATACGAGGTCCTAAAATAAAACCAATATTATCTGAAGTAATCAGACTACTAGTTTCATTTGATAATAATCCTGCGTGTTCAGCTAACATTTTCAAACCTTTACGTTTAGTTTTATTCAAAACAATCAAACCAAACTTCACCAAAACTCTATTCTCTCCAAGCATTGGCATCATGTCAGCCACTGTGCCGATTGCTACCAAATCTAATAACCACTTTTCATAACCTTCAGGAAAAACATTATTTTCATCACGAGCGATTATGGCTTGAGCAAGTTTAAAAGCTACACCGACCCCGGCCAGACTTTGAAAAGGATATTTACATTTTTTAACTTTTGGATTTATGATCGCAAAAGCATCTGGTAATTTCAATGGTTCACTATGGTGATCAGTTAAAATAATATCAATACCTTTTTCTTTAGCTAAAGCTACTTCTTTGACATTACTAATAGCGCAATCAACCGTGATTATTAAATTTGTTTTATTTTTAGCTAAACATTTGACTGTTTTTTCATTCAAGCCATAACCTTCTTTTTCTCTATGCGGTATATAGACGTCAAAATCAGCTCCAAGCATTTGCATAATGTCAGCTAAAAGAACTGTTGAAGTTACGCCATCAGCGTCATAATCACCATGAATAGTAATTTTTTCTTTATTAGCTACTGCCTGATATATTCGTTTAACTGCCTTTTCCATGTCAGGAAATAAAAAAGGGTCAAGCATATCTTGACCATAATCAACCTGAAGAAATTGATCTATTTTTTCTTGAGTATCCAAACCGCGATTATTTAATAATTGCAAAATCACGCCAGGAATCTCTGGAAACTTTTTTTTAAATTCCAAACTTACAGGCTTTTTTAAATCCCATTTTTTATCCATGAATATTAAAATTAGATATTAGATATTAGATATTAGAGAATTGAATAAATTTAATTACAAAAACCAATCCCTAATTTCAAATTTCCAATTTCCAATTCTAATAAAAAGCTGGCCCCAAAGTAAAAAGCATCATTGTAAAAATAATTATAACTGAAAGGATAATCCAGACAAATTTTACTGCTTTATTTTTTTTCATAATATATAGAAGGATTAAGAAGATGTAGCCGAAGTAGAGGAAAAGATGACTATTCATTTCATCCTATTTTCCTTTCTCCCTATTCTTCATTTTCTTCATCTACTTCTTATTTCTTAAGTATTTTCAAAAATGTATCTGTTGGTATATCGACTTTACCAGCACCTAAAGCTGCCATTTTCTTTTTACCTTTCTTTTGTTTCTCAAGTAGTTTTCGTTTTCGAGTCACATCACCACCATAAAGCTTAGCAGTCACATCTTTTCGCATAGCTGTCAATCTTTCAGCTGCCACCACCTTTCCACCGATTGCTGCTTGTAATTTTACCACGAACCATTGTTTGGGTAAACTTTCTTTTAAAGTTTTGACTATTTTTCGACCTACTTTATGAGCTTCATCTTTATAAACTAAAGTCGCCAAGGCTTCTACTGGTTCTTCAGCTACTAAAATATCAAGTCGGATAACGTCAGCTGTTTGGTAATCAACAAATTCATAATTTAGAGAAGCATAACCTGAGCTAATACTTTTTAATTTATCATAAAAATCTGTCAGTATCGAGGCTAAAGGCATTTTGTAATGCAAAATAACTCGCTGATCTATTTCAGCTTCTGATAAAAGATATTCGGTATTTATATACTCACCACGTTTTTCAATTACAAGTTGCATAACATCACCCATATATTCTTTGGGTGTAACAATATCAGCTTTAATCATTGGTTCTTCAATTTTTTCAATATAATTTTGACTAGGTAAATCAGTCGGACTTTTGATAATAACCTGATTTTCCTCAAGACTTTCACTAGCAAAATCATCTCTTGATTTCAATTTAGCTTCTAACTCTTTTTTCAAACCACCTGATTGCAAACTTACTTTATAAGCTACTGAAGGTACTGTCACAATTAAATCTAAATTAAATTCACGTTTAAGTCGTTCCTGAAAAATCTCTAAATGCAAAAGACCAAGAAAACCACAACGAAAACCATAGCCAAGAGCAGCTGAATGTTCAGGTTCAAAAGCTAAAGCTGAATCATTAAGTTTGAGTTTATTTATAGCCTCACGTAAACGTTCAAATTCATTACCCTCTTTACAAAATATCCCTGCAAAGACCATTGGTCGCACTTCTTTATAACCAGGTAAAGGTTCTACGTCAGCAGATGATAACGTAATGGTGTCACCAATCTTTGTCTCTGTGACATCTTTAAGTCCAGAAACTATATAACCAATTTGACCTGTTTCAAGATTGGGCTTTGAAACTAAACCAGGCTGAAGAACTCCTATATCTAATACTTCTGACTCTATTTTTGAAGCTATCATTTTAATTTTATCACCCCTTTTTAGTTGTCCATCAAAACAACGAACATAAACAACAACGCCCTTGTATTCATCATAAAACGAATCAAAAATCAAACCACGAAAAGGATTATCTGGAATACCAAGTGGTGAAGGAACTTTAGCGATCACTTCATCCAAAATTTCTTTAACACCCATCCCTGTTTTAGCTGAACATGACATTATTTCTTCTTCTTCACAACCAAGTAAATTCATTATTTCTAATTTTACTTTTTCAATATCTGCGTTCGGTAAATCAATCTTATTAATAACAGGTATAATAGTTAAATTTTGTTCAATAGCTAAATATAGATTAGCAATAGTCTGAGCCTGGATCCCTTGTGTTGCATCAACCAAAAGCAAAGTCCCCTCAACACAAGCAAGTGATCGAGAAACTTCATAAGTAAAATCAACATGACCAGGTGTATCAATCAAATTCAAAGTATAGTCTTTATAATTCATTTGGGCTGGCTGTAATTTGATAGTAATTCCTCTTTCCTGTTCTAATTCCATTGTATCCAAAATTTGTTTTTTCATGTTTCTTTTTTCAATTGTACCAGTCAATTCCAAGAACCGATCAGCCAGCGTTGATTTGCCGTGATCTATGTGTGCGATTATACTAAAATTACGTATGTTTGTTTGTTCCATATTAAATCAATCCGCTTAAATATAATAATAACGCATTTAAGGTAATACCATCATTAATTTCTTTGTTTTTTATTTTATTTTTAATATCACTAATACTCATCCACTTAATTAAACTAACTTCATCTTTATCAATATTAGTTATATTATTATCATCTTTTTCAACTTTAGCTATTAATACATGAATTACCTGATTAGACATACCACAAGATGGGTTAAAAGAATAAGATTTCTTAAAATGATTAACTTGATATCCAGTTTCTTCAATAACTTCTCTTTTAGCCGCATCCAAAATATCTTCTCCTTTTTCAATCACACCAGCTGGTAATTCTAAATTTATTTTATTCAAAGTATATCTTAAAGATTCAATCATTAAAATCTCACCCAATTCGTTATATAACAGAGCTACTACTGCCTCAGTTCGATAATCTAATTGATGATATTTTTCAATTATTCTCCCTGTTGGCATTTTAACTTTATCTACATAAAGATTAATCCAATCACTTTTATAAATAACCTTTCGATCAAGTCTTTTAGGCATTTTTTGATTATTGTTTTCCAAGTCCATATAGAAATATTCTAGCAAAATTAAGCGTAAAAATCAATCCTTAAATAAAAATGTCACGCACTGCTTTAACATATTTTTAAAATTTTGCCCACTAAGGTGAAGTATAAAATTTAAATAAAAAAACCGAGTTTTAGCTCGGTTTTTTATTTTTACCTGTCTTTTTATTATAACAAGTCAGGCAGATATTTTTTCCTGTTTCAGGATCTTTACTTGAAATTATTTTCGGACCACCTTGACATGAAGGGCAAATACCTCTTTTGGTTTTTTTACCTGTCTTTTTTCTATAACAAATCAGACAAATATTTTCATCTGTTTCAGGATCTTTACTTGAAATTATTTTCGGACCACCTTGACACGAAGGGCAAATACCTTTTTTAGGTTTGTTTTTTTTACCCGTCTTTTTCAAATAACAAGTCCTACAAATATTTTCGCCTGTTTCAGGATCTTTCCTTGTAATTGTTTTTGGACCACCTTGACACGATGGACAAATACCTCTTTTGGATTTTTTCCCTGTCTTTTTCCTATAACAAGTCATGCAAATATTTTTACCTGTTTCAGGATCTTTCATTGTAATTGTTTTCGGACCACCTTGACACGATGGACAAATACCTCTTTTGGATTTTTTCCCTGTCTTTTTCCTATGACAAGTCAGACAAATATTTTTACCTGTTTTACGATCTTTGTATACAATACTTTTCGGACCACCTTGACACGAGGGACAAACACCTCTTTTGGGTTTCACTCCTGTCTTCTGCCTAAAGCAAGTGCCACAAATATTTCCGCCTGTTTTGGGATCTTTGTATCCAATACTTTTCGGACCACCTTGACACGATGGGCAGACACCTTTTTTTTGTTTATATTTCTTATCTGACAAAAAACTCACCTCCCTTTATTTTTAATGATCTAAGAATTATTTAAATTATCATATTTTTAGAACTATGTCAAGATATTATTTTAAATAAAAAAACCGAGTTTTTGCCCGGTCTGTCATCTCCAATTTCCCGCCGTCGTCCTTCGTACCTCGGGACTATGGCAGGCAAGCGTACTTCGTACTTCAGAATTCATACTTCCAACTTAATATCACATCTCCACATTCTCATCAATCCCCATTTTGGGATAATTTTCTTTATTTTTAAACAAACGACGTTTAATTGAATTTAAAAAAGTGTGCATTTCATGCATCCGTAATGCTAAGGCAACAACCACAAAAACAGCAATACCAACCAAGCCAGAAATTAAACCTTGCAAAAATACACCGATAAATGTTTGCGTACCAAAATACGGTTCAATGCCGTATTTCATAAACTGGGTCACCATGGCCATAACTAAACTTGCTATCAAAACTTTACTTACTGACCACAATATTTTTGCTTCATTTAAAGTGCCTGTCATTATACGTAACCCAACCCAAAGCAGAGAAAAATTCAAAATACTAGATAAAGTAAAAGCCAAACCAAGACCAGAAACTCCCAAGTCAAGATGCAAACCAAATAAAACAAATGGTTTAGTTAAAATTAAACTTAAAAATATATTTACAATAACGCAAACCATGCCTATTAAAAAAGGTAAAGTTGCTTTATGAAAAGCGTAATAACTACGTAAAAGTAATGGAATCAAAGCTTGAGCAAATAATGAAAAAGCAAACATAGCCAGAGTTTCCATTGTTAAAACCGTATCCTCCCAAGTAAAATTACCTGAACCCAAAATCACCCGGACTATTTGCGCTCTTAAAACTATTAATAAAACTGAAGCTGGAATTATAAAAAATAATATTTGTCTAGCAGTATTAGAGAAACTTCCTATAAATTCTTTTTTACTATCTTTCAGGGCTAAAGCTGACAATGTTGGAAAAGCAGCAATTGCAAATGAAATACCAAAAATACCTACCGGAAATATTTGTAAATTATTAGCTAAATTAAAAACTGTTAACGAACCGACAGCTAAAGTTGAAGCAATAATAGTAATTATAACTAAATTAATTTGCGTAATACCTAAAGTCAAAGTTCGTGGCACCATGATTTTGGCAATTTTATGTAAACCTTTATCCTTTAAATTAATAATTAATTTAAATCTAAAACCTAAATAAAATGAAATTGGAATTTGAATCAATAAATGCATTAATGCACCCAAAACTACACCAACAGCCAAGCCATAAACTCCCCAAATTTTGACAAAAAACAAAGCACCAATAATGATCCCTATATTATAAAGTATTGGCGCAAGTGAATAAACAAAAAATCTTTTGAACGATTGTAATATCCCGCCAAAAACTGAACTGATACCAAGCAAAATCGGACTTAAAAACATGATCCTGGTCAAATCAACGGTTATTTTTATTTTTTCAGGACTAAAACCAGGAGTAATTAATTTCATCAATTGCGGTGCAAAAATAAACAGCAACGAACAAACAACAACCAGACTGATTAAAAGTATATTTAAAATTTGGTTAGCTAGTTCCCAGGCTTTAGTTTTCTTCCCTTCTCTCAAATACTGAGTAAAAATAGGAATAAATCCAGCTGACAATGCCCCCAAAACCAGTAAATTAAAAACTAAATCAGGTATCCTAAAAGCTGCGTAGTATGTATCCAAAACATCACCAGCACCAAATTCACCAGCTAATATTCTATCTCTAATAACACCTAAAAAGCGACTTGCTAGAGAAGCCGCTCCGATAATAATCGCTGCCGAAGTTATTGTCTTTGATTTTCCGTTAAGAAGTTGTTTGAACATGAAAAAATAAATTGTAAATGATTAAACACAAATCAATACTCACAGATTACACAGATATTATTCAATCCGTAATCAGTAGAACTATATAAGCAACAGCCCCACCCCTATCAATATCTGAGCGATCGCCATTGAAAGTTTCATCCATTTATTTGAACGTTCCTGGATATCTTTTGCTTCAAAAATATGATGTGATTTCACTAACACTGCAAAAACTAAAATCAAAGGTAAAACAAACATTAAAACATAAACAAATAAATAAAAAATAGTTGTACTAAAACTAAATGCTTCAGTCATGATAGCAATAGAACCAACATAAAGAGGCAATGAACAAGGTAATTCAAATAAAGTCACAACAATACCAAGTAGAATCGTAGCATGCCAGTCAACTTTTTTTATTAAATTCATTAAAATAGGAACTTCTTTCTTGGTAACTCCTAGAGTAAATCCTTTACCGTAGAAAAATACATCTTTCAAATTAATTAAAGCTGCTAACCAGATCAAAGCAACTATCACCCACTTGATAATATGGCTAACTTCATTATAAAGTGGCCATTCAAGTAGTTTATTAACAATCTGTGAGAAAGCTATACCGATTAAAAAATAAGTAACAAATATTGTTGATATATAAATCAAGCCAAGTTTAATCATCTTATCTGGCTTTTTGGCAAAAACAAGCAAATAACCTAAAAGCAAAATCAACATACCAACAGCACAAGGATTAACCCCGTCAAGTAAACCAGCAATAACTATCAAAGAAAAACTAAGCCCTCTATTTTCAAGTAAGGTTGCTAATTGAAGTCCTTGCTCTGTACAAGCTGAATCACCATTTGAATCTTCAATAGTACAAACTTCTGTTTCTTCAACTGTTTCTTGAGCAACTGCCACGCCAAAACTCAATAAAAAAACAGCAAATACAACAACCACAAGTAAAATTATTTTGTTTTTTTTCATTTTATTTATTTTATTATTTTTTTAATTTCTTGAGCAATCATTAACTCTTCATTTGTTGGAATAACCAAATCTTTAATATCAGGAAAATCTTTAGTTATCATTTTCCTAATAATACTACTTCTTTCACCTATCCCAGCAGTAAAAATTAAAGCATCTACTTCACCCAAAATAGCGTTGTAGGCACCAATATACTTCTTTATATTATAGATAAATATCTCAATTGTCAACTTGGCAATTTCCTGATCTTTTTTCTTAACTCTACCTTTCATTTTAAATCCAGGGACATTATAACCTGCTTTATATAAAATTTCCCGCATATCCATTGAGCCACTAAGACCAAACAAACCTGATCTTTTATTTAATAAACCACTAACCTCATTTTCTGTCATTTTTAATTTACGTATCATAAATAATGGTATTGCCGGATCAATACTGCCACTCCGTGTAGACATAACCAAACCTTCAAGAGGGGTAAAACCCATTGAAGTATCAATTGCCTGACCTTTTTTAATCGCTGTCACTGAACAACCAGAACCAAGGTGACAAGTAATTAAATTTAGTTTATTTAAAGGTTTACGCATTTTTTTCGCAGCTGCATTAGCTACATATTGATGAGAAATTCCATGAAACCCATATTTCCTTATTTTATGTCGTTTATAAAATTTCATTGGCAAGGCATACATATAAGCATAATCAGGTAAGGTTTTATAAAACGCTGTATCAAAAACAGCCACATCTTCCGCTTTTTTAAAATATTTATCACTATAATTTACGCAACTCAAAGTAATTGGATTATGCAAAGGTGCTAATTTATTATATTTTTTTAAACGATGAAAAACTCGACGACCAATTATAATAGGTTCAGTAAATTCCTCTCCACCATGAACTACCCGATGCCCCACTACAAATATTTCCTTTTTCAAATCTTCAAGTTTACTCATCATTAATCGAAAAGCTTGTTCATGATTTTCAACTTCATTAATCTCCTTATCATCACCTATTTTAATAAACGAATTCATCAAACCAATTCTTTCAACTATTCCCGCTCTGACAGACTTTAAACTCTCAAAATCAACAACTTCAAACTTCAAGCATGAACGTCCTGCGTTTATAACAAGGATGTATTATTTCCGCCAGTAGCGGATCCGCCTTT
>JAUVKC010000041.1 GCA_030592165.1 Candidatus Buchananbacteria bacterium | reverse complement strand
GGTTCAGTTGCTGCTCCGACTGCGGGATTACATTTTACAAAAAGAATATTTAAAAAACTAAAAAATAAAGGCGTACAGATTGAATTTGTTACTTTACATGTTGGTTTAGGAACCTTTGCACCCATCAAAGAAGATGACATTACCAAGCACGAAATACATGAAGAGTATTTTGAACTTGATAATAAAACTGCTAATCGATTGAATAAAGCTAAAAAGGAAAAAAGAAGAATCATTGCAGTTGGCACAACTTCTGTTAGAGTACTTGAAACCTGCGTAACCTCAGCCCTAATCCCTAAGCTCAAAACCCTAAGCCAAAATACCTCAATCTACATTTATCCCGGCTTCAAATTTAAATTTATAGATTCTCTTATCACAAATTTCCATTTACCTAATTCCAGCCTAATGCTTCTTGTCTCAGCTCTTGGCGGGTCGAAATTTATTAAAAAAGCATATCAACATGCAATCAAGAAGAAATATCGTTTTTATTCGTTTGGCGATGTAATGATAATTAAATAATCCAGGTTTGACAATATCAATAAATTACGCTAAGTTAAAAACAATATTATCTATAAAGGAGGTAATCAAATGGCAAAAGCTAAAACAATACAGATGATTTTTGTTAATGAAAACGATATTGGTTATTTGATTGAGAATGAAGAACTTAAAAAATATAATACTTTGCACAACCAAGCCATCACTGTTTACAAAAAAACCAAAGGAATGATTGAGAAAATAAGCGGTAAAAAAGTTACCTACCAAATAATTGGAACGGATCAGGCAAATATTGATCCTCTTGATTGTAAAATTCCGGCTAACAGAATAATCATAATCAAAAATGATGACACTGCGCTAGTATTACAAGGCGCTTCATTTGATAATTATCAAAACTATCACTTTGAAGGTTTAGCCTTACTCAAACAAAAAAAGAAAATCAAAGGCATAATTGTCAAAGTAAAAATTACTTAACAAAGAGAGACCTGAAATAATATGGCTCTCTTTTAAATTCTTGTTTTTTAGCTTAAAATTCGCTATTCTTATTGTAAATGCAAATATTTAAAATACGAATATACGAATTATAACTAAATAACTATTTGTATAAAATTTGTAAATTCGCTTTCATAACTAAGTAATGATTATGTTAAAACCTAACCATAAAAAACTAATCGATTCATTTTTAAGAACGTTTCAAAGCGATCCTGATTTTAAATTTGTCCAAAAATTAGCAAAAAAACATAAAGATGCTGAAATTTATTTAGTTGGCGGTAAAGTACGTGATATTATGCTAGAACGAGAATCAAAAGATTATGATTTTGTTATTCGAAATGTCGAAGCTAAAGATTTAGAAAAATTTCTTAATCAAGAAGGTAAAGTTGATTTGGTTGGTAAATCTTTTGGAGTTTTTAAATTTGTACCGAAAAAATTCACTTTAACTGAACAAATTGATATTGCATTACCAAGGACAGAACATTCATTCAACACAGGGGGGTATCGTGACTTTGATATTCAATCAGATCATGAACTTGATATTGAAAAAGATCTAGAAAGAAGAGATTTCACAATCAATGCTATGGCACTTAATATTACCAGTGGCGAATTAATTGATCCTTTTAGTGGCCAAAAAGATTTAGACAATAAAATTATTAAAACTGTGGGCAAACAACAAGATAGGTTTAAAGAGGATTACACCCGTATGCTCAGAGCTGTTCGTTTTTCTACCCAACTTGAATTCACAATTGAAGCTGAGACTTATAAAGTAATCAAAAAACTGGCAGATAAAATTAAAACCTTACCAGAAGAAAGAGTAACAGAAGATTTTAATAAAATCATTAAAAACTCTAACGCTAGCTTTGGTATGAAACTTTTATACGAATCTAACTTGCTAAAATACATTATTCCAGAATTAATTATTGGTGTAGGTGTTTCTCAAAATAAAAATCATATTTATTCTGTTTTTACTCACAGTATGAAAAGTTTTGATTTTGCTGTAAAACGAGGTTATAATACCAGAGTTCGTATGGCAGCTCTCTTGCATGATATTGCTAAACCAAAAGTTAAAAAAGGAGAAGGTTATGATTCAACTTTTTACAACCATGACATTGTCGGAGCAAAAATTACTAGAAAAATTTTACAAAGAATGAAATATCCTAATGAAGTGATTGAAAAGATTACTCATCTTGTCCGTCATCATATGTTTTTTTATTCAATGGGAGAAGTTTCTGATGCCGGGATACGAAGACTTTTAGTTCGCCTGGGCAAAGATAATGTAGCTGAAGCTATTCAAGTTAGAATCTGTGATCGTCTTGGTATGGGCAGACCAAAAGCTAAACCATATAAATTAATTGAATTAGAGAAAAGACTTCAAGAAGTCCAGTTTGATCCTATCTCAGTTAAAATGTTAAAATTAAAAGGTGATGAATTAATGAAATCATTAGAAATCAAACCAGGACCCAAAATTGGATTGATCTTAAATTCCCTTTTAGCTGAAGTCTTGGAAGATCCAAAATTAAATACGAAAAAATATTTAATTAAACGAGTTAAAGAATTAAATAAATTATCAGATAAAAAATTAATTGAATTAGCCCCAAATTTAGAGAAATACGAGCAAGAACGCAAACGTGAATTTTTCTCAAAATTTAAAGGTGTCGAATAAATCAGCTATGTGCCATGAGCATTGGGCCATAATCAGCCCTCAGCCCAAAGCCTCAAGCTAAACTATATGAAAATAAAAACAACAAACAAAAACATTGGTCAACGTCTGGATAAATTTCTAGTCAATGAATTACCAATCACTCGTTCGCAAATCAAAAAACTAATCAAATCAGGTAATATTTTAGTTAATGATAAAGAATCTTCAGTCCATCGTTTTTTAAGATTGGGTGATATTATTAAAGTTGCCAAAACTGATATTAATAAGATCACTAAAATTAAAAAACTAGAACCTAACCCAAAAGTAAAACTAAAAATAGTTTTTGAAAATGATGATATTTTTATAATTGATAAAAAAGCCGGGCTTTTAGTCCACCCAACTGATAAAATGGAACCAGATACCTTGGCTAACGGCCTTTTAGCTATATATCCTAAAATTAAAATCGTTGGTGACGGCGATTTACGTCCAGGTATTGTTCATCGTTTGGACAAGACTGTTTCAGGTTTAATGATTGCCTGTAAAAACCAACCAGCTTTTGATTATTACAAATCATTATTTAAAACTCGTAAAATAAAAAAAATCTACACTGCTTTAGTTCATGGAAAAATGGAAAGAAAAGAAGACTTAATTGATCGACCAATTGCTAGGTCAGCGACTTCTGGCAAAATGGCTGTCAGATCAAAATCTCAAGGTGGTAAAAGGGCTTTAACTAAATATTCTGTTACCAAGCAATTTAATAATTTTGCTTTATTACAAGTCGAGATTTTAACTGGTCGAACTCACCAAATCAGAGCTCATCTCAATTCCCTTAATCATCCAGTGGTTGGTGACCCGCTTTACAAACAAAAAAATGTTAAACAAAAACTTGAGCTTGATCGGACATTTTTACATTCAACTGTACTTGGATTTAAAGATCAAAACGGAGACCAACAAGAATTCACATCAAAAATGCCAGCTAAACTAAATAATATTATTAAGGAATTAAAATAAGCTCTATGCCCAAAGCTCAAAGCCCAAAGCTTATAATAACAATTTCAGGAACACCAGGCAGTGGTAAAAGCACGATTGCCCAAAAGATAGCCGACAAACTTGATGCTGAGCGTATTTATGTTGGAGGAATAAGACGTGAACTTGCCAAAGATAAAGGTATGACCTTGGCTGAATTAAATATATATGCCGCAACACATCCTGAAACTGATGTTGATGTAGATAATATGGTATCTCAAAAAGCCAAAGAATTAGTTAAAAAATCGACTGTTATTGTTGAGGGGCGAACAATGTTTCATTTTCTACCTGATTCAATTAAACTTTATATTAAATCAAATTTCGATACTGGTGCTGAACGTATATGGAAATCATTACAGACTGATAAAGATAAAAAAGATAGAAACGAAGCTAAGGTTTCTAATCTTGATGAACTAAAAGTAAAACTTCATGAAAGAGTAGGTTCTGACATTATGAGGTATAAAAAGTATTATAATATCAATCATACAGATTTAACTAATTATGACATTATAATCGATACTACGAAGCTAAATCCTCAGGAAGCAGTACAAAAAACACTTAAAGAGATTAAGGACTTGACTAATATTAGTTAATAAGCTACAATATTAATACTTAAATCCGAACGGATTTTTTTATTTCCAATTTAAAATATCTAATTTCAATATTTTATGGCAAAGAAAAAACAATTAGAAAAACAATCAATCGATAAACTAGACGTAAAACCTGGCATGGTTATTCGTGTTCACCTAAAAATTAAAGATGTTAATGCTAAGGGTGAAGAAAAAGAAAGAATTCAGGTTTTTGAAGGTTTAGTGCTGGCGCGTAAACATGGTAAAGAGCAAGGTACAACAATTACTGTGCGAAAAGTTTCTGGAGGTATTGGTGTAGAAAAAATATTCCCTCTTCACTCTCCATTAGTTGAAAAGATTGAATTAGTTGATCAAAAAATAGTCAGACGAGCAAAACTATATTACACTCGTGATTATAAGAAAAGATTAAAATCAACTTCAGAGAAAAAAGGTAAATAAAAACTACTACCCATATAAAAATAAGAAAAGACGTGATCTTACGATCACGTCTTTTTATTGCTTATTCATCAAATTCAAAAACAATATTCTTGAATTTAATTACCTTTTCCTTTCTTTCAATTGTTTCCAAGGCTTTTTTAGCTTCAATCAAAAGTCCAAATTTTGATTTTTTGTATTGCTTAAAATTTTTAAAGCAAGAGAATGGACAAACCAATAAAACAATTGACAATAAAAGCCAATTAATCTCGAAGCACCATTCACGTAAATACAGATCAATATAATTGACTAAACCAGCTTCTAAACTACCAGAAACATATGATTGATCGTAATAACCTTGTTCAAAAAGCTCATGAAGAGCTTTTACTCCCCAAATATTATATCCACGAATAAACTCCACTGATTCAGCTTTCAATTGTTTAATTTTTTGATCATCAGATCCCTTACAATTTAAATTCTTTTTCATTGCCCCTCCTTTACCCAAACGGTAATATTTTAAAACAAATTAAAAGAAACTTTATATTTTCATTTTCTTTAAATATTGTCCTGTGAAACTATTTTTATTTTTAGCAACATCTTTTGGTGTTCCCTCAACAACAATCTTACCACCTTTATCACCACCACCTGGTCCCATGTCAATAACCCAATCAGCTTGTTTAACCACATCAAGATTATGTTCAATAACTAAAACCGTGTTACCTTTATTAACTAATTTATGCAAGACACCTAATAAACGATTAATATCATCAAAATGAAGTCCGGTAGTTGGTTCGTCTAAAATATAAAGCGTCTTTCCTGTTGCCCGTCGTGAAAGTTCAGTAGCTAATTTCACCCTTTGAGCTTCACCACCTGATAATGTAGTAGCAGGTTGACCTAGTTTAATATAACCTAACCCTACATCGTAAAGGATAGCTAATTTTTCATGAATTATTGGCACATCAGAAAAAAATCTTTTAGCTTCTTCAACTGGCATAGCCAAAACTTCAGATATATTTTTATCTTTATAATGTATTTCCAAAGCTTCTTTCAAATAACGACTGCCATGACATTCTTCACACTCGACATAAACATCAGACAAAAATTGCATTTCAATTTTAACCAAACCCTCACCCGCACAGCCCTCACAACGACCGCCAACGACATTAAAACTAAATTTACCAGCGTCAAACCCACGCATCTTTGCTTCAGGTACTTGAGTAAATAAATCACGTATATATGTAAACACTCCAGTGTAAGTAGCTGGATTTGAACGTGGAGTCCTACCAATCGGTGACTGGTCAACTGTAATCACTTTATCTAAATTACTAATACCTGTAATTTCTTTATGTTCTGTTGGCTGTTCTTTTGCTCGATGAAAATGTTTGGCTAAGGCCTTGGAAAGTATATCTGTAACCAATGTAGATTTACCAGATCCAGAAACACCTGTAACAGTAATAAACTTACCTAAAGGAAATTTAACGTCTATATTTTGTAAATTATTTGCAGATGCGCCTTTGATAGTTATGTTATTACCATTACCTTTACGATAAGATTTTCGTGTTTCTATCTCATATTTACCTGACAAATACAAACCTGTTAAAGAATCTTTATTTTTCTTTATTTTTGATAACGGACCAATATCAACTAATTGACCACCGTATTCACCTGCCCCTGGCCCGATATCAATCACAACATCAGCCTCATCCATAATAGCATGATCATGTTCAACAACTATTACTGTATTACCGATATCTCGTAATTTTTTCAAGGTTGAGATCAAACGATTATTATCACGTTGATGCAAACCAATAGAAGGTTCATCCAAAACATAAATTATTTCAGTCAAAGAAGAAGAAATTTGTTTAGCTAAACGTATTCTTTGAGCTTCACCGCCTGAAAGTGTTGTTGAGCTACGATCCAAAGTTAAATAGTCAAGAGAGACTTCAGTTAAATATCCTAGACGAGTTATGATTTCTTTAATTAATTGTTGAGAAATTTTATATTGAGTTTCTGTTAATGTTTTATCACCTTTACCTTTTTTTGAATCACTTTCCATCTGACCAAAAAAATCTTTAAGACTTTGCAAATCTAAATTGACTAAATCAGCAATATTTTTATCTAGTACTGTCACGCCAAGACTTTCAGGTTTTAATCTTTTACCCTGACAATCAGGACATATGGTTTCTCTCATATAATCCTCTATCTCTTTTTGAATATAATCAGAATCAGATTCCCGATATTTTTTTTCTAAAAACGGAATAATACCTTCAAACTGATATTTCTTATCTCCAATTTCATATTCTTCATCTGAACCTGTACCGTACAAAACTAAATCCAGCTCTGTTTTTTTCATTTTACTAACAGCCTTATTCAAAGGGACTTTATTAGCTTTAGCGAAAGCAGCTAAGATTTTATGTTGTAAAGGCTGATTTGAAGTTAATCTTGAATAAACTTTAATAGCTCCTTGTTCAATTGTTAGTTTTGGATTAAAAACAACTAATTTAGGATCGATTTCCAGTCGAATTCCTAGCCCAGTACATCTGGGACAGGCACCAAAAGGTGAATTAAAGGAAAAACTCCGTAATTCAATTTCTGGTAAGTTAATATCACATTTTGAACAATGTAAATGTTGTGAAAATAAAATTTCCTGATTATTATCTTTTCGTAAAAATTTCACCATACCATTGGCCAAATCTAAAGCTGACTTAATACCGACATATAATGGTGACTGACTTAGTTTTTCTGGTCTTACTTTTTCAACAAAAACATGATCAATCACAACATCCAAATCATGTTCAGCATCTTCATCAATAATCATATCTTCAAGTTCTTTAACACTATAAATCTTGCCATCCAAACGTAACTGGAAAAAATTAGCCTTTTTCATTTTCTTGAACAAATGATCAAGCTTACCTTTTTTATTCATCACAATAGGTGATAATATAGTTATTCTTGTTTGCTTGGGCATTTCCAAAATCTTATCAACTATCTGATCAATACCTAATTTTGTAATTTCATCACCGCAATTTGGACAATGGATTTGACCAATTCGGGCAAATAAAAGACGGAGATAATCGTAGATCTCCGTAATTGTTCCAACAGTTGAACGCGGATTATTTGAAGTTGATTTTTGATCAATAGCAATTACCGGAGACAAGCCTTCAATCTGATCAACATCTGGTTTATCCATTACTCCGATAAATTGTCGGGCATATGAAGATAAACTTTCCACATATTGTCTTTGGCCTTCAGCAAAAATAGTATCAAAAGCAAGTGAAGATTTTCCAGAACCTGACAAACCAGTAATTACAACTAATTTGTTTTTCGGAATTTCTACGTTAATATTTTTCAAATTATTAACTCTAGCACCTTTGATAATAATTTTGTCTCGTTTAGCCATAAGTTGAAAATTAGTTGATTAGAAATTAGTGATTGGTATTTCTATTCAAATAAAAATTTTAATCACTGTTAGAATCCATTCTAACATGGTAATACAATTAGGTCAAGAAGTGCTACTTGGATATTAAAAAAACCGTTAATAATGTTATAGTTTTAAAAAAAAACGAGGATTAAATCCTCGTCTTCTTTTTATCAATCTTATTTTTTATTTTAAATTATACTTCTTAATGTTTTTATCACAAACTGATTGTAAAACCTCTAATTCTTTCTTACCCCTCGGATCATTAAAT
>JAUVKC010000037.1 GCA_030592165.1 Candidatus Buchananbacteria bacterium | reverse complement strand
ACGAGGATTAAATCCTCGTCTTCTTTTTATCAATCTTATTTTTTATTTTAAATTATACTTCTTAATGTTTTTATCACAAACTGATTGTAAAACCTCTAATTCTTTCTTACCCCTCGGATCATTAAATAAATGTTTAAACCGAGAATGATGTTTTAAATATTCTTCAACCCTTGGTGTTTCCTGAGGTACTTTCATAGATTCTGTTAATTCACCATTAACATATTCAACAATTGGGAAAAAGCCTGTTTTTTGAGCCAGCTTACCAAGATCAACAGCCATATCAGCTTTAATTCCCCAGCCAGGAATACACGGCGTTAAAATATGGATAAATTTTGGACCGTCAAATTCAAGGGCTTTTTTTACTTTTTTTTGAATATCCACTATATAACCTGACGTTGTTGAAGCTATATAAGGTAAACCATGAGCCAAAGCAATATCTATCATTGATTTTTTAAACATTGAGTTACCCATTGAGTTTTTACCTGGCCAAGATGTCCGGGTAAAAGAATCATGAGGTGTAGCACCTGAAGCCTGATAACCAGTATTAGAATAAACTTCTGTATCATAACAAACATATAAAATATTATCTTGACGCTCCCACATTCCAGAAATCAAACCCAAACCAATATCAAAAGTAGATCCATCACCACCCTGAACCAAGACGTTTACTTTTTTATCTAAACCTTTATTTTTTAAAGCTGCTAAAATCCCAGTACCAACTGATGATGGATTTTCAAAAAGAGAATGTATCCAGGGGACTTTCCAACTCGAAGTAGGATGTTTTGAAGTAGTTACCTCAAGACAGCCTGTTGCATTAGCTATTATCGTATCTTTACCGCAAGTATTTATAACGTGTCGCGCAACCATAAGCTGAGCACAGCCTGGACAGGCTGTGTGGCCGGGATTTAGTAAATGGGTGAATTTGTTCTTGGATTTAGCCATATAAGTTAAGTATACCCGCCTGCAGGCAGGAAGTATGAATTATGAACTATGAATTGTTTTGTGACGTTTTCACACTTACAACTTCAAATTACTCGCCAACAAACTTAATTGAATTATCTTTTAGCTTCACTTGATTAATTATTTGTTTGATCATTTTTTTATTCACATCACGACCACCAAGACCAACTATAAAACTTTGGATCTTTGATTTGAGTTTCCCAAAACCAGCTCGCTTTAAATCACTGGCTAAAATTCCTTCAGTGCCAATTGAAATTGATTTATCAACTACTGCTATATATTTGGCTTTACTTAAAGCTTTTATAATTTCTTCATCAGGAAATGGCCGAAAGCAAGTTAATTTTAGCAAACCAACCTTTTGGCCTTTTTTTCTTAATTCATCAATCACTTCTTTAATTGTGCCACAAACTGAACCCATGGCTACCAAAACTACTCGGGCATCTTTTGTTTTATATTCTTCAAACAAACCTAAATCTCTACCAAAAACTTGCTTGAATTCCTGACTTAATTTTTTAATTTCATTTTTAGATTCTGCCACATCATCAAATAATTCCTGCCTTATTTCCATATATCGATCAGGTGGTGCAAAGGTTCCCAAAGATTGAGGATTATTTACATCTAGGTAAGTATTTTTTGCTGGTTTATAATCTGGAAGGTATTTTTTTATTAAATTTTGAGGAGGAATATCAATTGGTTCGTAGGTATGAGTTAAAATAAAACCATCCATATTGACCATAACCGGCAACAATGAACTTTCAGCTAATTTATAAGCTAAAATATGCAAATCAATTACTTCCTGACTAGTCTCACCATATAATTGAACCCATCCAGCATCACGTATAGTAACTGAATCCTGCTGATCATTCCAAATGCTTATTGGACCAGAAATTGCACGATTAGCACAAGTCACCACAACTGGCAGTCGCATTCCAGCAATATTAAAAAGCACTTCTGTCATTAAAAGTAAGCCCTGTGAAGAAGTCGCTGTATATGTTCTAACTCCAGTAGCACTGGCACCCAAAACAATTGAAGCTGCTGCAAATTCTGATTCTGATCTAATATATTCAAAATCTGCCCAACCTTCTGCCTTCATTTTTTCTAAATCCTCAACAATATGGGTTTGTGGCGTAATTGGATACGCTGAAACAACAGCCGGGTTTATCCGTCTGATAATTTCTGCTACTGCATGTGATCCTTCTAATATTTGTTTCATAATATTTTAATTATAAAGTATGAATTGATATTTCACACTTCATACTTCAGTCTTCTTATTTAATGTCTTCAACCATTTTAATTGCATTGACTGGGCACTCTTTGGCACAAAGACCGCAACCTTTACAATAATCCAAATTACGATCGTAATAAATCCTGCCCTTTTTATTTTTCAAACCAGTTGAATAGCATATTCCGTCTGGACAAACTTTATTACACATATCACAACCAATACAAGCCTCTTGATCAATAACAGGTTTAAATGTTCGCCAACTACCAGTTTTATTTTCTTTAGCTGAACCTGGCTTAGCAGTTAGAATGTGTTTAAATTTTTTCATTTTTTAATTTCTTTAAAAGCTACTTTTAATGCTTGAATGTTTTTTTCAACTACCTCTTTTGCGTATTTTTCTCCAAGATTTTCCTCAATAGATTTTCTGGCTGAATCTAAACTAATCAAACCACTTATTTTGGCAAAAGCTCCAAGCATTGCAGTATTTATAATAGGTTTGCCTATAACTTTCATGGCAATATCAAAGACAGGCACACAGTAAACTTTTCCTGTATATACTGGGCAAACTTGTTTATGTAATTTGTTGGAATTAATTAATATTATCGTATTTTTTTTCACTCCTTCTAAAACAGGTACGGTTTTTATTAAGCTGGGATCCAATATAATAATATAATCAGGAGTATAAATTTGCTGACGATCTCTAATAAAACTATCCGCAATTTTGGTAAAAGCAACAACAGGCGCACCTTGCCTTTCAACACCAAAACTTGGGAATGCCTGACTAAACTTACCATCATAAAAAGAAGCCATTGCTATTAATTCGGCTAAAGTAACGTTGCCCTGACCACCACGGCCATGTATTCTTATTTGAGTCATATTAAATAGAATTAAAAATTGGCTTGCGAATCTAAAATAGCATCAATAATTTGTTTGAAATTCTTATATGGGATAACGCCTGACACTTTATTACCATTAATAAAAAAAGTTGGTGTGCCTGTAATTCCTGCTTTCATCCCGTCTTGTAAATCATCTAAAACTTCATTTTTAAACCTTTGATTATCAAAGCATGAATTAAATTTTACTGTATCTAAATTAAGATTTTGAGCTACTAATTTCAAATTACTATCAGATAAATTTGATTGTGTATCAAATAAAGCGTCATGATACTCAAAGAATTTATTCTGTTCCGAAGCACATTCAGTTGCCATGCCAGCACTTAATGCTTGAGGATGAGAACTTATTACCGGGAAATCACGATATATTATTTTTACATTATCAGGATATTCTTCTCTGATTTGCTTTATAATTGGGCTAACCTGTTTACAAAAAGGACATTGATAATCGTTAAATTCAACAATGACAACTTTAGCTTCCATTGGGCCACTAAATGGATCGTCAGTTGTTTCAATAAGATCTCTGATATTTATATTTGGATTAACAAAACTATTATTAAATTCATCTCCAAGGTTTAAGTTTTGAAACCCTCGGTTATTTATTAATTCTATTTGAGCCACAACAGTATACAAAAATACTGCTAAATAAATTACACCAATAACAAAGACAAGCAATAACACGATACCCCACCATGTCTGATGCCAATGCTTTTTTGTTAAATTTTTTTTTCTTTGATTTCCCATTTGTCCTTTTTTTAAATTAATTTTATAATAGTATTATAACATATAATAAATAAATCGACATTTTTATTGATACTTGACTTTTTTCTTAGCTTTTGTTATCATTGAATAAGATTAAATTATAACATATCTATGACTTTAAGCATTATACAAGTTATTATTTCAGTTATACTAATAGTAGTAGTCTTAGTTCAGCAAAAAGGCACTGGTCTTGGTGCTGCTTTTGGAGGTGAAGGAAACATTTATCGAACCAAAAGAGGTCTTGAAAAATCACTGCATATTCTAACAATTATTTTAGCAGTTGTTTTCATGGCCACTTCACTGGCAAATGTGATATTATAATATAAATTACTTCTCTTTTAAGATAATTCTTAAAAATATAAAACGTGGCTTCTAAAATTAAATTTCTAACAGATTTAAGTAAAAACTTAAAAGGTTTTTTTGTTTTTAATTTAGCTAAAATAAAGAAAGTGCAAAAAAATATCAAACAAGAGAACTTGGACAAAAAACTTGTCTCTAACTTAAATAAGAAAAAAATCCCAGGATGGAAACAAATCAAACAATTAGGTCATGTTTTAACTCCTCAAGAAAATATAATAATAAAAGCCCTTTTAGGCATAATTGCAATTTGCCTTCTTTCCTTTATATATATTAGTTATTTTAATTTTACTACTGTACCAAAGAACGGAGGCGAACTAACAGAGGGTTTAATTGGCATCCCTGTCTATATTAATCCTGTTTTAGCTCAAGGCAGCTCTGACGCTGATCAAGATTTATCTTCTTTACTTTTTTCTGGCTTATTAAAATATGATAATAATCTAAATATTACCCCTGATTTAGCTGAAAAATATGAAATTTCAGAAGATCAAAAAACTTACACTTTTTATTTAAAAGATAACCTTAAGTGGCACGACGGTGAAAAACTAACAGCTTCAGATATTGTATTTACTATTCAAAGCATTCAAGATCCAAGTTTCAAAAGTCCCTTAAAAAGATCTTTTGATGGCGTAAAAGTTGAAAAAATTGATGATAGTACAATTAAATTTACCTTACTTGAACCTTATGCTGCTTTTTTAAATATATTAACTGTTGGTATCTTACCGCAACATCTTTGGTATGATATACCAGCTGATACTGCTACCTTAGCAATTTATAATCAAAAACCAATAGGTAATGGTCCTTATAAATTCAAATCATTAATCAAGGAAAAAAGAGGAGCCATCAAACAGTATATTTTAATAAAGAATAAAGACTATCATGGTAAAGAACCTTTTATTAATAAGCTAGTTTTTAAATTTTATCCTGATTATGAAAATGCTATTAGTGCTTTAATAAATAAAGAAATCCAAAGCTTAAGTTTTTTACCAAAAGAATACTTGACTCATTTCCAGAACAAACGTGATTTTAATATTTCCAATATCACTCTATCGCAATATACAGCAATATTTTTTAATCAAAAAAATAACGAATTATTAAAAAACGAAGAAATCAGACAAGCTCTTACCTATGCTATTGATAAAAATAAAATTGTTGAAGAAGTTTTACAAAAACAAGGATTAGTTATTGACGGTCCTATTTTACCAGGATTTTTAGGTTATAATGATGAAATCACAAAATACGAATATGCTCCTGAAAAATCTCTGGAAATACTAGCTGATGAAGGCTGGAAACTTGATGGTGAATATTTAAAAAAAGATGATGAAGAATTAAAAATCACATTAACAACAGTTGATCAAACAGAAAAAATAACTACAGCGAATCTAATGAAAGAATTTTGGAACAGTATAGGCGTTAACGTAGAATTACAAATAGTCAGCAAAGATAATATTCAAAAAGATATTATTAATCCACGAAATTATCAGGCTCTATTATACGGTGAAATAATAGGCTATGATCCTGATCTTTATCCTTTTTGGCATTCTTCGCAAAGAGAAGCTCCAGGTGTAAATTTGGCAATTTATGCTAATCGTAAAATTGATACTTTACTTGAAGACGCCAGACTAACTAATAACACAAAAATACGAAATGAAAAATATAAGGAATTTCAAAATATTTTAATAAAAGATCTTCCAGCTATTTTTCTTTACACACCATCATATACTTATCCAGTTAACAAAAAAATCAAAGGTATAGACTTGCAAAGAATTGCAAATCCTTCTGACAGATTTGTAGATATTGAGAACTGGTATATAAAAACTAAGAAAAAAATATTTAATTAATACAAACTCTTTTATTCTTAGCGTTGACGATTAGATTATCTACTCTTAATTGTCTTTAACGCTTTGATAATTGGAAATTTAAAAAAAAGAAAAATTTATGGTTTACAGAAAAACAAACCGTCCAGAACAGTACAACAAAAAACCTGTTCATGGACCAAAAACCTCCAACAAGCCTAGAAACCTTGCCCGAGAAAACAAATTAAAAATCATGGTCCTTGGTGGACTAGAAGAAGTTGGTCGGAACATGACCCTTATGGAATATGGTTCAGACATTATTATTATTGATATAGGACTTCAATTCCCTGAGGAAGATATGCCAGGGATTGATTATATTATTCCTAATATTTCATATTTAAAAGGTAAAGAAAGAAATATTAAGGGTGTAATTATCACTCATAGTCATATGGACCACATTGGTGGTATTCCTCATATAATGCCTAAAATAGGTAATCCTATGATTTATACAGCCAAACTATCTAAAGGTATTATTGAAAAAAGACAAGAAGAATACAGACAAGCACCTAAGCTTAAATTCCATGTTATTGATGAAAAAAGTAACATAAAACTAGGTAATTTTAGAATTGAATTCTTTCGAGTTAATCACAATATTCCTGATAGCTTCGCGGTCGTAGTCCACACACCAGATGGCACTATTGTTCATACTGGTGACTTTAAGATTGATCATTCCCCTGTTAATGACATACCAGCTGATCTAAACAGAATTGCCAGAATTGGTGCTAATGGGGTTTTAGGACTTATGGCTGACAGTACCAGTGCCATGGAAGAAGGTCATCAAATATCTGAAACTCATGTTGGATATGAAATGGAAAAAATATTTGAAATGTGTGAAGGCAGAATTATTATTGGAACTTTTGCTTCACTTTTGACTCGTGTCCAGCAAATAATTACAATTGCTGAATCATATGATCGCAAAATAATGGTCGAAGGACGAAGCATGAAAACAAATATTGAAATCGCCCATAAACTTGGTTATTTAAAAATTAAACCTGGGACGATAATTTCATCAGATAATTATAATTCAAGAAAAAACCCAGACAACAAAATGGTTGTTATTGGTTCAGGTGCTCAGGGCGAACAAAACGCATTTCTAGTCAGATTTGCTAACGATGAACACAAATACCTGCAAGTAAAAGAAGGTGATACTATAGTATTTTCATCTTCAGTTATTCCTGGGAATGAAAGAACTATTCAAACTTTAAAAGATACTCTTTATCGCAAAGGTGGTAAAGTCATTCATAATAAAATGATGGATGTCCACGCAGGTGGTCATGCCAAAAAAGAAGATTTGAAACTCATGATACGATTAATCCAACCTAAATACTACATACCTATTGAAGCTAATCATTATATGTTAAAAATAAATGGTGAGGTGGCTGAAAGTATTGGTATTCCCAAAGAAAATATTTTTATTGGCAATAATGGTCAAATCATGGAATTCACTAAAAATAATGGAAAATTAACAAACCAATTTGTACCAACAGACTATGTTATGGTAGACGGACTTGGTGTCGGTGATGTTTCAAATATTGTTTTGCGCGATAGAAGAGTTATGGCAGAAGATGGCATGCTTGTTGTTATTGCAACTATTTCCAATAAAGATGGTAAATTAATTGGTAATCCTGATATTATTTCCCGAGGGTTTGTTTATATGAAAGAAAACAAAAAATTAATAGAAACAACCAGAATGAAAATAAAAAAAATCTGTGAAGATAATGATACTCAAAGTAAAGCTTTTGATGATCATTTAAAAAACAAAATCAGAGATGAAATTGGTCAATATCTATGGCAGCAAACAAAAAGACGACCAATGATTTTACCAGTAGTTATTAAAGTCTAATTTGACATCTAGATTTAATAATCTTATACTTTAAATATGAAAACTAAATTCAATCAAATTAATTCTTGGTGGTGGACTTTACGCTTTAAGTCGTAAAGACTGCTTTGATTTAGTTTTTAAATAAAACTCCCTGCAGATATTACGGCAGGGAGTTTTATTTTGTCAACGATTCTAAAGGAGGAAATTCATGACAGAAGAAAAAAAATGTCAGCATTGTGGCCAACCTATTAATCAAAAAACAGGGGCGTGGGGACATTCAAGTGAAAAATGTTCAAATGTTAAATGCCCTTCTAATACTCGTAAAGGTTGGGGTAATTAAAAAACGGGAATTTTGATTTGTCAATCTGAGCGAAGCCCAGCAAGGAACCCTTCGCCTACCTGCCTTCCGGCAGGCAGGTAGGCTGACATTCTGGGCTGAGTCGAAAGGCCAAATCAAAATTCCCCATTCTAAAAATCAATTACTTTACATATACACTAATAACCAGTAAAATTATATTATATGAAAAATAAAAAACAAATAGTCTTATCAGGAGTCCAACCAAGCGGAGAACTCCATATTGGTAATTATTTAGGTTCACTAAAAAATTTCGTTGAACTTCAAAACAAATATGAATGTTATTTTTTCTTAGCTACCTATCATTCTATTACAGCAGATTATGATCCTAAAATAAAAAAACAACAAGTTTTAGATTTGGCTACTGATTTTTTGGCTGTTGGTCTTGATCCAAAAAAATGTGTTATTTTTAATCAAATTGATGTACCTGCCAGCCTAGAATTAGCCTGGATTTTTAATACTTTAACGCCTGTTTCAGAACTTGGAAGAATGACTCAATTTAAAGATAAATCTTCTCATCAAGTAAAAAATATCAACGCCGGACTTTTAACTTATCCAACCTTACAAGCTGCTGATATTCTTTTGTACCATCCAAATTAAGTCCCTGT
>JAUVKC010000071.1 GCA_030592165.1 Candidatus Buchananbacteria bacterium | reverse complement strand
GCTAAAAAAACATGCTCCTGAATGGCCTGTTGAAAAAATGGATCCAGTTGAAAGAGCCGTTTTGGTATTGGGCATTTGTGAATTAATCAATCCTGAAGAGGATGTGCCTGTTAATGTAGCGATTAATGAGTCAATTGAGCTTGCAAAAACCTATGGCGGAGAAAATAGCAGTAAATTTATTAACGGGGTGTTAAATGCCGTGGCTCATGATAAAACAATAAAAAAATCCTAATTTTTAATATCTAACTACTAAGCAAGTATCAATTTTTTAAATCACAATGTCTAAAATATATACTTGAAGATTAAAATTTAGTGTTTAAAATTTGTTTAGAAATTAGTACTTAATATTTAGAATTTTAAAAAACTATGTACGAAAAGCTAGAAAAACAAATCGGCTTAAAATTTAAAACTTATGATCTCCTGAAAAATGCTTTTATTCACAGGTCTTATTTAAATGAGCATAAAAAAGCTGGCCTGGAGCATAATGAGCGTCTGGAGTTTTTAGGTGATGCTGTTTTAGAATTGGTGGTTACCGAATATTTATATTTAAATTATCCAAATCCGGAAGGGGATTTAACTAACTGGAGATCAGCGCTTGTAAAAGGTGAGATGCTTGCAAAGATTTCACGTGAGCTTTCATTGGGTGAATATTTATCACTAAGTCATGGGGAGGAAAAATCCGGAGGACGAGACAAGGATTATTTGCTAGCAAATACATTTGAAGCACTTATCGGTGTGATTTACTTAGAACTTGGTTATAAAAAGGCTCAAAAATTTATTGATAAATTTTTACTGATACATTTAAAGGGAATTTTAGAAAGCGGTTCTCATATTGATGCAAAATCAAAATTACAGGAAATTGCTCAGGAAAAAGTTGCAACAACTCCATCATATCAAGTTCAGAATGAAGAAGGTCCTGATCACGACAAAATATTTACAATGGGTGCGTATATTGGGGATAGAATGATTGGGAAGGGGAAGGGCAACTCTAAGCAGGTTGCAGAGCAAAAGGCAGCGGAGGATGCTTTGAAGCGATTGAAGTGGTAAAAACATTTCTGATTTCGGAATTCTGATTTCTGAATCTCATTTTTGATTTTATATTTAGTATTTTTGTTATAAGTCAAAAAATCTCAAATAATAAATCTCAATTCTAACATCGAATCTGAAATCAGAAATCCGAAATCAGAAATAATTAGGTTTATTTAGGAATAATTTTAACAGCTCTGTCCTGATCAGATCCAACGCTTTCTGTTATAACTACATCCTTATATTTATCTGAATTCGCTAGATGCATATGGACGACTCTTCTGAAATATGGATTCATTGGAGGAAGTTTGACTCCTTTTTGAGTTTCAATTGCATATTCCGCTTTTCTTTCTGCAAGTTTTATTACACTTTCTTCCTGACGTTTTTTATATCCGTCTACATCAACTACAACCTGAGTTTTATTATCAATTCCCTGTTTCCAAAGAAGGCACTTTAACAAGTGTTGCAAGGCTCCAATAGTTTCACCATGCCAACCAATTAACAGACTTGAGTTTTCAGTTTCAATTTGTGCGTAATATGCTGATTCATTTTCCTTGCTAATTTTTACGCCTGTATATGAAATACCAAGCACATCAAGAAATTTCTCTAAGGTTTCTTTAATTAAAAGTTCCATTTTATTTTATTAAAGATTGAAGATTGAAAATTAAAAAATTAATCTTAAATCTTCAATTTTTAATCTTTAATTAGAAATATTTTACATCGAAAAGAAAAATACGGCAAATTAAATCTTTGAACGGTTAACAAAAAATTGTTGTCCGATTCCGAATAACGTAGATGTTCCCCAATAAAAGCCAACTGCAGCAGGTAGGCTTGCGGTAAATACAGCAATCATTAATGGCATGAAGTATTTCATCATATTATTCATCATTGGCATTGGATTTGGTTTACCATCCTTAATCAGCTTATTTGATTTAGTTTTTCCTAATGTTAAATGCATCTGGAAGAACTGTAATCCTCCAACAATGATTGGCAGAACTATGATATTAGCTTTTGTAAGATCAATTATACCTAAGAAATTTGGATTGATTGTTTGTAAATTTACATCCTTTAATGTGTTATAAAGAATATCAGGATTAATCACATCAAGTCCGCTTTTTACTACGTAGAAAAGAGCAATTAATATTGGAAACTGAATAAGCATCGGTAAGCAGCTGCTCATTGGGCTTACCTTGTACTTCTTCCAAATTGCCATTGTTTCCGAAGCTAATTTCTGCGGTTCGTCTTTATACTTAATTTTTAATGCATCGAGTTGTGGCTGAATCTTCTGCATTGCTTTCTGTGCTCTGAGCGCTTTATGATTCGGACCAAGAAGGATTATTTTGATAATTAATGTAAGAAGAATAATTCCCCAGCCCAGGTTATGCCCTGGCATAATTTTTATTAGAAATACGAGAGTGTTAAAAATTGGTCTGAAAAATACCTCTGTCCAGAAACGACGTAGCAACGAAGGTTCGTTAACGTTGAATTCATGGCTGTATGACTTAATATTATCTTCAATAGTTGTGTTTAATGTAATTCTATATTTTCCTTCCTCATCAAAAAGATTCCACCCCCACTCTTCGTAATTAAGGGTGTATTTACTATCCGGTTCAATTAAAATATCCGTCGTTCCTTCACATCTATCCGGATTAATTTCATATTCCTGGTTTATCCATTCACCATTGATGTACTTTTCAGCAACTAGTGGATTTTTAGGACATTTGTTAGCTATTCTGATTTCTGAGTCACTTTGATTTTTTATCTCTAATATTACGTCTTTTCCAATGACCATTTTGGACTTCGCGCTGATTAAGATATCATCCTGACTAATTGACTCATCTTTTTTGCCACCGAAAAGCTGAAATACAATTAAAAATATTAAAACAAATAATAGTGGTTTGAATAGCTTATTAGACATGTAGTGAATTTTTGTTAAAGAAGTCTGTAATTCCATTATTTAAATCCTCAAATTCTGCTTTGGTCACATTATTCTTTACTATTACTATACAAACGATATTAGTTTTTAATGAATTTAGATTTCTGTGTATACAATCAAATATCCGTCTTCGTAATTTATTCCTGTCAACCGCTTTTGGAGCCACCTTTTTACTTACAACTACTGAAAATTTTGAGATGGGTTCAATAGAAGGCAGGAATTTAAAAACAAAGTGACTATTCTTATATTGCTTCCCTTTTTCAAATAGCTTTTTCAGTAGCTGACGATTTGAGATGCGGTTTTTTTTACTTAGCATAAATTATGCACTAAGACTTTTGCGTCCTTTACTTCTGCGGCTTTTAATAACTTTTGAACCACCCTTTGTGGACATTCTTGCCTGAAAGCCATGGCGTTTGTGAAGTTTTCTTTTATTACCTTTACTTAACATATTTTTAAATTCAAGATTAAAGATTCAAGATTAAAGATTCACAATTTAGTAATTCAGTATTTACTTTGAATCCTTAATAAACAAATGCTTAAAAAGGGTATAGACGTTTGAAGAAAAAGTCAAATATATTTCTGATTTCAGATTTCGGATTTCTGAATCCCATTTTAAATTTTGTATTTAGTATTTTTGTTATAAGTCGAAAAATCTAAAATAATAAATCTCAAATTCTATATTGAATCTGAAATCAGAAATCTGAAATCAGAAATATCAGGTTTATTTATAAAATTCATCTACAAATTCTTTTACTTTTTTTAGCTTTTCAATTACTTTTTTATCATCTCCGGCAGATAGCTCTGATGGCTTAACACGTAAGCTTAGTGCTCCTTTGAATTTACCTGTCTTTAGCTTTCTTAAAAGGCTTTCAAGAGGAAGTATCCCTTCGTTTGGCAATGAGTATTCTTTGCGCCTTCTTACGTTTGATAAGTGAACATGCACAATTAGATTCTTTAGGTGTTCATATGTCTTCATTAAATCCCATTTTTTTGAAACGGTTGAGGAGCAATCAAGACAAACCATTCCGAATTTTTTTAAATCAGATACATTATTAAGTGCACTCGCAGGTAAAAAGCCAAGAAGAGTTTTTCCAGAGGCATTCATTAATGCGATTTGAATCTTTTTTTTCTTTCTAAGCTTAGGGGCTTCTTTTTTTAGCCAGTTTGTAAATTTAAAATCCAATAATTTTGGCGGAGTTATTGCAACTACAGGGCATTTTAAATATGCCGCCATTTCGACTACATGTTTTACGCTTTTTTGAGTTCCATCAGTTGGTGTATGAAGGGCAACTACAGGAAGTTTGTATTTAGTGGAAAGCTCTTTTATATATTCAGCATTCTGTGTATCGAAATTACCCTTATCTACGTCAACTTCAATACCGTCGTAACCTGCTTTTTGAGCAAACTCAAAAATACGATTAAGACCATATTTACGGAGAGATTCAGTATTTAATATTAGCATGTTTTTTATTTTTATTGTTCTCGTTAATTATATCATAAATGATTGAAACTCGAAACTCAAAACTCAAAACTCAAAGTCCAAAACTCAAAACTCAAAGTTCAAAACTTGAAAATCGAATTAGTTTTTAAAAATATAACCTTTATTCTCTGCTTCCTGTGAATTTTCGAAGTACAATCTGTTTTTAGTTGAAATGTTGAATGCCTTCTTGTCTAGAACAGAGTAATAGTATTTACCCTGAGAGCTTGCTATAAATTGCGCATCATCAGGAAGAGCGTCTGATGCATAAAAGTCCTTTAAATTAATTTTGGATAGTGGAATTGTAAATTTGTTCTCTAGTCCAAGTTCTATGATATTGTCCGAACTGTATGCAAGGCGCGCCTCTCGTCCACTGATTTTACCGATAAGTTGGCCGTTTTTTACCTCCAGTAATTTAATAGTAGTAATTCCCGGGTTGATTTCATCAACAATCTGAATCTCCGGAAAGGATTTTGTTGTTGCATAGAAATAACCTACGATGTATCCGATTAATAGTCCGATAGAGAGGATTAGGGTGATGGAGATGATTAGGTTGATTAGTTGGGTTTTGTTCATTTTGCTGTGGGATTTGAGGGATTTGAGGGATTTGAGGGATTTGAGGGATTTGAGGGATTTGAGGGATTTG
>JAUVKC010000075.1 GCA_030592165.1 Candidatus Buchananbacteria bacterium | reverse complement strand
AGCGTTCCTTTATGGAGCGCTTTTTAGGTGATCAAAATATTTAGTATTATATAAATTTTTTATTTGAGAGTCTTAATAATTTCTTCTTGACCACAAATATCTTCATGACCAGGAATGTCACCACAATTATCCCAAATATCCCCATTTCCATCATAATCTCCAGGACAAGGAGAATCATCATCAAACCCGCCAGCATCAATGTTTCGATTTTGACATTTTTGCAGAAATTTAAGTGCTGCTTCGTCACGAGTGTTTCCAACGCATAAGCCTTCTTTAGCATTTTCATTATTACCTTTATAACAATGTCCTGATTTACATTGAAGTTTATCAGTGCAATATTCATTAGCTGATCCTGTTCCATTCTGAGGTACACATTTATTAATTCCAGCAGATGTCCCACCGTAACAACGATCACTTATACAAACTTCATCAGGTCCACCACCAAGAAGATCTCCTGAAGTTGACCCCAAAATCATTTCTTGACAATTCATACCTGAAGATCTTTTATCATAGCACAAGCCAGGTTTATTGGGTCCGGCACTGGCACAATATTGGTTTTTTTCACAACCAGCGGCGTCTTTACATTCTTTGGGTGTGCCTGCTTCGGCACAACAATATGGTTTAGTGGCATCTTTACATTCTCCATCACTACTTATTCTTTTTAGATCAGTACATTTTTCAGCAAAACAACTAGCTCTTGGATTTATTGCATTGCAGGTACCAGAGACAGCTTGTTCTGTGGTTTGGAAATCACCAACACATTTGTTAGCATCAACAGCTTGCCCACCCTTAGCTTGGCAATCTGAATCTGTTGTATGGAATTTTTGATTATTAAGGTCACAACAGATTACATTTTCAAGGGCTGCTGGTGTTATAGACGATAAATTAACAGTAGCAGGACTAACTGTTTGGAGGATGAAAACAGAAAATAAAGCAATGAAAAGTCCTAAAAATGCTTTAAATATTCTGTCTTTAGCTTGTCCAATTTTATCAGGAGATCCGCCTGACATTATCCATTGCACCCCACCAATAATAATCATGACAATTGCTAAGGCTGCAATAACAGCAGTCCCAAATCCGTAGGCAGCTGCGAGATATGTTCCTAATGTTACTCCAGTGACATCTATTGTGTTTTTTAGTGTCCCAAAAGGTTGTTGAAGTTCTAGTGATAGAGCGTAGCTGGTCGGAGCAATAATTAAAAAAGTAAAAATAAAGATACTAAAAATAAGTATTTTGGTTTTTGTTTTCATAAATTATTTACTTAGTTCTTGATCAATAATATTTTTTATACTGTTATAATTAACCAGACCTTTAACTCTTTGATTATTAACATAAATAGTTGGTACGGAAGTTATTTGCAGTTCAAGTCCTTCAGCCAGGTTTTGGTCAATGACTGGTGAATATTTTTTGCTGTCTAAACATTCATTAAAAATCGACATGTCTAAGTTCAGGGCATTAGCAATTTCAATATATTTTTGTTTATTTAAACCAATATTATTTTCAAAAATAAAATCTTTATATTCCCAAAACTTCCCTTGTTCAGAAGCACAATAAGCTGCGTTTAATGATGGACGATTTTCTGAACTAATAGTTATTGGATATCCCTTAAAGACAATTTTTATTTTATTACCAAAAAATCTTTCCAAGGCATTCAAATCATTTTGAACAGTTTTACAAGATCTACAATTAAAATCTGAATATTCAATCAAGGTGACTGTGGCTAAGGAGTTTCCTCTAATCGGATCATAAGTATTAATTTGGGGAGTTTTTTGGACTAATTGCAATAACCGATTTTTATAATAATTTTCTATTTGTTTATTTTGTGACCAATAATCCCAAAATGTACCAATAATTGTAAAAGCAAAAATCAGTAAAATTATAATTGTAATTATAATAAAGTAAATAAAATAGATTTTTTTTGGTTTGTTTTCGGTCATATTTTTATAAGTTTATGTTTTTAATTTGGTTTGAGTCATTTTCTAGCCAGTAAAGACTGTCATTATTCTCTGTAATAATTAAACTATTGATGGAAGTAGGGAATACAGGTTGGGCAATTAATTCTTTGGCGCCAGTTAAAATATTTATTTTATAAATATCATCAGGATTATCATTGGCTAATGACGGCATAAAACCTGTGCCTGTTTCCAGTGAACGAGGAACCGCACAATAAACAGTAGTTTCTGAAGCAAAAGTACATTTATCTGCCCAGGTATCAAGTCCTATTTTTGTTCTACCAGAACCAAGTAGTTCAGGATCAGAATTAACAACCCATAAAGTTGGATTATAATTTGAGCGTGAATTATAAGCACTGTAAAGTAGTTTATCACCGCTTGGTGCCCATTCAAAACGCATATCTCTGCCTTCTATTCTAAATTTTCTATAATTTTCACCATTAAATCCGATAGGGTAAACATCTGAACGAGAACCGTCAATTGATTCTCGATATAAGGCAATGTATTCATTACCTGGAGACCAGGAAACATGGACATTAGCATCTTCGTCATTGATTTTTTCAATTTGTTTGTAACCTGTGCCGTCAGCATTAGAAACTGATAAATAACGATTTTCAGGATCTAATCGCATATCTTTAAAAGCGATTTGGCTACCTTTATTTGAAAAAGTAAAATCTTTCCATTGTGCTGGCAAGGTAACTGATTTTTTTGCTTGAAAATCATAAATAATATTCGACCCGTCAGGATATTCCAAAACAGCTTTTTGATTGTTTGGATCCCAGGTGACTTCATCTACATTAAAAAACGGGGTGTCAGAATAAAGTTTTTTATCACCATCAGGCGTAATTTGGTAAAAAAATCCTGTTTGAGTATCATGATAAAGTAAATCTCTGCCATTAGTTGATAATGTGGCAGCTTGAGAGCTGTTGGAGACTAAAGTTTTAAAAGAAGTAAGCCCTCCCAGAGCTGTATCAGAGATAGTTGGTCCAGGAATAATCGGCGTGATAGACGGAGTGATGGCACCTGGAATAGCTATTGTCGGAACATTTAGATTAATTGCGGTAGGGATGTTTAAAGCAGGAGGGACAGTCGGTAAACCAATTGGCGGTAATGTTGGAGGTAACGTTGGAGTTGGTGGAGTAATAAATGGTCTGAAAAATAAATAATATATTGCAAGGGCAATTAAAATAACCGCTGAAACAAAAGCTATAACAATGAGTAATTTTTTTCTTCGATCAGTCATAAATTTATTTTATTAAAATTAATTATTTAATTTATTCATTTTTTAAACTTTCTTTTCTAACTTCATACCATGTCCATAAAATAACAATAGTCCACATAGGTAATATATCAATATATGGTATTGCTTCAATGCCCATGACCATACAAAATCGTTTAATAGCTTTTTTGGCAACATCTTTTTTCGCTCCGCCACCTTGATACCAGATAAAAAGAGACAAAGCAGTTCCTAAAGTTAAATCTCCAATTATTTCAATAAATGATCCAATCCCTGCAGAAAGCAAAGAAATTAACAGACTAAAGATTTCATACGAAAGAGTTAATATAATGATAAAAAAGAAATTTGCTGGACTATAATTTGCCCCGGCTTTTTTTTTTACGAGACATTAGCTTGTTTGCCTTACGACCCCTTTTTCTTACTAGTACCCTTTGTTTTGCTTGTTGTTTTTTTAATTGATTCCATTGATTTTTTTCATCATCTTGACTATCTCCTGTATTTTTGTTTTTTTTAGATCCCGAAATATTTAAACCTATTGGTTTAATACCTTTTGGTAATTTTCTTTGTTTTTGTTGCGGTGATTGTGTTTTGGCTTGATTTCTTGCCATTATACTGGCGGCTTTTGCTTGTCGGTATTGATTTAAATCAATTACATTATCAGCAGATTGGCCTTGGCTAGAACCTGAAGATTGAGCATTTTTATTTTGTTGTGGATCTAATTGTCGGGCAGGCTCAGCCATTTATTTCAAGATTATTATTTGATAAGCTAATATGAAACTTTTTTGTTTTTTTGACACTAAATAATTTTTCTGAAAGGGGACTGGCTATAAGGTCTTCAATATTTTGGGAAATTAATCGGGCACCTTGTTCAGGTTTATAATTACTTTGGCTAAGATGATTTAAAATATTATTATCATAAGTTAATTTTATATTTTGTTTGTTTAAATTTCTAAGTAATTCTTCCATTTCGAGCTTGGCAATTTTTTTTAATTCATCATGGTTTAAAAGATTGAAATAGAGAATTTTATCAAGACGATTAATAAATTCAGGTCTAAAAAAAGTTTTTAATTCTTTTTCTAGAATTAAATTATTTTGAGATTCTTCATCTTTAACAAAACCGATATTTTTATTTAATTTATCATTACCTAAATTTGAAGTCATGATTATAATAGTGTTTTTGAAATTTATTTTTTTACCAACTGCATCTGTAATGTACCCTTCATCTAGGATTTGTAATAGTAGATTGAAAATATCAGGATGAGCTTTTTCTATCTCATCAAATAAAACAATTGAGTTAGGATTTCTTTTGACTGAGTCAGTTAGTTTGCCACTTTCTTTATAACCAACATAACCTGCTGGTGCTCCTATGAGCTTGGAAATATTAAATTTTTCAGAAAATTCTGACATATCTATGCGAATCAAAGAGTCTTGATTATCAAATAATATTTGTGACAATACTTTACTTGTGTAGGTCTTGCCTGTACCACTTGGACCAATAAATATAAATGAACCAAGCGGTTTGTTTTGTCTGTTGATGCCTGCCTTGGATCTTCTTATTGCCTGAGCTAAAACTTTCAAAGCTTCCTCTTGCCCGATTATTT
>JAUVKC010000083.1 GCA_030592165.1 Candidatus Buchananbacteria bacterium | reverse complement strand
TTTGCAATATGCTATTTGCCATTTGCTATTACCACCTTCACAAAATGTCTTTTCCCTTTTTGAATTAAACTCTCACCTAAATCAAGTTCAGCATTTATATCATCAATTGCTTTTTCATTAACTTTTACTCCGCCTTGTTTGATATCTCTTTTCGCTTGTGAATTTGAATCAACCAAACCAGATTCAACCATAACATCAACCAACTTATTACTTTCAACTTTTATACTTTCAACATTCTCCGGCCCTTCTTTTTTTTGAAATAAATTTATAAAGTTTTCTTGAGCCTGAGCTGCTTCTTTGTCATTTTTATAAATTTTAACCATTTCTTGAGCTAATTGTAATTTAAAATCACGAGGATTAGCACCTTCTTTCATTTGATCCCCTATTTTATTTATTTCTTCCATTGAAACATCAGTGCAAATTTCAAAAGCCAATAAAATCATCTCATCTGACCATGACATTACTTTACCAAACATCTCATCAGCTGATTGATCCAAAGAAATCATATTACCTTCAGTCTTACCCATTTTCTTCCCAGTCGGATCAGTCAAAAGTCGTAAAGTTAAAACAAATTTCTCCTTTTTACTAATTGATTTCATCAAATCCCTGCCAGCTAACATATTAAAGGTCTGATCAGATCCACCAATTTCTAAATCAACTCCCATAGCCACACTATCATAACCTTGCATCAACGGATACATAAATTCATGAATATAAATTGGTTTCCCGTCTTCTAACCTTTTTTGAAACATATCTCTTTCAACCATTCTTTGGACTGTCATTTTTGAAGCTAATTCCAAAACATCTTCAAAGTTCATTTTCCCTAACCATTTAGAATTAAATTCTACTTTTGCCGCATTCTTACCTTTAAAATCCAAAATGGTACTAGCTTGTTTTTTGTAATTTTTTAAATTAGCCAAAACTTCCTTTTTGGTCAACTGAGTCCTAGCTGCATCTTTATCAGTCGGATCACCTATCATAGCTGTAAAATCACCAATCAAAAAAACAACTTCATGGCCAAGTGCTTGGAATTCAGCAAGTTTACGTATCTGGTTACCATGCCCAATATGAAGTGTCGGACCAGTCGGATCAAACCCGCAATATAATTTAATTCTCTCGCCTGACATTAATTTCTTTTTCAATTCTTCCCTGGTTGGATATACCATTTCCACACCACGTGAAAGTAAATGATCAATTTGTTTTTCGTCAATAATTGTCTTAGACATATTTTTCGTGTTTATTCGTGAATTAAAATTCGTGATTAAGTAAACATTATATACCTAATTTAGCATAATAAACAGAGTTTTTCAAATAAAAAAACCCCTACAATTTCTCGCAGGGGATTAGCTGTGTAAAATTAGCCAAGTCAAAAAGAAGCAAAATCCAAACCATTGGACTCTGAGATTTCATCGCTACATCCTGGCATCTCGAAATTGCCTGATGCTGCTAGCTCCCCAGCGTCTATAGCCACATAACACTCCACAGGAAACTCAGCTGGAACATCATCGATAATAACCATTGATCAGCCTTTGTTTTTCCCATAACTTCCCTCCTTATTATTGTAAACGTAGTTTATTACTTAAAAAATACAATACTTAGCAAATTTTTTCAAATAAAAAACAGCCCGCACGTTGTACGGGTCGCTTTTCTTTATTCTATATTCTTCTAATTTCCCCAAACTATCCAATTGTTGTTTTATTTTTTTCAATTTCTCAGACTGATCACTCATTTTTTCTTTTTCTTTATCAATAATCTCTTTCGGAGCATTTTTTACAAACTCTTTATTATCTAATTTCTTTTTAATTCCTTTTATAAAATTCTCAACCTGATCAATTTCTTTTTGTAGCCTAGCATTTTCTTTATCAAGGTCAAGTAATCCTTCAGTTAAAATAAATACTTCAATTTTTCCGACAACAATTGCCAAAGATTGTTTTGGCTTATCACCTTTTTTATTTATTTCAAGATTTTCAATCCTAGCCAAACCTTTAATTATTTCGGCCTGCGAAATTATTAAATCAAAATCCTTACCAGCATTAATAACTGCATTAACTTTTTTAGCTGGTTCTATTTTATTTTCAGAACGCAAGGTTCTTATACTAGAAATAATTTCAATAATTTTATTAAATTCTTCTTTTTCTTTATCGTCAGTTTTTGCTGGGAACTTTTGTACCATCAATAAATCATCAGCATCAAAACTTGACCAAATTTCTTCTGTAACAAACGGGATAAATGGATGCCAGAGAATAAGTAAACGTTCAAGAATATAAAGTAAAATTTCCTCAGTATTATTTTGCCATTCGCTATTAGCCATTTGCAATTTGCTAATCTCCAAATACCAATCAGCAAAAATCTCCCAGGTAAAATTCCGCAAAGTTTCGCTGGCCATTGAAAAATTATAATTATCTAAAGATTGAATAACAATATCAGTTGTGATAGCAAATTTGGCTAAAACCCATTCATCGGCCAAGGTCTTAGCTTGAGGTTTTTCTTTGACTCGCTCAACTTTTTCAACTGATGTTAAGATATAGCGTGAAATATTCCAAAGTTTATTTACAAAATTTCGATAACCTTCAATTTTTTCATTATAGATCCTTGTATCACCTCCAGCTGAAGTCCCTGTGATCATGGCAATACGCAAAGCATCTGTGCCGTATTTGGGAATAATATCAAGTGGATCAACTACATTACCTAAAGACTTTGACATTTTCCTGCCTTCCTCATCTCGAACTAAACCATGTAAATAAACTGTTTCAAAAGGGATTTCACCAAGCATAAATGTTGTCTGAATAATCATTCTAGCCACCCAAAAAAACAAAATATCATAACCTGTTTCCATGACAGTTGTCGGATGATACTGTAAATCCTTGGAACCAGCTACCCAATCCTGCCAAGTATCATATTTACTAAAATCCTTATCCATTAAAGTCGAAAAAGTCCATAAGCCAGATGAAAACCAAGTATCAAGAGTATCTTCGTCCTGAAGCCAACCACTTTCTTTTGGTTCTTTTAGACCAACAAAAACTTCTTCATTTTCCTGGCCTTTATTTTTATACCACACAGGTATCCTGTGTCCAAACCATACCTGCCGAGAAATACACCAGTCATGTAAATTTTCTAACCAACGATAATAATCTTTAGCAAAATGATCAGGGATTATTTTAATTTCTTTATTTTTTACTACACTTAAAGCAACTTCTTTGATTGATTTATTTTTATAATATTTATTACCTGGTAAAGTTATTTTTTTATTGACGTCAACAAACCATTGTGTTGACGGTAAAGGTTCAATAGCAGTAGCACAACGATAACAAATACTCAGATTTTGCGGAATTTCTTTAATTTCTTCAATCAATCCTTGCTTATCCAACCATTTAACAAATTTTTCTCTGGCTTCAACTACATTTAAACCTGCATATTCTTTACCAGCTTCAGTAGTCATTTTACCATCCTCACCAATAACTTTAATGATTGGTAAATCATTTTTCTTAGCCATTTCGTAATCAATCATTGAATGGGCTGGAGTCACCCCAAGAGCACCTGTCCCAAATTTTGGATCAACTTCATCATCTGCAATAATTTTAATTTCCTGATCTCCATGGCCAAGATCAATTGTAAAACTTTGACCAATATATTTTTTATAACGTTTGTCTTTTGGATTAACAGCTACGGCAGTATCTCCCAGCTTTGTTTCTGGACGAGTAGTTGAAATAGAGATTGGAAAATTTTTTGTATATTTAAAAGTATAAAATTTGGCGGTTGTTTCTTTATGTTCAACTTCATCATCACTTAAGGTCGACAAACAATGCGGACACCAATTGACTATTCTGTGACCTCGATAAATCACTCCAACCTCGTACATCTTAGAAAAAGAATGTTTCACAACCTGAGTCAAACCTTCATCTAAAGTATAACGTTCTCGTGACCAGTCCAAAGATGAACCCATTTTCTTGACCTGAGTTTTGATTGTATCTTGTGAATCTTTGGCAAATTTATTTACCCTATCCAAAAACTTTTCTCTACCTAGATCATGTCGAGTCTTTTTTTCCTGATCATAAAGTATCTTTTCTACTTTAGCTGAAGTAGCAATACCAGCATGATCAGTCCCAGGTAACCACAAAGTCTTTTTACCCAAAAGACGATTATAACGCACCATTATATCCTGATAAGCTAACATGCTAGCATGACCAGTATGCAGTGTTCCTGTAACATTTGGTGGTGGT
>JAUVKC010000009.1 GCA_030592165.1 Candidatus Buchananbacteria bacterium | reverse complement strand
TGTGGTGCACCCACCGTCATCCAGAGCTGTAACCACGTTTAATTCGCACAAAATATTATCAGTAAGCGAAGGATCACCTTGTCACCCATTCCCAGGAGATTCCTCGATTACTCGGAATAGACGGTGCGGTGAGTTATTTTAAAATTTTAATATTACCTTTAGTTTAGTATAATTACCCATAGTTAGCAAACTTGCCAAATCAATAAAAGCATGGCTTATTAAACAGTAAACTTAGCAAAAATTCAATAATCAGGTAAAAAGTACTTGACAAATATTTACTATTGTGATAAGTTAAGATAATCTTAAAAAAGGAGGAGAACTTTTAAATACAAATTTTTAAGGTAATGGATTGGATTTGATAGGTTAAGTCGTTCGCTTTTTGCGGACTAAAAGTAAAACAACGAGAAAAAAAAGAAAGGAACAGGAGGAAAACGAAATGAAAAAGAGAGTACTTATCACGTTCGTGATCATGACGATCGTAACCATGGGTCTGATGGCCTGCGGAAACGGAGAAGGTTCCCATTCCGGAACCGACGAAATGGTGCTTAACACCGGCGAGGACTTCACCAAAATCATCGACCCCGACAACGAAGTAGCCACGGTCGAAGTCACTTTCACGGTCCCCGGCGAAGAGGTATGTCCCGTAGGGATGATCTGTCCGGCTTCAGTCGTACCCGGCGCCGTCAACCCGTTCGAGATGTTCGGATCAATGATCGGACAAATCAACCTCGGCGACAGATCACTTTACGACCCGTGGAACAACGCCATTGATTACTCGTGGGCAGTTGTGGCTGGACAATTCAGCGCCACCTTCAACATCCCCGTAGGCGTTACCTGGCATTTGGGCTACAGTACCAACGGCAAAATGGCCGCCCATAACATTACGATCGGTGGAACCACTATGCAGTACGCCTGTATTCTCGGCACAGCACCCTATACCTGGGGAGTTGTCTCGTTTATCGTCAACCGGGATGAAACCGGCGCGGTAACCGTAACCGAAAACCCCTATTGCACGGCTATTCCCGTGGTTTTGGGACTGACACGTAGCGGAGATTCGCAAACCGCCCTTTACGACGATAATCCGTTCTTACCGTATGACGGCGTCAGCGAAGGACCGATGGTATTGCAGTCAACTGCCACGACCTGGGCAACCCCGCAAACCATGGCGACTTTCGTAGCCGGCACTGGCTGGGTCGAAGACTTCTATGGTTATGCAACCGCGGCTACTGATCCTGTGCTCTGGGCCGGCTGGTTCAGTGTCTACCAGGACGCCGTAAGACGCACCGCCGTACCACCCGTAAATCCGGAGGAACCAGGACTCGGGGGTCTTTACCTGAACGTCTACAACGCCGCCGGAACAGTAGCTTTGTGTACTGCCCCGGCAAACACCGAGCTTCATCACTGGCAAGACTACGATCCCGCGGCCACCAATTGGTACGCCGCTGTAATCGACAGAATCGACTCCGCCTCAAGTTGTCCCGTACAACAGGCAGAAAACCGATTCTCCGTCCAATAAACAACTAAAAAAAAGCCCCGAACTTTATGTTCGGGGCTTTTCATTTTGATTATTTAAATATTTACTGACTTAACAATTCTAAAGCTTTTTCAAGCTGAGGATCATTATCATTATCAAAATCTTCTTCAGTTAATTCTACTTCCACATCAGGATCAATCCCTTGTCCATCAATAGTATTTTCGTTTGGGGTTAACCATTCAGCAATAGTTAGTTTAATAGCTGAGCCGTCATCCAATGAGAATAAACTTTGCACAGAACCTTTACCAAAAGTAATTTCACCAACAAGTTGTGCCAAACCATGATCTTTAAGTGCACCGGCTACAATTTCTGAAGCTGAAGCACTGCCCTGATTAATCAAAACTAATGTTTCAAAATCTTTCAAACGAGCCCTGCCTCTAGCTTTATGTTTTTTTAGTTCACCATCACTTAAACGCTCATAAACAATCACACCGTCCTCAACCCACTCACTGGCAATATCAATCGCTGTATCAAGAAATCCTCCAGGATTATTTCTCATATCCAAAATAATTGCTCGAGGATTTTTACTAACAATATCAAGAACTGCTTTATCAAAAGCTCCTGCAGTATCCTCGTTAAAATAACTCAGTTCAATCACAGCAATACCACTTGGATATACTCGCCATTTAACACTATCAATATGTATCTGATCTCTGATAATTTTTATTTCCTTAGTATCTTCAAGTCCGTCACGGCTAATCAACAAAGCAACTTCTGTACCCTGAGGACCTCTTATCTTGCTAACAGCATAATCAAGACTAATATTTGTTGTATCCATACCATCAATCGCATAAACCTTGTCTCCGCTTCTTAATCCTGCTTTTTTAGCTGGTGAATCAGGCAAAGGAGCAACTATGGTTAGACGATTTTTTTTAATAGCAATTTCAGCACCAATACCTTCAAATTCCCCTTGTAATTCATTGGTAAATTCTTTTGTTATTTCTGGATCAAAAAATACTGAATGCGGGTCACCTAAAGCTGCCACACTACCCACCATAGCACCGTACAATAAATCTGTTTCTGAAATTGGTTGATGAACATATTTATCTTCAATAATATCCCAAACTTGCCAAAATAAATTAAAATCAACGTCTTTATTAAGAAACTCAGGTCTGATTTCTTTATTCAAAACTGAACCAATCTCTTGCTCATCAATATTTACTGTATCATTTTTATTTGATTGACGACCGATAATAACACCTAAAACAAAAACCAATATTATCAAAAAAACAAGCAAATAATACCTGGCTAGTTTATTTATTGGTTTATTAACTATATTAGAATAGCTTGAAGTCATATTTATATATTATTTATTTAAAAACTTAAGATAATTTTAACAAATTTTAAGTAAATGCACAACTTGAAATTTTTTCGTTTTTGCATTACAATAAAGACATAAAAAATAACTTATTTTATGGAGAAATACATAATAAATGGAGGCAAAAAACTTTCAGGAGAAATCAAAGTAGCTGGGGCTAAGAATTTAGCTTTAAAAGTTTTCCCGGCAACTATTTTATCGCAAGAGACTTGTTTTTTAAACAATGTACCTGAAATTGAAGATTTACAAAGGATGATCGAAACAATGGAAGATCTTGGAGCGAAAATCGAAAAACTTAAAAACGGAAAATATAAAGTTTCAACCAAAGATATAAATAAAACAGAATTAAAACCTGACCTTGTCAAAAAACTTCGTGCCTCTATCATGTTAGCTGGTCCAATGCTGGCACGTTTTGGAGAAATCACTTTAGCTCATCCTGGTGGCTGTATTATTGGTCAAAGACCGATTGATTTATTTTTGGAAGGTTTTCAAAAACTCGGAGCTAAAATGACTGAAAATGGTTCAAGCTACACTCTAAAAGCTGACAAACTTATTGGGGCGAAAATCATCCTACCAAAAATCAGTGTTACTGTAACTGAAAATTTAATGATGGCAGCAACCTTAGCTCAAGGAACTACCATAATAAAAAATGCTGCTATGGAACCAGAAATACCTGCCTTAGCTGAATATTTGAACAAACATGGTGCTAAAATAACCGGTGCTGGGACTCCTGAACTTATCATTGAAGGTGTGAAAAAATTATCAGCTGGTGAATTTGATATCATACCTGACAGGATTGAGACTGGTACTTTCGTCATGCTAGGACTAATGACTCAAAGTGAACTTAAAATAACTAATTGCAATCCCCAACATATTGAGACTGTACTTTATTCTCTTGAAAAAACCGGTGCCAAGCTGAAAATCGGCAAAGACTACATTATCACTAAACCCAGTAACTTAAAAGGTGTAAACATCACTACTCATGAGTACCCTGGATTTCCAACAGACTTACAAGCTCCTTACACTGCCTTAATGACTCAGGCTGAGGGTATGAGTTTAATCCATGAACCAATTTTTGAAGCACGGTTATTTTATACTGATATTTTAAATCAAATGGGTGCTAATATAATCATGTGTGATCCGCATAGAGTCGTTATCAATGGTCCAACCCAACTCCACGGCAGACTTGTTGTTAGTCCTGACCTTAGGGCAGGCATGACACTTGTTTTAGCCGCTCTTTCAGCTAAAGGAACATCATCAATAGAAAATATTTATCAAATCAACCGCGGTTACGAAAACATTGTTGAACGTCTGCAAAATATTGGCGCTGATATTAAACAAATTAACGAATAATATGACATTACGCATAAGAAGAATAATAATGAGTGTTTTTTTCTTAACTTTTTTTATTTTAGCTCCGACTTTAATTTTTTACGCTTCTGGGTATCGTTTGGATTTAAAAAGAATAAAAATATTAAAAACCGGCACACTCTATATTGAAGCTGACAAAATTCGAGATGGTCAATTATATATTAATGATAATCTTCTTGAAGACCCGTTTAATAAAGAACAATTTGTTTACAATCTCTTACCTGGGGAATATAAAGTTAAATTAATGAAAGATGGCTATTATTCTTGGGAAAAAAGTTTAACTATCAATAGTAGTTTAACAACTTTTGTTAACGACCTAATTCTTTTCAAAAAAAATGTCCCGTTACAAATGATTAATGATTCTATAGAAAATTTTTATTTATCAAATAACAAACAACAAATTGTTTATACTATTGATTCAGAATCATTTACAGAAATATATCTTTATGTAATTGAGTCAAAAGAAATAACTTTACTTTACAGGATACCCCAAACGCAAGTCAGCATCTCCTGGGCTGCCAGTGATAAAAAACTACTAGTCTCAACAATAACAAGTAATACAATTCTTGAAATTAGTAACCCACAAAACACAATAAATATAAATAAAGTTACTGCTTTAAACCCAGACAATGTAAACTGGGATATCCACAGTGATAATTTAATATATTTTACTTTAGATAATTCAATTTATCGATTCAACATCCTGGCACTAGAAGCTGAAAACATTTTAACTAATCAAAATAGTGATTCAATAATTTTATCTGAAATTTTCATTGAAGGTAATGATATATTTTATATCAAACAAACACCAGAAAAAACAATTTTAGCTAAACATAATTTAAATTTTGAAACTGACAAAGAATTAATCACTTTAAATCCGTCACAAAACTTCAAATTTATTAGTAGTTCAAACAACTACCTCTCAATCATTGACCAAGATTTACAAAAATTATACATGATTCGAAAAATCTTTACTGATTCAAACACAAATCTTTCTGGTGATCAAGTAATCAAAGAATTTGAAGCAATAAATGCAATCTGGGATAAAAACGAGGATCATCTTTTGATTTACAGTGATTTCGAAATTAAAACTTTTGATGCTCAAAAAAATTATGAAAACTTTATTGATCGTTATGGGCAAGAAATCACTGCCATAAAATGGCATCCAAAACTCAAACATTTATTTGTCCAGTTTGAAAACAAAATTGACATTTTAGATTTAGAAACTTCAAATGGTTCACATAACACTACAGAAATATTAAATTTTGACCGATTATATAATTTTGAATCTGACGCAAAAGGCGAAATAATTTATTTCAGTGGACAAATTGGCAAACAATCAGGTATTTACAAATTAGAACTAAAATAAAAAACAAAAAAACGTAGGGACGGGTTTAAAACCCGTCCCTACGTTTTTTTGTTTTATATTACCAACTTATCTTGTAATTTATCTTTAGCTAAATTTTGCGCCTCCAAAAGGCTGTCAAAAGTTCCTGCGTCAATCCATTCATTTTCAACCATAGCAACTTCAAGTTCACCTTTTTCCAAATAAAATCTTTGAATATCGACAATTTCCAATTCCCCTCTTTCACTTGATTCTAATGATTTGGCAATCTCAACACATCTATTATCGAAAATGTATAAACCAGTTGAAGCATAATCACTAATCCATTCCTGAGGTTTTTCTTTTATTTCAATGGCTTTTTTATTATCATCAAATTTCACTACTCCAAATCTTTCCGGATCATGAACTTTTTTAACAAAAACCATACCACCTGATTTAAAACTATTTATTGCTTCAGAAAAATCATCTTCAAAAATATTATCACCCAAAATCATTGTCACATTTTCGTTATCAATAAAATTTTCACCCATAATAAAAGCGTCAGCCAACCCTCTTGGTTTATCCTGCACTTCATAAGTAAACTGAACACCAAACTCTCTACCACTACCAAGCAAATTCAAATAATCACCTGCTCTTTCCGGAGAAACAATAATTAAAATCTCCTTAATCCCTGCTTTAATCAAAGTATTCAATGGATAATAAATCATTGGCCTATTATAAACAGGCAATAATTGTTTGCTTGTTACTTTTGTACAGGGACGCAAACGTGTTGCTGAGCCTCCTGATAAAATAATTCCTCGCATAAGTTAATATTAGTTTAAAGTTAAAAAGTGAAAAGTTTATATATCCCGGCGATGAGCTTCAGGCTTAAGGCTTTGGGCTGAGAGTATTAGCTATTTGCTAAATAATCTTCAAGTGCATTCTCCCATTTCCTTAATTGCGGTAATTTTGTATTAATTAATGATGAATAAGGAGGTCTTTTGGCTGGTCTGGGGAATTCGTCAGAAGAGCAAGCCTGCAAATCAATTTCTATTTCAGCTTGTTTAAAAATCTCCTGAGCAAATTCATACCAACTAATACCTTCAGATTCTGTTGTTTCATTTGTTATATGATAAATACCAAAAGGTAATTTATTATCTAAAATATATCTAATTTGCTGTGCTAAGTCAATTGTAAAAGTTGGTTTACCATATTGATCATTAACTACTTTAAGCTGATCTTTTTCGTGACCTAACTTTAACATAGTCTCAACAAAATTATTACCGTTTTTACCATACAACCAAGCTGTTCTAATTATATAATAATTATCAGTATATTGCTTTAATAATTCCTCCCCTTTTAATTTTGACTCGCCATAAACATTCAAAGGTTTAAATTCTGCAAAATCTTCAGTATACCCTTGCTTTCTTGTACCATCAAAAATATAATCAGTAGATATAAGTAAAATTGTTGCCTTAATTTCCTTAGCTACTTTTGCTAAAAAACCCACAGCCTCAGCATTTATTTGCATAGCTATAGCCTGATTAGTTTCAGCACCATCAACATCAGTATAAGCAGCGCAATTAATAATAATTTTAGGATTTAATTCTTTAATTTTTGAATCAACCTGCTGTTCGTCAGTTATATCAATTTCATCTTTATCCCACAAGGTTAAATTATAATCATTAAAAATCAAAGCTAAGTCCTGACCTAGCATTCCCTTAGCACCAATAATTAAAATTTTTGTATCTTTGGCTAAACTCATAACCCAATTTTAAACCAAAAATCATTTTTTAGCAAATAAAAAAAGCCCCCTGATAAATCAGTGAGCTTTTGTTTTTGATGGAAAAAATTCTTTTTCAAATTCATCCATAATTATTCCTTGGATAATATCACTCCAATAAGGAAAGGAATCATCTTTTTCTTGACCTTCCAAAGCTACAATTTTAGCAACTTCTAATTGATCAATTTTTTGAAAAAAAATAGCTTTTATAGAAATAACAAAACTATCTTCTTCAAAGTTCTCAAACCAAGTCATTATTTCTGTGAATGATTCTTTATTGTCATTCAAGCTAGCAATTTTGTTAGCAATCTCATAAATAATGTTAAAATCTTTCGACCCCATTTCAAGTTTCATTGTCTCAAGATTTGCTTTTAGTTCTTGATTACTCATTTTAAAATACCTCCTTTTTTGTATTTTCACCTCGCAATCTTTATTTAACATTTTAGCACAAATAATCACTCCTGTCAAGGGTTTTTATTGGTAATATCATAAAAATATGATATTATTAAATAAATTAAAAAGTTTTAATTATTAAATTTAAAAAAATATGTCTCCAGAATCACCTTCCAATGAAATACCTGAAGTTCACAAACCTATGGAAGTAACTTCAGTGGCTGAAAGTATGACGGAAGTAACTAAAGCAGTTCAGGAAAGATTTGATAGCTTAAAAGAGTGGGATGAAAATCTTGATAAAATGAATGATGACGTAAAAGAGCTATTAATAAAAAGCATGGATAGACATACCCTAAAAGACAGGGTAATCGAAGGATACCCCGCTCTTATCAAAGAGTATCAAGATCTAAAATTAAAAGCTTTAGATATACTTGGAGAAAAAAGTCTACAAATATTGGGTGGGGAAAACTTAGAAGATGTAATTGATAAACTAACTAAAGACAAAGTTGACCTTGATAAAACTGATGATTTTAAAATACAGACAAGAAAAAAAGCGATTTTAAAGACAGATCTAACATCATTTATTAAAATTTGTGACAAAAAACTAAGGACAGCTTTACCGGCTCAAATATCAGAAATAGATCAAACAAAAAATGATGGACAAATATTATTAAAATCACTAGACGAAACATTGCACTAAATATCATAAAAAAACTCGGCTATTTAGCCGAGTTTTTTTGTTGTCCATATTTCAATTTTCTTATTTTTTCATAATGATAATGTAAGTATATCAGCCAGGAAGCTATTACCACCCCTATAGTATCAATTATAACATCTTTGACTGTACCAAATCTGCCAGGAACAAGTGTTTGATGATACTCGTCAGAGATAGCGTAAAGTATGGCGAAAGTAAAGGCCCAACCAAGATCCCAGAAAACATGCCTTTTTTCTGTAAATTTTAAAACCCGAAACATAAAAAAAGTTAAAACAGCAAAAACAAAAACATGAGCTATTTTGCGTAACAAAAATTCCCAGCCATCAATAACCGGGATAAAATCTAACTTTCGTGAAGATAAAAAATATATAAAGCCAGCCCAACCGACTAAAAGAATTAACTTCTCATATTTTTGAAATTTCTTATGTTGTAATACTTTCTGAGTCTTTGGGTTTTCTTTAATTTTATAATATATCTTCTTCATAATTAATTCTTTTTGTGCATTATACATTGTTAATTGTCCATTGCTAATTGTTAATTGCTAATTGTTCCCGTATTGTTTTTTGTAATAATCCTGATACTCACCTGATTTAATATTTTTCCACCATTCCTGATTATTCTCATACCATTCAATTGTTTGTTTCAAACCTTCATCTAAACTAATTTTCGGATTCCAACCTAATTCTTTTTTAGCTTTTGAAAAATCTATAGCGTAACGCAAATCATGTCCTGGGCGATCTTTGACATATTCAATCATATCTTCATCTTTACCCATTATTTTTAATATTTTTTTGGTTAAATCAATGTTTGTTATTTCACTATCCCCGCCCAAGCAATATGTTTGACCTACCTGACCTTTTTGAATAATGAAATCTATTCCTCTGGCATGATCATCAACATGAATCCAGTCTCGGATATTTTTGCCCTCACCATAAATAGGCACCTTTTTATTTTCTAACAAATTTGTAATAAATAATGGAATCATTTTTTCAGGGAAATGATAAGGCCCATAATTATTTGAGCAATTAGAAATAGTAATTGGCAAGCCATGAGTATGATAATATGCTCTTACTAAGTGATCTGCTGCTGCTTTTGAAGCGCTATAAGGGTTGCGAGGGTTATAAGCTGTTTTCTCGGTAAACGACTTACCTTCAAAATTCAAATCACCAAAAACCTCATCTGTTGAAACATGATGAATTTTTTTATTATTATTTTTGGCAGCCTCCAATAAAACCATTGTCCCCTCAACATTTGTCCTAATAAAATCACGACTCCCCATTACTGACCTATCAACATGAGTTTCAGCTGCAAAGTGGACAATAAGATCACAATCCCTAACTAAATCATTCACTACCTCAGGATCACAAATATCACCTTTAATAAATTTATAATTAGAATCATTTTCATGCTCTTTTAAATTTTCTAAATTTCCTGCGTAAGTTAAAGAATCCAAATTTGTAATTTGATCATCTGGATATTTTTTTAACCAATAATGGATAAAGTTTGAGCCGATAAAACCGGCGCCACCTGTGATTAATAATTTCATAAAGAGTTATAAAGTTAAAAGTTATAGTAGGTTGCCACCATAGACAACAATATAAATATAATTTAACATAAATAATAACTAAATTCAATTTACCTTGCTAAAAAATAAAAATTTCAGCCTTGGAAAGTTATAGCTGAACATACATTAATTGCAATTGTTGTAATTATTATTGTTAATTTTGTTGGTCAATGGATCGCAAAAACCTTTGTTTAGCCCCCTCGCCCATTGTCATTCAGAGCCATTATTTAATAAAGCCGTTACCCCAAAATATCAAAATCGAAGAATCTCTTTAAGCCCCATAACCTAATTACGTAACCACTCGCCAAAGACAATAAACAACCCCCTCACCTAATCAAACTCAAATCACCATCAATAACAATTGGGTGCATACCTCTAATTTCTTCTGTGTAGCTCAAATCAATTGGTATTGGATTAATTAAATAAATCGGCTTATTCAACCACATAGCTACTCCCATTTCCAAGAAAGTATTACCTCCAATATAATTAGCAATACTATTTTTCTCATAATTTAGAATTAAAACAACATCAGCCTGAGAAACTTTTTCAAAATGCCATTCCATGGCTTCTTTTTTTCTCTGCCAAATCCAGTCATGTTCCTGCCCACTCTCTTTCATCATCTTTTGTCTTAAATCATAATATTCTTTAACAGAAATCAAATCACCAGCCTCATTCTTAACTTCATGTGGCGGGATTAAAACTTCATGCCCCATTTCTTCAAGTTGCTTTTTTACTGCTAAAATATTATCGTAAAATTTAATTGTTGAACAAATCGTGATTACCATTTAATTTTCTTTCTTAATTGTTTTTTTTGTGAAGTTTGTTTTTTCTTTTTGATCCTTTTTTCCTTTGCTGCTTTACTTGGTTTGGTTGGAATTCTTTTTTTCTGGGGAATTAAAACTTTATTAACCATCATATTTAATCTCTCGATTACTTTGTCTTTATTTCGAACCTGAGAGCGTTCAGATTGCGACCAGAGCACCAAATCACCCTTTTCTGTAATTCTATTATGCAACTCGTGTAAAATCTTGTATTTTTCTTCTGGGGTAAAAATTTGAGAATTATAAACATCCCAATGCAAAGTAGCTTTTGTTTCTACTTTATTGACATTTTGTCCTCCCTTCCCTCCTGATCGGGAAAAAGTAATGGTTATTTCGTTTTCAGGAATTGTTATCATAAAAAAATGACTAATTACTAATTTAAAATTTCTAATCAATGACAAATTCTTAAATGTATTAATTTTAATCTTTTCCTTTATCGCATGAATGAATTATTTTTGAAAAAATTAGTGTTAATTCTTTTGCTTCTTGTTTGAATTTTTTACATTCTTCAATTTTATCACTAGGTGCTATTTCAATAATCATTCTGAACCAATACATTGTTTCTTTTGATTCTTTTTTACAAATACTTATTTTATGTCTAAAATCTTTCTTGGATTCAGCGCAATCAGCCTCCATATAATTCGCTCCAATGCTTGTAGAACTTTTTACTAACTGATGAATAAGAGGCCTAGAAATTGTTGATTCAGATAATGTTTTGCAAAAACGCAACACTTCCTCTCCAAACTTTGAAGTTCTTTCTTCTAAATCAAATTTATATACACATTCCCCCATATTCATTGGTCATTAATTAATTTCACATTGATTAGTCATTAGTTATTTGACATTTAATATTCACCTGCTATTTCAAAGCATTTTTTAATTTCTCTTGAACAATTCTTGCTTCATCACCTTGATATGATTTACCTGGCCAATGTTTCAAACCATCGTCTTCAGTTCTTGGAATAATATGCCAATGTAAATGTGGTATTACTTGTCCAGCAATTTGTCCATTATTTAATTCTAGATTAAAAGCATTATATTCAGTAAAATTTTCTAAAATTGCCTGAGATACTTTTTTAGTAACCACGATCATTTCTTGCAAAACAGCGTCATCAGCATCAAGCATGTTTTCAGAATGCTTTTTTGGTACAACCAAAGTATGTCCAGGATTTACTGGATTTATATCAAGAAACGCTATGACATTATCTGTTTCGTAAATTTTATTTGAAGGTATTTCACCTGCTACGATTTGGCAAAATAGGCAGTCATTGTTTGGCATATGGGTGTGGTAAATAGTTATAGAGTTATATTTTAAAATTATCGATTAATTTTGAATATTTTAAGCTTGTATATGCCCAATCGTCAGGCAAGCCATGTTTTAAATAATTATAGATTGTATACTCATAATGATAATCCCAGTCTTTTTGCTTTTTCAAATGATTATCATGAAAGCGGATGTAATGATCGTAGAACGATTTTTGCCATTGAAATTTTGTACGGATTTTTGTCGTAAAATTTATTAAAAAAAAGTTTTTTTAACTCATTAATATTTTTAAGAGGGTATTTTTTATCTTTATTATTAGACCCAATATTTTTCAAAACCCTCCCCCCACGTAACAGTAGGCGAGACAAGCTTGTCTCGCCTACTGTTACGTGGGGAGCGAAAAAGCTTGATTTATATTCCATTATAATATTATTGTTTCGTGAAATATTTCGCTTTAAAGATTTTATTATCTGCGAAATATCATATTGATCATTTGGCTCAATTATTAAATTAATATGGTCATAAATAATTGAAAAGGCATATAATTTAAAATTCTTTAATTCCTTACAAATTTTCAAATCTTCAATAAAAGAATCACAAAAAATCGATTCCTTAAAATAAGGATAATTATTTTTTGTTTTTATTACAATATAATATATTGCACCGGGAAAATAAATTCGTTTTAGTGAATTTTTATGTAATTTCATTTTATTTTTGTTTTCAAATCCACTTTTAAAAACGTTTGTAGGTCAAACGCCGACGTTTCACCTACAGGGGCTGTGAATAATTTAATCAATTTTATAAGGTGAATTTGGGTCGCTTTCATGACGGATTTCGTCAATTTCATCTTTTTTAAATTCTCCTTTGTAAAGTTTATCTGGTAAATTTATTGACCAGGCTGGTTTGTCATAAATACATTTATACCCATGAACTACTCCGGGAGGGACTATGACGGTGACTGGATATTTCTCGCCAACTTCAAGCTTTTGTTCTTCACCAAAAGTCGGAGAATCCTCACGATTATCCCAGAGGAAAAGCATAAATGTACCAGGACCAACAAAGACAAAAAAATCTGATTGTTCAACGTGTTCATGAGGCCCACGGCTCACTCCTGGTTTTGTAACTGAAATGTAACTCATCACTGGTTGGTAATTATTTTCATCATTACGATAAACTTCTGTTAACCAACCCCTTTCATCCTCAAATTTTTCTAATTTTTTTATTATTACTCCTTTGATCATATTATCTTCCTTTCAAAATTAAATTAATCATTAAATAATTAATAATAGCACTGATTATTCCTATTAAAATACTTATTAAGCCAATTGTCCAGACCAAAAAAGTTACTAGGATACCGATTACTATTGATAATCCAATCAAAAACAAATTTAATTTATTATTAATTGTAATTTCTTTTTTTTCTAAAGGTGAATATGAAATCACCATGGCTCCCAAAATTATCAGGGCAAATAAATATAGATCTAAATTTATGTAATTAAGGACAATACGAGGTTTCAATAACTCCATAAATGAAAACACAATAAATAGGATAAATAAAACAATAAATATATCTCGGCTAATTGTTATTATGAATTTTTTATCTAATTTCATTTTTGTAAAAATGTTTTAAATAATTAAAAATATTTTGTTTAATACCCTCATCAAAAATTGAATCTCTGGCTAAATTTACTTTTAAATTCTTAATGACAACACCTTTGGCTGATTCCATAAGTCCAGGTACAGAAATCACAAAACGCAACTTACTATCAACGACATAGGCATTACTCAAATCAAACTCTACTTTATTTATTTTAGTATCATTATTAATAATTGGCAAATCATATTTACTGATAATAAACTCTATGCCCTCTCTGTTTAAATTCGTATTTTGACCTAGACGTTTAATGAATGGATTAAAAAATTGTTCCTGAGAAAAGGAAAACATAGCGTCACCTGTTACTGATAATTGTCCTTTTGAGGTTTTTATAGTATTAATCCCACCGTCTAAATTTCTCCCATACTGTTGCCAGATCTCATTAATAACCAAGTTTTCATCATTGATCCTTATTGTTTGTAAACCATCATTCATATAAGCAATAAATGTCAGATCAAGACTATCAGTAATTAAATCCGCCTTATCTACTAAATTAATATTATTAAAAAATGAAATTTTTTGCTGTTTAGTTTTTATTTTATTTGTATAAACATCATCAAAAAAATTCAAACTAAGATTATAAACACCATTTGGGAGATTTTTTAATTCTGCAGTTATTTTATTTCCTTCAGGATAAAAGCTTTCCACAATATTATCATGTATATCAAAAACATATAGAGTGGCGGAGTCAGGGGTGATGTCATAAACAGGATTTTCTATTTCAAATTCAAAATACAAATCTTCATTTTCAATATAAGTAATTATTTGGTATGGCCCTTTCAGGGAATTATTTAATTCAGTTATTTTATTTACTGGGGTATAATTTTTTATTTTAAAATCATAATCAAGCTCGTAATTATAAGCAGCTATTTTTGAAATGGGTGGTAAATTATCTAAAAAACTTTTAATAGACTCAAATTGTTTTTCTTTTTGTAATAAAAGTAAACCGTTTTCTTCTATTTTATCCCAAGTCAATCGATCGATCAATTGATTTTCTAAAGGTCTAAGATCAAAACTAGATTCACTAGTCTGAACACCTATTTCAATTATTTTATTATCAATATTTTGGTATTCAAATTCAAGAGTAGCTTTAGCAAAATCTCTTGGCATAAAAATATCAAAATAAACCGGCTCTTGTTCAATATAAGTATACTGGTAAGTCATTACCCTTGCCTGAGGAACTAATATTGAAATTAAAGGAGTAAATCTTTTAAAATTCGTCTCAAACGAAAGATTCCCACATACTGCTAAGTCTTTTGCAACTAAAAATGTAACTATTAAAAAAGCAACCACAACCAGGATGATTCTATATAATTTCATTTTATTCATATAAAAATAGTTTAATTTCATAAAATGTTTCTTGTTCATTGATCACGTTTTTTTCAATTAATTCCAAATCATAATTGATTAAATCACCAGCAAATTCCTCTAAATAACTTTGACCTTCAAAAGCATAATAATATAAAGGTATTTGATTATTAATTAAAGACTGGAAATATCTCATATCGTCAGGTTCCCAACGGCTAATAACTTTTCTTTGCGGGAAAAATATCTTATCACTTCGTTGAGAAATTATAACTGCATTTTCTTCAGTGGCCTGAATTACCTGTTCATGTATTTGGTTATAATAATTTATAGTATTTTTTAAAGCCGACAAGTTATCATGACCATCAACATATAATATATTTATTGTGAAAAATAAATTCATTAGTACTAAAAAACTAATCAAAGCGGTTTTGAATTTATTAGACTTGAACAAATCAATCAAGTGAATGTAAAAAATTGCCACAAACGGCATGGCTAATATATACATTGGCAAAAAATAACGAACATAGGAAATACCGATCCTATTTAATTGCAATGTCATCATATCAGCAAATACCCAACTGCCATAATATATAACTAAAAAGCCTGAAACCGCCAGAAAGATTAACATATAAACGCCCTTAGCTTGTTTGTGGAAATTTTTAATTAAACTTAAAAGTCCTATTATCATTGGGATGAAAATCCACCAAAATAAATAAATAAAATAATTATAAAAATTTGAGACAAAACTTCCGGGAGAAAAACCAAAAGGTAAAATTATGAATTTAATCATATTATAAACTGATGACTTACCCTGTGTTTTGAATTCAGTTGGTAATTGATCAGACAGCCCTGCCCCGCTGTCTAGTCGCAAATAACCAAAAGATAAAGCACTGCCATATGTTTGATAGTTTAAATATAAAATTGGCAAAAAAACAATTATATTTATAATTATAAAAATCAAAACTTGCTGCCATTTTATTTTTTTATGATAAACAAGCAATAACAAAGCTAAAACACCAAAAATCCATAAAAATTCATTTGTTCTGATTATCAGGGCTAAGGCAATAAAAGATGAACCAAGGATTAATTGCCAATTAAATAATTTATCTTTTTTAGTTTCAAGCAAATAATAGATACCAACGATTACAAAACATAAAAAAGCGATATTTGGTAACATTATTAAATTAGCATAATACCACCAGGCAGGGTTAATAAATAAAAACAAAGCTGATAAAAAAGCAATATTTGGCTGGAAAACTTTAAGTAAAAGTTTATAAAAAAAGATAACTCCGATTACTGCTAATAATGGGGTTAAAAATTTGACTAACCAAACTCCGATAATTTTACCGATCAAACCATAAATCAATATTAGCCCTAAAAATGAACCTGGCACTAAATTATTATCGTAAACATTAAAACTACGAGGTTTAACCAGATTACCTCCTATTTCATTTAAAGGTTCAGCTGACCTGATTGAACTGTTTTCAATAAAATTACTGATAAAAAAATTATTAGCAGTTTCATCTGGCCAAGTGAATCGTGACAAAGAGTTACCAAAATTTAAAAATGAATAAATAAAAAAGAATATGACTCCGAGGATAATCAATATTTTGAGGTAACTTTTCGGATTATTTTTGATTGATAATATCATAATTTACCTTTATTTTAGCAGAATAAAGACAAAACACAAAGTATTGATATTTCTTAAAATATGATAAAATAAACTCATGAATAAAAAAGTAAAACAATCATTTTTAATTTTGCTAACATTAGCGATTTTATTAAATATAAACTGGCTTAAATCTCCTGAATTAGGTTTTATTTTTGGTTTTATTTATCTAATTATTTTTAGTTGTTGCTTAGGTGCTTTTTTATTTAATAACGCTCCTAAATACTGGCAAGTATTTGCTGGGCTACTTTCTTTAATTTCAGCTTATTCCCTGTTTGGCGCCATTGTTTATTATTTTTCAAGGTTAGACCAATTAACAATTAGCTTGTTATTTATTTTAATTTCAGGAATTATTATATTTTTTACTTCTAAATTCCAAGTATTAAGTGGGCTTCAAAGCACTAAAGAAAAATACCCAAGTCGCAATATTATGGATTCTTCGAGAATACTCAGAATGACAACGGTGCTTCAAGATATTAAATTCCCTAAACTCACCAGTGCTAATTTAATTTTATTAATTACTTACCTTATTCTCTTTTTAATAAGTATCTTTGTTTTATTTAAATCACAAACAAGTGAGGCTATCAATTCACCCTGGCAAATAATCCCGTCTTATTTTTTTATCATCTATTTTATAGCCACAATGAATTTGATTATTTTATGTTTAAAAAATAATAATTTTCTAACTAATATTGCTATTTCTTTTCATTTTTTTCTTACCACAGCTATTGCCTTAATAATCTATAAATTTGGTTATGGTTTTGACCCACATATTCATCAGGCTACTGAACAAGCTATTTTTAATCAGGGGTTAATTTTGCCAAAACCTTTTTATTATCTAGGTCAATATTCAATTATTGTTTTCTTGGCTCATTTATTCCAAGTTTCGATTGAATTGATTGATAGATTATTTTTACCAATTTTTTTATCAATTTTCACTCCGGTAATAATTTATTATTCTTTATTAAAAAGCTTCAATTGGTCAAAAAATATTATCAGGTTATTAAGCTTAAGTTTTTTATTTCTACCATTTGGTTTATTTCTTGCAACTACTCCACAAGCTATTGCTAATATTTATGTCATTATTATTATATTTTTATCATTTTTATATTTACAAAAAAAACAAATTAATTTTAAATACCTTGTATTTCTATCTTTAACAGCTATACTAATCCATCCCCTTGCCGGTATTCCTAGTTTAATTTATTTAATTATTGTTTGGGGAATAAATAATAAATTTAAATTTCAAAAACCGATTTTAATTATCTTTAGTTTATTATCAGCTCTTGCTTTACCATTAGCTCTAATATTAAACTCATTCATCTCAATTTATAAAATCAATTTTAATTTTGATAATTTCAAACTAATTGAACTACCAAATATTTTCGCTAAACAATTCAATTTATTTATTGATATTGCCTATATTTATAGTAATTCTATTTACTGGTTAATTTTTATAACTGCTTTAATTAGCTTTATTTATCTTTTAAAGATAAAACAAAGTAAAATATTTTTAGCCAGTGCAATTTGTTTCGTGATTCTAATTATTAATTCGGTTTTATTAAATCTAATTAATATTTCCTTTATAATTTCTAATGAACAAGATTTTTTTGCTGATCGGGTCAGGCAATTAGCTTTTTATTTTCTTTTGCCGCTAACTATTTATGGACTATATTTATTTATTAAAAAATCAAATAAACAAGGTCTTGTTAGCCAGCTTTTTCTAATTATTTTATTAACTACAATTCTAGTATCTTCACTTTATATAAGCTACCCACGTTTTGATGATTATGAAAACAGCAAATTTGTAAATATTTCCCAAGCTGACTATGACGCGGTAGAATTAATTGAAAAAGACTCACAAAACACACCTTATATTGTTTTGGCTAATCAAATGACCTCAGTTGCTGCTGTAAAAACATTTGGCTTTAGTAAATATTATAACGATTATTATTTTTATCCTATCCCGACTGGTGGTAAACTCTACGAATCATTTATAAAAATGCTTCATGAAGATACAGCAAAAAAAACAATGATTGAAGCTATGGAACTTACAGAGACTGAAACAGCCTATTTTGTCATACCAACATATTGGAGTCGCTTTGTGGTTATTTCTCAAAACGCAGCTACAGAAGCTGATCAAATAATAAAAATTGACGATAAATTAAATATTTATAAATACACAAAATAATGGAGACATTACAACCTAGCGGATTTTTAATAATTGATAAACCTAAGGGCATAACTTCTCATGATGTTATTTATCAATTACGGAAAATTACCGTGATTAAAAAAATAGGTCATGCCGGCACACTTGACCCGTTTGCTACTGGCGTTTTAATCGTTGCAGTCAGCAGACAAGCTACTAAGCAAATAAATAATTTTGCAAAACTGGACAAAACATATATTGCCAAAGCTAAACTAGGTGCAGTATCTGATACTTATGATCCAGAAGGGAAAATCATTGAAAATAAAAATGCAAAGGAAGTTAGCCTTAAAATAATAAAAGACATTATTAAAAGTTTTGAAGGTGAAATTGAGCAAATTCCGCCAATGTTTTCTGCAAAAAAAGTTGGTGGTAAAAAACTATATCAATTAGCTCGCGAGGGTAAAACTATTGAAAGACAACCTTGCACAATAACCATATCTAAAATTAAAATAATTAAATATAAATGGCCTTATTTAGATTTTGAAGTTAAATGCTCGACTGGTACATATATACGCTCATTAGCTCACGACATAGGACAAAAAGCTAAGACTGGAGCGTATTTAGAAGAATTACAAAGAACAGCCATTGGTAAATATAAAATAAAAAAGTCTGTCAAATTAGACAAACTCAACTCACGAAACTGGCAAGACTATTTGATTAAATAAAAAAAACAACCCCACTGTCATATCGACCGTATTGGAGATATCCCTTAATAACTGGGGAATTTCTCGATTACGCTCGAAATAACGATATGACATTGGGGTTGTTTTTTATTTCACGTGACCGTTTTCAATCACTTGAACATTTGAACAGGCTACATTTTCCCATTTATCCAAGCTACAAATTCGGTAATAAAAAGTACCAGGACTAGTTATATTCACCTGATTATCAAGATAAGACTCACTCCCCTGAGTTTTTACTATAATAAAACCATCAGCCGGATAAACTGGCGATGAATTGGTTAATGATTTCACAATTCTGTATTCTTTAAAATCTTCCTCTGTGTTTTTATTCCAATTCAAGCTAACACCTTCAACTGAAATTGAGGTGTTCAATGACGCACTTTGTGGCGGGATATTATCTGGTTCATCTTCTGGCTCTGTTTCGATTGAATTAACATTCCCACAAACAACCTTATCATTTAATTTCAAAGCGCAGACTCTGTATCGATATGTTTGTCCTGACTCAAGATTAGTATCTTCAAATTTCAAATCAGCTTCATTAGAGGTTGATTTAATAACCTCAGAACCCGGATATCTTAATTCACCATCTTGATTTGTTTTAATTAATTGATAACTTTTCAAATCATCACCTTCAAAAATTGTCCAGGTTAAACTAACAGTTTCTTGATCTAATTGTGCTTTTAGAATCAAGCTATTATTAGTTAATGAGAAATCAGGTTCTTCTGGCTCTTCTTCAATCACTATTTCTTCTTCATTTAAATCTTGATCAAAATTCCATTTATACCATTCATCATTCACTAAAGTTTCTGTCTTAAAATCTTCAATTTTCATAATACTGTTTCTATCAGCGTTTAAATCAATAAGGGCTTTTTCATTTTCCTGGATTCTACGTCCAATTATCATACCTTCATTATCATTTACAGCAACTGAAAGTTTATTAGAAAAGCTTAAAACAGCTAAATATTTTTTTTCTGCATTAGTAATATATTCAAATTTTGTACCCAAAGCTTTAGCAACAGTATTTAATGATTCAATTTGATAATCACCTCGTTTGACTACATTGTGATAAGTTCTACCATTTAATTGTTTAATCAAAATCTCACCTAATAGTGATTTGAGTAAAATGATTTCAGTCCCAGAAGCAAGTCTAACAGTATTACCATTTTCAAATTTTAAAATTGCCCGACCGTCTATACTTGTTTTTATTTTATCACCGACATGAATTGCCATATTACCAGTTTGAACATTATAACCTTGATTATTCAAGTCTGCTTCAACTGTTCCGTTAACAACTTGTAAATTGACTAATAAAATATTCATTAAATCAGAAACATCTGTTTGAACATCAGCTTGATTATCATCATTAAAAAAATCAATTTTTGAAAAATAATTCAAATAAAACCAATAAACAAAAACAGTAACTGCCACAATAATGACAATTATTAAAAACCACTTCAATGGGTTAGCTTTTCGTTTATAGTAATACATATAGTTAGATATTAGAAATTGGTAATTGGAAATTGGTAATTAATTATGGTTAGAGACTTAATAATTTATAGATATAATTTTTTATATCATAATCTTTAGCATTTATTTTAGCATTTTCTGACAATAATTTGTAGTTATCCAAGTTCTGGATACTCATATTGAGTTTATTTAGTAAGGAAATCTTATTTCCTGGTTCAAAAGTATAGCCATTAAACCCTTCAACTATTAATTCTGGAACACCACCGATATTTGAAGCAATAACAGGTGTTGCGTATTTAAAACTGTCATAAATAACGCTTGGTGAATTCTCATAACATAAAGAAGGTACGATAGTATAATGTATTCTTTTAAAAACTAGTTTGCTTAATTTATTGGCAGGGATATAACCTAAGAATTCTACCCAATCATGATCTTCATATTTTTTTCTTAATTTACTTTCTAACCGACCAGAACCAACCACAATTAATCGCGCCTGATCAAGATTGTTGAATTTAGCAAAAACTTCAAGTAAAAAATTAATGCCTTTATGTTCTTCCAGCTGACCAAGAAATAAATAATTTATTTTACTCGTCTTGGCCGAATCCAGATTATCTTCAAATTTTTTATGCCACTCTTTGGTATCCAAAACCAATGGGTTTGGTAAAACAACTTCTTTTGATTTTGGGAAAAAATCATATTGTTTATAAAAATCTAAAAGCCAACGTGAAGGTGAAACAACAACATCAGGACTGGCGATTATCCATCTGGAAATTTTTAAATAATTCTTAGCTAAAAATGATAACTCCTCATTGTTTTTAATAATCAAACCTGAGGGTTCAACTAGCTGGACATCATGGAGTGTGTGAATATTTTTTATTTTTAAATTTTTGATTGCTCGTAAAGTAAGATAACCCAAACCTTTAATATTATGTGACAAAACAAGTTCAGGTTTTTCTTTTTTTAAAATCTTTTTCACCTGACGATAAGAATGCAAATTAAAAGTATCAAGAAAATGCCAAATAACTCTTTTCCAAAACGGTTGTTCGTTTATATCAATAAAGGAAAAAATATTTCTTGGATAAAAACGATACACTCTAATATCATCCATTTCTCGCCAAGAAAAGTTTTTCTTGGCCTTTTTTCCAGAAATTGTGATCACAAAAACATCGTGACCGTCTTTTTTTAATTCCTTGACGATTGTATTAAAAACCACTTCAGCTCCCCCACGCCGATACGGTTTGTATAAACTATTTATCAGTCCTATCTTCATTGTGAATGCGAATTTACTAATTAGTACGAATATACGAATGGTAGTGAGGAGCCCCCTTCGACATACTCAGGACAGGCCTGCCCCGTATATTGTGTGAGTGCCAAGAGCAGGGGCTCATGGCTACCCTTTTAGCCCCCAACTCTCGGGTAGCAAGGAGCCTCCTTCGGCATACTCAGGACAGGCCTGCTCCGTATATTGTGTGAGTGCCAAGAGCAGAGGCTCATGGCTACCCGTTTAATTTAGAATAAAGTTTTATTAGTTTACTTACTAAAATATCTAAGCTATATTCTTGTTTTACTTTTGTTAAAGCAGCTTGACCCATTTTTTGTTGTAATTCATTATCAGACAAAATTTCATTTACTTTATCAGCCAAATCAGCTGAATTACTGGTTTCAAAAACTAGCCCACTAACCTGATTATCATAAACATTCCTTACTCCGGCTAGGTTTGAAGTTATAACTGGCTTGGCACAAGCCATAGCTTCTATCAAAACTATACCAAAGCTTTCCGATTTATCAATTGAAGGTAAAACTACAAGATCAGCTAAATTATAATATTGGGGTAGACCGTCATCACTGACTTTACCTGCAAAAAATATTTTATCATTCAAACCTAAACTGTCAACTTGGTTTTGGTAATTATTTTTCAAATCACCATCCCCTACTATTATCAATTTAACATTATTTTCAAATTTAGCAAATGATTTGATTAAAAATTCTATACCTTTAAAGTAATGAGCCTGATCCAGCCCTCCAACAAAAAGCATAACTTTATTATCTTGTAGATTATATTTGTTCAGCAAATCACTATCTTTTTCTTTTGGGAAAAATCGCTGAAGATCAACACTTGGCGGAATAATTGTGAATTTAGCAGGATATTTATCTAAAACATTTTTCAAATCACCATTTTCAGCATAATCAGTTGAACTAATTATAACTTTATCAGCTGACCTAATAATCAATGGCATGATCAATTTTGAATGTAATCTAAAAAATATTTTCAAAACTCCCCCACCAACAACATCCATATGATAACTAATAACTAGTTTAAAATTTTCACCTTTAAGTAATTTTAATAACCAAACAAGACAAGCAGCGCCAAAAAATGGATAATGTAAATGGATTATATTGAAATTCTTTAATTTAAATAAAAGCTGAGGTAAAAAAGCTGCATTACCAAATTTGACTAATGGTTTTAGTCTTTCAATTTTATATTTTTCAGTTTTAAACTCGTTGTCTTTTTCCTCATACAAAGGAGTAAATACTGTAATATCATGTCCTTGACTGCTTAACTTTTTGGCATACTCATAAGCGATATTACTTATACCACCCTTATATGGTTTATAACGACAAACGATGTGTGCTATTTTCATGGTAATACGAATCTACGAATTAAATACGAATCTACCCTTCGACTCCCTTTGGTCGCTCAGGGCAGGCTTGCTCCGAGCGGTTCACCCACTACGAGGCTTTTGCTCCGGATTGTGTGGGAGTGCCAAGAGCAGGGGCTCATGGCTACCCGTTTAAAAATGATAAATTAAAAATTTTAAATCAATAACAAATGTCTTAATGACTAATTTGTAATTCAAGCATCGAATTCATTCAGGACATAACCATCCTGGGTGACAC
>JAUVKC010000103.1 GCA_030592165.1 Candidatus Buchananbacteria bacterium | reverse complement strand
TTCTTTCAGTGACTGAAATTAACATAATATTCATAATACCAATACCACCTACCAAAAGTGAAATAGCAGCAATAGCTGCTAAAAAATAGGTCAAAGAATCAGTCACAGCGGAAAAAATCTCAATTGACTGAGCCTGACCTCTAATAGAAAAATCGTCATAATCACCAGGTCTTAAATTATGTCGATCTCTCAAAGCATACCTTATATCCTCTATTGTCCTGTCAATATTATCTGGATTATCAACCTTAATCCTGGCAATAGAAATATGATTAATCCCAAGTAATATTTTTTGACCAGTTGAAATTGGGATATAAGCTAAAGTGTCCTGATTTTGAAAACCAACAGTCCCTCTTTGTTTCATAACCCCGATCACTTTAAACTGTTGTTTTTTTATTTTAATTGTTTTACCTATGGGATCAAGACCATCAAATAATTCCTGATTAACATCAGAACCCAAAACAACAACTCTTGCCAGATTTTTTTCTTCTTCTTTATCAATAAACCTCCCAAAAGAAACTTCTGTATCATGAACATATGGATAGCTGGCAGTTGTCGCAATAAATGTCGCGTCAAACTGATTACTTTGATAAGTCATAGTTGCTGATCCTTGGACATAATAAGTGACAGCATCAACCCCAGGGGCTCTATTGCCTTCAAGCAAATAATCTATATCTGATCCTTTCAAATCAGTATTAACAGTTCCAAAAACTGAGGGTGGCGGACCATCTTCTTCAGAGGCTCCTGGAAAAACCGTAATCAAATTAGAACCAAAACCTCTAATTTGATTCAAAATCAAACTTTGAGCCCCGCTACCAACTGAAAGAATAATAATTACTGAAGAAATACCAATAATAATCCCGAACATAGTTAAAAATGTTCGGGTCTTTTTTGACTTCAAACCAACAATGGCTGTTCTAATTGAAGAAGTCAAGTTCATAAAAAAATGGATATTAGTTTATTAGTATATTAGTTTATTTGGTATAACAATTATTTTAAATAAAATCTTCATTTCACTAATAAACTAATATACCAATTACCTAATTAACAAAATTACTTAATTAATTTTTTCTCATTTTTAGCTACTAAACGATGCTTAACATTATAATCATCAACAATTTTGCCATCAACAATTTTAATTATTCTACGTGCATGTTCAGCTGTATATTTTTCATGAGTAACCAAAATTACAGTTTTCCCTTCTTCATTTAAATCTTGGAGAATCTCCATGACCTGCTTACCACTCTTTGAATCAAGATTACCAGTTGGTTCATCAGCAAAAACAATTTCTGGCTGGTTAACTAAAGCTCTGGCAATTGCTACCCTTTGTTTTTCACCACCTGAAAGCTGATTAGACAAATTATTTATTCGATGATACAAGCCCACTGATTTAATAGCAGCTTCAATATCTTTATCGCTAATATTTTTCGTACTATAAGTTATGGGCAATTTAACATTATCAAAAATAGAAGTTCGTTGTAATAAATTAAATGATTGAAACACAAAACCCACTTCTTTATTACGTATTTCAGCTAATTCATCATCTTCTAATTCACTTACCTGCTCTCCTTTAAAAAAATACGAACCTGAAGTGAGCTTATCTAAAAAACCCATAATATGCATTAAAGTAGATTTACCTGAACCAGAAGGTCCCATGATCGCCACAAATTCACCTTTTTTTATCTCTACACTCACATCATGCAAAACCTTGGTAACTACTTCATCATTAACATATTCCTTATACACATTAACTAATTTTATCAACGACTTATCTGACATACGATTAAATTTATAATTTATAACTTACAATGCACAATTTAATTATCAATTTTATATTAAACATTAATAATTCACAATATTCGTAGATTCGTAGCAAATTAGCAGATTTGTATCACCCTATTTTTCCTTTTTAAAAATTATCACTTCCTGACCTTCGCTAAGACCTGATTTTATTTGCATACCCTGATCACCTCTTAATCCAGTAGATATCTCTACACGCTTAAGCTGACCATTTTCCAAAATCTCAACATAACTCATACCTTGTTCATCAATTTTTACTGCTCTATTTGGAATTATTAAGACATCGCTTAATTCCTCTGTTAAAATATCAACATTAGCTGTCATACCAGGTTTAATTACCTGATCAGTATCTTCAAGTGAAACTTTTACTTTATAAAAAACAACGTCTTGGATATTTGTTTCAGCTAAATCAATAAAAGTGATTTTACCTTCAAAAACAACTCTATCACCATAAGCATCAAGGGTAATCTTTGCTTCATCATTTTCAGCTAGCTTAATAATATCTGATTCTGGAACATCAACTTCTATTTCAAACTCACCTTTACCTAAAATAGTAATAACTGCTGCAGCTGCTTCAGTAATATTAGTAATACCAAAACCGATTTGTTCACCAACTTCATGATTGACAAAAATAATTGTACCATAAGTTGGGGCTGTGATAATATAATCTTTCATATTAATCAAAACTAAATCCAAAGATGCCCTCGCTTGATCTACCTGAGCCTGATACCAAGCAATATCAACATTTCTTGGAGTAGCTTTTTTCAAATCTAATTGAGCTTTTGATAAATTCAAATTACCCAAAGCAGCATCCAAGGCTGATTTTGAATTGGCAATATTTAATTCTTTATTATTAAT
>JAUVKC010000090.1 GCA_030592165.1 Candidatus Buchananbacteria bacterium | reverse complement strand
ATAATGATAACGATGAAACACAGATTATCATCACTGATACCACAGATCTCAGTGCAAATCTGTGAATAAAATCAGTCTGCCTGCCAAAGCACGTTAGTGCGAAAGCAGATGGTTCAGAGGAAACCAAATAATCAATACAGATCATCCAAAGTCATCCTAGTCCCATTTTAAGTTAAATCACTCGAAAAATCAAGTGAATTCTAAAATCCCCTTTGATATACGGGGATTTTTATATTTTTTGTAAATAATTTGTATTTTCGTTTACTTTTTAACTATATTCTCCACTGCTGCCCATTTACTTTGCGAATCTTTTGGTACTAAAATAACTACTTCATCACCAATATCACCTTTAAAAAAAGTTACACTAGCTGGTATGACTTTCCATTTCTTTTTATCAGCAACGACAAAATAATCATCGTTGTCATCAATAACCAATTCACCAACAATTCTTTTTCTTTCAATCGGTCCAATTTGTTTATACATAAAATCACCGCGATTTGTTATTGTTAATTTCATAATATCACCTTCAACAAGTTTTGATTTTGAAGCATAATTTGCTGGCACTGTATATTGCTGTCCGTCCTGAGCTATCATTTTAACTCCATCAAAAACACCTTCCATAATTTTCTCTTCACCATGAATTGCCAAATTATTTTCTGCTTGTTTGACTGCGCTGGAAATACTACCCAATGTTTCTTCAAAATTATCAATTTCTTCAGGACTATGATCAAGTATCTCAATCACTTTACCCAAATTATCATGAATATTTTCAAGTATTTTTTTGATTAAAATGTATTTACTTTGTGAAATACTCACTGAATCCAAATTTTGTTTTTCTTCTTGCATATTTTTTATTTTTATCCACCGAAGCTATTAGCCCGAAGTTTAAAATTGACTAAAGCGAAGGTGGGTATTTTTGTTTACTTTTTTATTTAAAATTCAATTTTCGTCATCCTAGTCAAAATCAAAGTCTCCAAACTCATCACCTTTTTTTATCAAACTTTCCTTTTTTCCTATTTTAGCTCTTTCCGTAACTTCAGCTTCAACAACATTTCTGTCACGTCCATACCTTAATCTGGAAAGATCAGTAATAGCCGTAGCTAATTCAGGATTTGACGGATAAAGATCTTTAACAAACGGTATTTTCATATTAAAGGCAGGCGGATTAGCATTATCTACCATTAATTTTACAAAATTATTATAAGCTGGAACATTGGTCAAATCATATTCATTGAAAACTGGTGTAAATTCCTGAGCCATTTCTTTGGCATCTTCAACACCTATTCGAAAACTAGCTTTTGAACCTACATTACCAAAAATTGCTTTCTTGGTTTTCTCATCTCCTCCAGCCATGACAAGCTGACCAATAAACTGATGAGCAATAGTTAAACACAAACGATACTTCCTGGCTTCTGATAAAATAACATTAATACTTTCAGTTAAAAAGTTTTGAAACTCATCAATATATAAATAAAAATCTTTACGTTGATCTTCCGGGACATCTGAACGACCTAATGAAGCCATTAAAATTTTACCAATAACTATCATACCCAATAAATTTGCATTAATATCACCGATTTTACCTTTCGCCAGTTTCACTAAAATAATCTTTTGCTGATCCATGGCTTCACGAAAATTCAAAGAAGTTTTCTGTTGCGCAATTATTGGTCGGACTAAATCATTAGCAATAAACGGAGATAACTTTGAGGTGATATACGGAACCATATTAGCCAAAGATGCATCACCACCAGCCTTTTGGGCTTCTTTTTCCCAAAAATCTTTCACTACTTGAGTTTTACATTTTGATAATTTATATTTCCGAAAATCTTCATCAGCTAAAACTTTTGATATTTCCATCAAGGTTGAACCTGATTCAGGATCATCCATTATTAATAAAGCTGCGTTTTTGAAATACTGTTCAAACATCGGTCCTCCAGTAGCACTTAAGTCATAAAGCTTATCAAAAATAGCAAAAACTTCATTGACTGCAAAGATTTTCTGTTCAGGTTTAGCAGGGTCGTATTCAAGCATATTTATAGCCAAAGGTCGGTCATAATCTGTTGGATCAAAAATAATCACATCTTCTGCTCTTTCTTTAGGAATCGTGGAAAGAATATAATCAACATCATCACCATGAGGATCTATAAAGCACATCCCTTCACCATTATGGATATCCTGAATAGCTAACATATCCATCCATTTTGACTTACCTGTACCAGTCATACCAATAAGATAAAAATGTCGGCGACGATCTTCACGTTTAATATAGACCGGGGTTTTGACACCACGATAATAATTATCACCCAGATACAAACCTTCTGTCGGCATATTCGTCGGTGCTGGAGCAGACTTTGCCTGTAACCAAACAATATTCGGAGTATCAACATGACCTAACGGAAAATGAAAAACAGAAGTAACTTCCTCAGTGTTCATGATCATTTTAGTTTTCTCATTAAATTCACGGAAAATAAAATTGTTGATTAATTTATTTTTCTTAGGTACATAACGGGCAAAAGCATTACCATACTCATAAATATTAAATTGGCCAAAACTATTTAAAATATTATCCAAATACCCTTTGGCTTTAACTTCATTATTAGCTGAAACAATAATTCTGATATTTATATCCAAACCACCCTTGGCTGCTTTTTCTTCAATACCTTTAATAATTTCTTTTTCCATATCAGATAACTGATATAATTTTTCTGGTTCTTTATTGGGATCTTTAGCCGGTGTGCCTGCCCAACCAGAAAAAAACTTACCAATTGCTGATAGAGAAAAACCGCTCCCTGATTCTGACATAGCTTCACTTATTTTTTTACCTTGATAGGCAATTGAAGCTGTTTGTTGACCCCATTTATGCCAATCTGGATTTGATGATCGCGCAATAACCTGAATAGCAGCTCCTGAGTCTTTATCCAATTTACTCAAGGCATTGGTCATGGCATTTAATGAATCTGAATCAAGATTTTTATAAGTTTTTATCGGAAAAATATATTCTTTCTTAAACTTTAATTCAGCGCCAACTACAACTCCCTTAGGATCAAAAATATTATAATCTTCAACTTCTTCAATTACAGCATCAGAAAACTGAGCAGTTATTTGTTGTTCAATAAAATCTTTTAGTTTCTCAGGAACTACTACATAAAAATAGATCAAACCGTTTTTAAGAACTATTTCAAATGACATATGATCACTTCTGCCAATATATTCATGTTTAATACCTTTTTGAGATTTCAAACCAGCAATATTTGAAAAAAAAGATTCCATTATAGCTATTTTCTCAGCAAGTTCCTGCTGACTTTTCGGATCTCCAGAAACCTGACCACTTTCAATATCTTCATATTTTGGCACAGTAACCAAAAGAACAGTTTGTTTAAATGTAGTTAAATTTTTATAAATTTTCCTGGTAACTTTTTGTGAAAAATAATATAAAACTATTGCTGTAAAAATTATCAAAACTAAAACAATACCCAGGATAATTAATCCTCCTGTGCCAAAAAACTCCATATTACCTAATTGTATAGCAAAATTTTCCATCTATATTTGATTTTTATTTTCGCTGTCGGATGTTTGAGTTTTTTCGTTTAAATCTAATATTTTATCTGTCTTAATCTTGGCTTCTTGTTCTAAGAAAAATTTATTTAAACCTGGAACTATTTTTAACCATTTAGTTACTAATTCCAAAATCTTTTTCACTTTGATTTTTGTCTGACTTAATAATTTAGAAATATTAGAAGCTGTTTCTTCACCTGATTTTTTAAACGCAACCTGAGTCTCTGGTGGCATTTGAAAATAAACATCTTCAAGATCTTCAGCT
>JAUVKC010000102.1 GCA_030592165.1 Candidatus Buchananbacteria bacterium | reverse complement strand
GTCAGCTTTTTGAGCTTAGTGAAGGACAATATACTGATATTTTGACTTTAGCTAATAGTTTCCAAATTATTAGAGTAAATAAAAAAGATCTTACCAGGGGAGTCGTAACGATAAGTTCACTTGTTGTACCAATAATTAATTTAGATAATATTATTGCCCAAAAACGATTTAATTCAAAAATTAATATTTATATTTACTAAAATGAAAACTTTAAAAATAATTTTGTTAATTGCAGTGTTTTTGATCTCAGCTAATATAGTTCTAGCTACGGATTTTATTTCATTAAATTCATTCGCTTATAACATTAGTCAATCAGTTATTAATTCAGGCATTAAGCTAACAAAGTTTGATGATAATTTTATATTTCAGTTGGAATCAGGTAGTTTGAATTCAGAGTGTAGTTTAGGCCTGAAAGAATTAGTTTTACCAGTTGATAGTAAATATCAGACTCCAGTTGGAAAGAAGTTGGCTAGTAATATATATGAATATGATTTAAAATCTCTTACTGGACAAACATTATCCAAAGATGTTTGGTTTTCAATAAAATATCAAGATAATGCTTTTCGTAAAGCAATGCACTATTTTGATGAAGGTAAAAATGAATGGAAACAATTACCGTCAACTATTAGAGATTATGAAAGTAAAATAATTTCACATTTTCCTTTAGGCTTTGTTAAGGTGGCAATATTGGAAGATGTTGTTGTGATGTCTGAAGGTACAGCTTCTTGGTATGCTTACAAAGGTTGTGATTGTGCTGCTTCACCTGATTATCCAAAGGGTACCAAGCTTTTAGTCACAAATCTTGATGATCCAAGTAAGCAATTGGTAGTGACTGTTAATGATTTCGGTCCAGAAAGAGATTTATTCCCTGATAGAGTAATTGATCTTGATGTTGTAGCATTTGAAAAACTAGCTCCAAAATGGAAAGGTTTAATCCCAGTAAGTGTTGTCCCTTATGTTGAGTAATTAAATTTTTGTTAATTAGCCTGCCTGCCTGCCGACAGGTGATTATTAATTAGTGGTTCAAGTAACCTTAATCTGATGATAAATTTTAAAAAAGTAAATAAAATATTTAATCCTGATGTAATGGCTGTTAAGGATATAAACCTACATATTCGTCCTAAGGAATTTGTTTCTATTGTTGGTCAAAGTGGTGCTGGTAAAAGTACTTTGATCAAACTTTTGACAGCAGTTGAAAAACCAACAAAAGGTTCGATTACTATTGGTGGTTGGGATATCACTGATATTAAACCAAGTGATGTTCCTGTTTTACGTCGTCAAATCGGTACGGTTTTTCAGGATTTCAAATTATTACCGCAAAAAACAGTTTTTGAAAATGTCGCTTTTGCTTTACAAGTTTGTGGTGTAAGTAATAAGAGAATTAAACAAGTTTTACCGCAAGTATTAAAAATCGTTGGTTTGCATGAGAAATCTGATCGTTTTCCTCATCAGCTTTCAGGTGGTGAGATTCAAAGAGCAGCAATTGCCAGAGCTTTAGTTCATCGGCCAAAGATTTTACTGGCAGATGAGCCAACCGGTAATCTTGATAGTTTAAATACTCAGGATATTATTGATTTACTTTTAAAAATAAATGAGTTTGGGACTACAGTTATTTTAGTCACTCATAATAAAGATATTGTTAATCGTTTGAAGAAAAGAGTTATTCTTCTTGACGGAGGAAAAATTGTTTCAGATCAAGAAGAAGGGAAGTATATACTTTAGAAATTGCCTGCCTGACGTCAGGCAGGAATATTAGAAATTAGAGATATGAAGAATTATATTAAATTAGGAGATTTAGATGTATATAGGTTAGCTAGAGAATGTTCGTTGAACTCTTGGCAAGTCTATCAAAATATGACAATTAATAATAGAATTATATTGGGTAATCAGTTTATAAGATCAATAGATTCAATTGGTGCGAATATCGCAGAAGGATATGGTAGGTATCATTATTTGGATAAAGTGAAATTTTACTATATTGCAAGAGCTTCATTGTTTGAGTCAACTCATTGGTTAGATTTATTAAACGAAAGAGAATTGATTGATAAGGAATACGTTTTATTAAAAAATAAATTAGATGATTTACATATCAAGTTAAATTCTTTTATAAAAGTTCATAAAAATAATAAGTCCAATCTCTAATATCAAGTATCTAATATCTAATATCTAAATTAACATGTTCACACCATCAATTAGAGTTATCAAGTTTGCAGGTCAGGATTTTATCAGAAATTTTTGGCTTTCTTTGGTTACTTTAACTATTTTAATTTTGGCTTTGTTGTCAGTTAATTTATTGATAATTTTTAATTTAGTGGCAAATTCAGCTGTTGAGTCAGTTGAAAATAAAATTGATATTAATGTATATTTTAAATCAGAAATAAAAGAGGATCAGGTGCAAAATGTTCAACGTTATTTGCAGAGTTTAATAAATGTTAAAGATGTGGAGTATGTTTCCAGGGAAGATGCTTTTATTAATTTTCAAAAAAGACATGAAGATAATCAAAAAATCATAGCATCATTGAAAGAAATAGACGGGAATCCTTTAGGCGCTAGTCTGATTATAAAAGCTAAATCTACTGATGATTATCCTGTGATATTGGAGAATCTTGAAGATCCTCAATATGATAATTTGATTGAAAGTAAGGATTTTGATGATCATCGGTTGGTAATTGCCAGAATTACTAATATTACAACTAAGGTCAATGTCGGTGTTATTGTGGTGGCTTTGGTTT
>JAUVKC010000061.1 GCA_030592165.1 Candidatus Buchananbacteria bacterium | reverse complement strand
TATTGATTTATATTTATCGACTCAGGTTCAGACTGCAACTCAAAAATATTGCCAGCCGTGAACTTGTCACGATATTTTTCAAGAAATTTTTCAATGGCTGCTGTTGTATAAAATTTGTATCCATCACTATCTATAACTAAACTAGTCTTAAATAATGGCATTGGACTATATGATTCAAAATTAGCTAAATATAATTTTTTAAAATTTTTATAATTAACCAATATTTTACTTAATTGGAACTTGAATTCTCTGATAGAATCTTGTGACCAGACTTTATAAAAAACAGGCAAAATATTTATTTTATAAATACCGAGATTATATAAATAACTAATATTTTCAAACAAGTATTTTACACTTTTTGTCGAAGTAGTTAGGTTTATCTGTAAATTATTATAATCTTTCAAACTTGCCAAGGTATTACTCACCTGGGCAATTTGCTTTTTCGTGTAACCTCGATTAAGTTTTAAAGAATCTTCATTACCGTCCCAGCTTAAAATTATCTTAACATTATTTTTTTTAAAAAAGATGTTTTTTTCTTTATCAAGCAAAAGTCCGTTCGTGTTTATAGTAAACTTTTTATCAGGTAATTGCTTAATAATTTCCTTAATTTGTATAAAATTCAGTAAAGGCTCACCACCCAAAAACCTAATATTTTTAATTTTATTTTTAGCTAAATAAGATACTAATTTATCTAAATTTTCGATCAAATAATTATTTTTAAAGTTTTTATTTACCTGACAATAATTACAACTATTAGCATTGCATAAACGACTTAATATCAAAACTATTTCATTGGGCTTAAAAACTTGTCCCATAAAATTTAATATGAACCATGAGAACCATGTGAGCCATGTGAGCCATGTGAACCATGCGAACCATGTGAACAGTGAACACCCTGATCTTCTGTTGAATTATCAATAAAATTTTTGTGTCCATAATGTCTTTTGCCTATGAAATTTTTAGCGTGATAACCATTTCCCCTATCCGTCCAACCCCACTTATTATTTTTTTTACTTGTGTCATCTTGCCAACCGCCTGTTCCATCTCCCGTTTCATCTCCCCGTGGACAGATACGAGTTGCTGCTTCAGCTTCTTCAGCAATAATACCTAAAGCAGTTATACCGATTCCAAGCATAATAATATCTTTTTTAGTAATTTTCCCTTCTTCGTCGTTTAAAAATTCTTTAAATTTTTTCTTTATTTTAGGGATTTTGTTTTTCATAGTATTTAAAATTTATAAATTATTTAGCAATAGGCGGTTTTGATCTTTTGACCCATTCTGTGAAAATATCCAAAATCTTTTTATCTTTCATTTTTAGAAATAAATATTCAATCATAGCCTCGTCAATTTGCCAGCGAAAACTTGTTTTCATTGCTGGAAATATATTGCCATGAATAGAATAATTATATATTGGACAAACTCCTAAATACGGTTTGTAAACATTTTCATTATAACCTGCTAGGCCATCAGTACAGGAAGCTGAACAAATTGATTTACATAAATCATTATTAATTAATTCTTCAAAATTATTAGTAAAAATATTGCCTAGCTTAAACATCTCATCACCCATCCTGGCAATCATTCTGCCTTCATCACAGGTATAAACATCACCATTATAATTGTAGGCTAACTGTCCTATCCCTGCCCCACAAGGTGATCTCATTTCCAAATTATTAGGTTCTTCATTCAATAATATCTTTCTTAGGTGAAAAACAGCCTGAGATTCATAAAAAATCCTTCCATCAATGTTTTTTTGTAAAATATAATCTAAAGATTTTTTGTAAAACTCAATAAATTCCTGAGGATCATACCAAATCGTTTTTTGGGTATCAGCTGCAAAACCAAAAGGGTTTAAATAACGTAAAGATATATTACGAAAACCCAAATCAATATATGTATCAATAACTTTTTGATAATTACCCAAAGTCTTTCTGGTAACTGTTATCAAAGCGCCAATAGAAAAATAATTTCTTTTCTTATCATGATATTTATCATCATAAGCCTGATTAATATTTTTTATCCACTTAACTGTTTCTTGATAACTATTAGCTTCTAAATATATCCGGTTAAAATTATGGGTTTCTTCATCACCATCCAAAGAAGTGCAAAAATTCACTTCTTCGTTTATTAAAAAATTCTTTTTATCTTCATCAAGCAAGCTAAAATTTGAAACCAAACGAAATACTAAATTCTTATTCTCTAATTTATTTTTTTCTTTAGCATATTTAATGATAAATTCAATCACCGGCCAATTCAAGAGTGGTTCACCACCCTGAAACTCAATGGCAATAGCGTCATTAGTTGTTTTAAAAATAGTATCTACTGTTTGCTTAGCTGTCTTCATATCCATATCATAACCTTTATCCTCACAAGTTTTTGCACTGGCATGACAATAAATACATTTATGATTACACCGTAAAGTCACAACCACAATATGCAAAGAAGGTCCAAATTTCAAAAAACTCTTTTGTTGAGCGTATTGTCTGATTGCTCTGCCCAAATACTCTTTATCCAATATAAATAACTTTTCTTTTAACTCTTTATAAATTGGACCACTCATATCTAATTTATCTAAAACAAAATTTTTAAAATTATCTTCATTTAACCAGAGAAACTTACCATATTCATTAGTAATTAAATAATTACCGTCTTCAAACCTTTTAAAACGAAAATAAGCGATTTTATCTTGAGCAAATTTTTCAATTGTCTGTAAATCTAACATGATTTTGGCATATGGCTTATGGCTCATGGTACTTTGCCTGAAAATCTTTATCTATCTAAAGATTTCTTGAAAGCCTTTATTTTCTTAATTAGTGCAATTTTCTATTAACAATTTGCCATTAGCTATGAAGTCCTAAAACATAATTAGCAAACTCATCTTTCATTTCAGCCATATCACCTTCTTTAACTTTGATAAATTTAACCCTGATATAATTCTGTTCTTGCTCAATATCAATATCTGCTAATTCAGAAAATTCTTTAATTGCTAATTTTACTGCCCCCAATGAATAAATTTCTTTATTAAACTTGATTTCCATATTAATTACTCTCCTTATCGCCCTCCCATGGTTTAGCAATATTCATGGGATCATCTTGCCAGTTTTCAGCCTTGGTTTCTTCAACTTCCTCTAATAATTCATCAACTTCATTAGGTACCGCGTTATATAGTGCTTGAGCAACAATATATTCTCTTATCTTAGCATTGGATTTGTTAACTTTTGCTCTTAATAATTGATTTAAAAGTTCATTATGAAATTCATCTGCTATTTTCTCTAAATCTACCGAATTGTTGTCTGGGCTATCCTTTATTTTCATAACAACTATTATTTCCTTGCTTGGATCACCGTCTAAAAAGATATAAACTTTATCTAAAAATAAATAAGCAGCTTGATAAATAGTTTCAAGTGAATATATCTTCGTATTTATTGTGAATTCAAGTTTATCCCCATCAACTTGGAAATTAAAATCTTTAGACATTATTTAATATTTGTTATAAATTAGGTGCACTACCAATCTGACAGCAATATAAAGCACTTTCAACATCAAAATCAAATATGTAATAATCTTTAGGGCAACAGGTTTTATGGGTATATCTACCACCACCAATACTACTTAGTGGAGCAGTGCCTCCATCAGCATCACAAGCCCTTGATGAAGGATATGGCTGATCACCTAGAAATACTGCCCAACTAACACCATTAGTGTTTCCATCAGCTACTGCATTTGTAAGATTCCTTTCATGAACTGGTGTTAGATCAATTTTTACACAATAATCCTTTTCATTATTATCACCAATTCCTATCGTTATACTATCAGCTGAAGCTGTTCCCCCAGGACTAACCTTTAAAGTAGTATCTGTTGGTATTGTTAATGTTCCGTCACCAAAAAATATAAGTTCATCAGCAACAACCTGTTCTACATAAATTGCGTTATTACTGATATTCAAGTTTTCATGATCTAAAAAACTTACGCCCTCATTTGATTTTAAATTATTTAACAATAAAATTTTATTTGCTTGTAAACTTAGAGTTCCCTTGCCTGATTGAGGTTTTATTTCTAAATTTTTATTTGAACTACTGATTGTAATAGCATTAGTTGAAAATTCTTTTTTACTCATTGTTCTAACCCCACTAACAAAACGACTATTAGGCGTTAAAAATATTAAATTATTAGAAATAGCAAAAAAAGAATCTGATTCTGTAACATTACCTTCAGTATTAACTTTACTTAAAAGTTCATTCCAGGTACTACCACCAAGCTCACATTGAAGTTGATTTATATAAGTAGAGTCTTCACAATAGCCAGATAGGGCCTCACCTACTAAAACATAATTACCACCAATTTTCAGAACTGAATCAACTAAAAAATTATTATTTGCAGAACTATAATTAAAACCAGCCCAAGCAATCGAAGCTGAGGCGATAAATAAAGCGATAAATAAACAAATTTTATATATATTATTCATACATTAATTTATTTTTAAATAACAGCAAACCTTTGATCCTGTCCTGCCATCAAAACCTAAATCTATAATGTTGCCATTACTATCCAAATATGAAAAATTTTTATTTCTATAACTATCTCCATTAGCATTACCACAAGTTGAGGGTGGGACTGATCCAGGTTTCCAACATACACTATGATTTGCTACATCATCATCATCGCCCAAATTAATTTCTGCAAAATTTATATTATTACCACTTAAAGTCAATGTCGTAAGGTTAGTATCAATAGGCAATGTATCAAAACTTTTTAAATATAGGCTTTTTGTTTTTAATTGCCCCTTTGTTCTGGTATCACATTGACCAGTCCCATCATTAACCAGACAACCAGCAACTCTAAGATTCTTAGTCAGCAAAAGATCATCTTCAGCAGATAATTTTATAGTATCAGTAGCTTCAATATTATTAGTAATTAATTCATAAAATTGCGGATCAATAATTTCCAGACCGACATCAGGATCAGCATGCCAAACTAAAACTTTATCACTACAATCAGTGTTTAAAGGCGCAAATGGTGACTTTATCTGTTTTCGGTCACGGCAAAAAGTGAATGATGAATCTTCATCTAAAATAAATTCATTTTCAACTAACACATCGCCATTTTTAGCATCTTGATTAACAATTTTTTTACCACTAGACAAAAAACCTCGAATATATAAATTATCAAAAACAAAAAACTCTTCACCTTTTTCCAAAAAATAACCCTTACCTTCAGCAAATACAAAATTACCCGCTAATAACATTAAGGCTATAGTACATAAAAATATAACAATTTTAAATATCCTATTCATAATTATTATAATGTTATATTAATTATTCTTAATGGTTCAAAATAAGAACCAGATTCAAAATAAATATCTGGCATATTCAAATCATCACCCATAATCTCCTCAGTAAACAAATGCTCAACAAAAACGCTGTTAATTGCAGTATCTATTATCACTGATGAAGCGCTACTATCTTCATCACTCAATAAAACTAGATTATTTTCAGCTTCAGATTCCAAAACTACTTTACCTTTCATAGTTATAAGATTTGGTGCATCTAGTTTTATACCACTGTTTGGGGCAAGTAAACTCAAGACTTCGCCTTTAACAGTATCAATGCTGAGAAAAGCACTGCCACCAATATCACCTATTTTTGTAGTACAAGCAGTAGTGTCAGTCGGGTAATTAGTACAATCAAAACCCATAAAGCTACGAACGTAAAGATCTTTATCATCAACTTTAATTACACCATCAGGTATATTTTCAAGATCATTTATACCCAAATTAGACATTTTCAAACCTTTACCAACCAACCTCACCGGATCCCAAACAATTATCTGATTATCATTTTCATAACTAATAAAACCAGCAGCTTGAACAATTAAAACACTAGCTAAAACTATAGCCGTAGAAACTAAACAAATTATTGTAATTTTACTTAACTTCATAATAATTAATTTAAATTTGTATTATCAGTCGTTGAAATCTGCCTGCCTGCCGAAGCACGTTAGTGCGAAGGCAGGTGGTTCAATCTTCCTTTTTCTTTTTTCGTATTAAAACCATCATTAAAATCGGCATTACCAGCCAAAAAAACTTAGCTGGATCAGATACAAATAAATTACGCATACCTTCAGAAACATGGTTTAACATTTCCTGTGGTAAATATGATAGTAAAATACTTAAAATCAAACCAACGTGAAAAAAACTAAAAACTATTGATTGCCACCAAGCCCCAGAACTTTCAG
>JAUVKC010000039.1 GCA_030592165.1 Candidatus Buchananbacteria bacterium | reverse complement strand
TAGGGGCTTGCTCAATTGAGCAAGCCCCCGGACCATCCCATCGTTATCCCCCAAGGATGATTTCTTTATTAAAGTTTATATATTTATATGAGTTTTGTCAATTTTACAGAAAAGAATAAAATGAAATTATAAACAAATTATGATTTAATAATTAAAATGAAGATGGTTTAAATTTTATTTTACGAAGGAATGTTAATAAAACGTGTATAAGTTTGGGGACAATTCTGTTGATAAATATGTGTAAAACTATGGGGGTAAACATGTGTAAATTTTGTTTAAAATTAGCCAAAAAGGGGGGTTGACAACGTTATTAGTATCCGCTATTATAATACTCATAACCCTACTTGTTTTACTTTATTCGATTATCGTGCCAAATATCCTTTGGAACGATATTCAAGTGAAGTGTCAAGCGGGGTTTTTTAGTTGTAAATGGATTTTGTTATTATTGAGCTTGTTGTTTTAGCTCTATAATCTGGTTTTAATAAAAAAGGTTGAACGCTACAAATAAATAAGGAGGACGAGGTGGCAAAAAGAGATAACACGGTGATAGGGGCGAGGGATTTTTGGGAGTTTCATCCAGAAACGCAAAAACTGATAATTTACACAGCTGGAGATTTCAAGTGTCCTGAGTCTATAATCGAAAACCCCGACATAATTCGCTTGGCAAAGAATTTGAGTCGTAGTGAAGCTATCAAGGAGGCTGCAAATCATCTTTTGGATGGTAAGCCTCTTTTTTATTCACCGATTGATTTTCTCTTGATTACACGTGATGAATGTTTGCGGCCCTATCACGAAGAAAGCTTTTTGCACCTTATGAGGATGCAGGCAATTTTCCGTGATATTCGCAAGCTTTGGGAAGCAGGCAAATTTGATACGATCATGAAAGAGTTCGTCCAGAAAATCGGTTATCAGGAAGAAATGTTTTTTTCACCTGATGAGTGGTTGTATCTTGAATGGGCTCATGCCTTTCATGATTTCTGCAAAATGGCTTACACAAAGGAATTTTGGGACGAGAGCGGCACTTTTAATGAAGCGCAGAGAAAAGCTTTGCCTTCTCATGCCAGATGGTTTTTTTATCTGGGAGAAATGTTCGCTGTCCCCAAAGAAGTCGTTGCCTTGTCAGTTTTGCATCACTTTCGTAATCAAGGTTACCCGGACAACGGCGTGGTCAAGGCCAATCAGGAGTTCTTGAACGATCCAAAGTTCATGTTTATGCTTGGACTCTTGACTACCAACGACGTCTACGAAGCGATGACTGGTAAAAGAAGTTATCGTGATGGCAAACCACACGAGTTTGTCATGAATAAACTGCCGAGTGAATTGACAAATATCGAAACTGATTTTATGGAAATTTTGGAAATTACCAAAGAAGAATTATTTCCAGGAAACTCTGTAATCAGTCCGATGTCATTATGCGCCTGAACAAGGACACTAAAGTCAACCCACCCTATAGCCGGATGCTATAGGGTGGGAGACTTGACATTTTTTTCTATTTTAGCTAAGATAAACACAGTTTTAAAGTGATTTAGAACTTTTTTATTTTATGAAAAAATTTAAACAGATATTAGATTTAATCAGAAAGACAGGGGATAGATTTATCTTTGAAGATGATCAAGGTAATAGTTTTGTAGTTCTTAGTACCGAAGAATATGAAAGTTTGTTAATAGAAAAAAGCAAAGTTAAAGATTTATCTCAGGAAGAACTATTAAATAAAATAAATCAAGATATAGCTTTTTGGCAGGCAAGTAAAGAAAAAGAATCTTTACCTGAAACATGGGATGAATTAGAAGAAAAAATTCAGGCTGCAGATTCTGATATAATTGAAACACAATATTATTTTGAGCCAACCGAAGAAGATGATTAAAGGTTACTAATCATTAAAAAGACTTGTCAAAATTCAAAATTGTGATATAATTGGATACACATTTAGTTATTAATAAATTATAATTTTAAGCTGAAACGGCTGGGTAAAACTCTCCTAATAGGAAGAGGTCGTTTCAAAGGATTTTAAAACTATGGCAGAACAATTTGATCGTTCTAAACCCCATGTAAACGTGGGAACTATTGGTCACGTAGATCATGGTAAGACAACCTTAACTGCTGCTCTTTTGCAGTATTTAAAAGGTTCTGGTGGTGCAGCTCAGGATAAGACTGTAGACCAAATCGATAACGCTCCTGAAGAAAAAGAGCGTGGTATTACAATTTCTACAGCTCATGTAGAATATGAAACAGAAAAAAGACATTATGCTCATGTTGATTGTCCAGGTCATGCTGATTATATCAAAAACATGATTACTGGTGCAGCTCAAATGGATGGTGCTATTTTGGTAGTTGCGGCTACTGACGGTCCCATGCCACAAACTCGTGAACATATTTTATTAGCTCGTCAGGTTGGTGTTCCATCAATTGTTGTTTTCTTAAACAAAGTTGATCAAGTAACTGATCCTGATTTAATTAGTTTAGTTGAAGAAGAAGTAAGAGAACTTTTAACAAAATATGAATTTGATGGTGAAAACACACCAATTATTAAAGGTTCAGCTTTAAAAGCTTTAGAAGATCCAACAGGTGATGCTGGGAAGCCAATTAAAGAATTATTAGATGCTCTTGATAGTTTTATTCCAGAACCTGTAAGAGATACTGATAAAGATTTTTTAATGCCTGTTGAGGATGTATTTTCAATTGAAGGTCGTGGAACTGTTGCGACTGGTAGAATTGAAAGAGGTATTTTGAAATTAAATGACGAAATTGAAATTGTTGGTATGAAAGATACTGCTAAAACTGTTGTTACAGGGATTGAAATGTTTAACAAACAATTAGATGAAGGTAGAGCCGGAGATAATGCTGGTATATTGCTTCGTGGTACAAAAAAAGAAGACATTGAACGTGGTCAAGTTTTAGCAAAACCAGGTTCAATCAAACCTCATACAGAATTTGAAGCTGAAGTATATGTGTTATCAAAAGAAGAAGGTGGTCGTCACAAACCATTTTTCAAAGGATACAAACCTCAGTTTTATATCAGAACAACAGATGTAACTGGTGAAGTTGAAATTTTAGGTGGTGGTGAAATGGTTATGCCTGGAGATACTGTACAATTAAAAATTAAATTAATTGTACCTGTAGCTATGGAAGATAAAATGAAATTCGCTATTCGTGAAGGTGGTAGAACTGTTGGTGCTGGTGTTGTAACAAAGATTATTGCTTAAAATATATAAAGGTCCTCTCTGTTTAGCAGAGAGGACTTTTATGCATTTAATATTAATTTATATTAAAATTAAATTCCATGACAGACAAGGAAAAAGAAAAATCAGAAGATAAACAACGGATTAGAATTAAAATTCGAGCTTATGATCATAAGATCATTGATCAGTCTACTAAGACTATTTTGGAAACAGCTCAAAGGACAGGAGCCCAAATTTCTGGCCCAGTACCTTTGCCAGTAGCCAAAAGAAAGTATACGGTTTTAAATTCTACTTTTGTTCACAAAAATTCTCGTGATCAATATGAAATGAGAATCCACAAAAGATTAATTGATATTATTGAACCAACACCCCAAACAATAGATGCTCTTATGAGTTTGAATCTACCAGCCGGTGTTGATATTGAAATAAAGATGTAAGACTTGACAATTTTTCTGATTTCAGATAAAATATTGTTATTAACAAAGAACGTTTAATCTTTAGCAATTTTAAATTAATTGTTGAAAACATAAAGAAAGCTTCCTTTAAATTTAAAAGGAAAAACCTTTGTATTTTCGAGTAATTATTAGGAGAGATAATTTAATCACTAAAATTAAAAATCCAGCTCAGACTAAAACATCGATTTTTTAGTTTGATAGATTTAAGCAAATCTGGATTTTTAGTGAAACCAGGTTTTTTTATTTCTCAAAAAAATAAGATTTATGAAATTTATATTAGGTAAAAAACAACATATGACCCAGAAGTTTAGGGAAGATGGGACAGTCGTTCCTGTTACTGCTATTAATGCAGGACCATGTTTTATTACTGATATAAAAAATAAGGATAAAGATGGTTATAAAGCTATCCAGGTTGGTTATCAAGAAGCAAAGAAAATAAATCAACCACTTTTAGGTAAATTAAAAAATATCTTTAAAGCCCAGTATATTAAAGAATTTCGTTTGGCTGAAAATGATGAACAAGAATTTAAATCCGGTCAGGAAATTGGAGTTAGTGTTTTTGTTAAGGGTGATATAGTGAAAGTAAGAGGAACTTCAAAAGGTAAAGGTTTTCAAGGTGTAGTTAAAAGACATGGTTTTAAAGGTCAAAAAGCATCTCATGGTAATAAAGATCAATTAAGACATCCAGGTTCAATTGGTGCTACTGGTCCAGCTCATGTATTTAAAGGGACAAAAATGGGTGGTAGAATGGGTGGTGACACTGTGACTGTTACAAACCTAGAAATAATTGATATTGATTTAGATAATAATTTACTTTTTGTTAAAGGAGCTATTCCAGGTTGTCGTAATGGTTTGGTTGAAGTTTCAGGTCCAGGTGAAATGGATTTGACAGTCAAAAAAGAAGAACTTAAAAAAGAGAAGCAAGAGGAAGTAAAGGATAAAGAAGAAAAACAGATAGAGAATAAAAAAGAAGATGTTAAAGAGAAAAAAACTGAAGTAGCAAAAGAGCCTGTTAAAGATGATGCTAAAGATGATGCTAAAAAAGAAGAAGTAAAAAAAGAGGAGCCAAAAGAAAAAAAAGAAGTTGCTCCAGCTCCTAAATCTAAGGAAGAAGTTAAAGAAGATAATAAAAAAGAATCTAAATAAATATGGCTATTTATACTATCATAATTTTAATTTTCAATGTTCTGGTAATAGCAAGTGTTATTGGTATCGCAGTTTTTTATGTTATGGAAAGATTTAAAATAAAAAATAAATCTAAAATTACAATTTTTACAATTTTCGCTTTAATTGTTTTGTTAGATATTACTTGGTATCCAATATTTAAATATGTCGGTTTTAACTTAACAATATCTAACCCGCAGTTAATTGAAATATTTGGTAAGAATTGGAATGATATTTTTGTTTTTGACCTGTTTTCTACAATAATATTTGCAGTCATAACAACAATTATAGCATATTCAGCAGGGTATATTTTATATAATAAAAAAATTGTTAAATAATTTTTATATATGGCAACTAAAACAGTCAAAGTAAAAGTATATAATCTGGAAGGTAAAGAAATTGAAGCAATAAATTTAGATTCTGCTGTTTTTGGTGTTGAAGATATTAATCCAGCTTTAGTTCATCAAGTCGTTGAGGCACAAAGAGCAAATTCACGGCAGGTTTTAGCCCATGCTAAGGGTAGAAGTGAAGTAAGAGGTGGTGGTAAAAAACCATGGAATCAAAAAGGAACTGGTAGAGCTAGACATGGTTCAAGCAGATCGCCTATTTGGTCTGGTGGCGGAGTTACTTTTGGGCCGACTAAAGAAAGAAATTTTTCAAAAAAAATTAATAGTCAAATGAAGAAAAAAGCCTTGTTTATGTGTTTAACTGATAAGGTTAATGAAAATGAGTTTATTGTTGTGGATGATTTGAAATTTGATAAAATAAAGACTAAAGAATTAAATATTATTTTAAAAAAAAGCCCAGTCAAAAAAGCAAAATCAGTTTTATTAGTTTTAAAAGCTAAAGATGATAATATAACAAAATCAGCCAGAAATATAGAAAATGTAAAAACAATTTTAGCTGATAGTATGAATGTTTATGATATATTAAAATATGAGAATATTTTAATTGATAAAGAAGCAGTCAAAAAATTAACCGAAACTTATAAGAAATAAAATATATGGGAATTTTAGATAGATTTACAAAGAAAAAAGATGATAAAAAGAAAGCACCTTCAAAGGGGTCTATTGATCTAAAGAAGAATGCTAAAGTTAAGGTTGCCAAAAAACAAGATAATAAGAAAAAAGATAATGAATATACTAGTTTGAAGGTTAAAGGTGAGGATACTCCAGTTTCAGGAACTAAAGAGAAAACAGTAAAAACAGTTAAAGCAAAATCTACTGATACTAAGGACGCTTATAAAGTTTTGCTTAGACCTTTAATTACTGAGAAAGCAACTGATTTAGCTACTATGAATAAATATTGTTTTGAAGTATCAAAAAGAACAAATAAGATTGAAATAAAAAAGGCAATTAAAAGTCTTTATAATGTTGATCCGATTGATGTTAATATTATTGTAAATCGTGGTAATTCAGTCCGTTACGGTAAGATTACAGGTAAAAAGAAAAAATGGAAGAAAGCTATTATAACCTTAAAACAAGGTGATAAGATCCAATTATACGAAGGAGTTTAAAAAATTATTTTCTATGAGCCTAGAGTTCTAAGCTCAATAGCCCAAAGCTTTATTATAAATATTATGGCTACAGTAAAAAAATATCGACCACTCACACCTGGAAGACGTTTATCAAGCGTTGATAGCTTTTCTGATATTACAGAAAAGAAGCCGACTACTAAGAAATTATTAATACCAAGAAAAAGAAGTGGTGGTAGAAATGTTACAGGGAGAATTACTGTTAGACATAAAGGTGGCGGCGCCAAAAGACATATTAGAATAATTGATTTCAAAAGAGATCTTTATGATATACCTGGTTTGGTTAAGACGATTGAATATGATCCAAATAGAAATGCTCGAATTGCTTTGATTGTTTATCGTAATGGTGAAAAAAGATATATTGTTGCTCCGGGTGAATTGAAAGTTGGTCATGAAGTGATTTCTAGTAAAGAAAATAAGATTAAAGTTCAGGCTGGTAATGCAATGTCACTAAAAAACATGCCAGAAGGTGCTTTTATCTATAATATTGAAATAACCCCTGGTAAAGGTGGCCAGTTAGTCAGAAGTGCTGGAAATAGTGCACAATTGATGGCAGTTGAAGGAAAGTATGCTACTATCAAGTTACCTTCAGGTGAGGTTAGAAGGTTTAATAAAGATGCAATGGCAACATTAGGTTCTGTAAGTAATTCAGAGTATAATACTATTCGTTGGGGTAAGGCTGGTAGAAAAAGACATTTGGGTATTAGACCAACTGTTCGTGGTAAAGCAATGAACCCATGTGATCATCCTCATGGTGGTGGTGAAGGTAATCAGCCAATTGGTTTGAAATATCCAAAAACACCTTGGGGTAAACATGCTTTGGGTGTAAAAACAAGAAAAGCCAAGAAGTATTCAAATAAATTAATTATTCAAAGACGGAAAAAGAAAAAACGCTAGGATTAATAGGAAGTATGAACCACGAATTAATAATCACGAATAACACGAAAATTAGTGAAAAAAGATTAATGGTTAAATTAATAAAAATATTATGTCAAGAAGTTTAAAAAAAGGTCCATATATAAATGCCAAGTTATTGAATAAAATTTCTCAGCTTAAATCTGGGGATGATACTGTTATTAAGACATGGGACAGAGCCTGTACAATTACACCAGAGATGGTTGGTTTTAAAATCGGAGTACATAATGGAAGAGAACATATTGTTGTTGATGTGATTGAAAATATGGTAGGACATAAATTAGGAGAATTTTCTCCAACTAGAAAATTTGTTACCCATGGTGGTAAAATGGCCAAAGAACAACAAAAAGGGAAATAGGTTAGAAATTAGTGAATTGAAAAAAACAGTTAAAATACCAATCCCTAATAAACAAATAAACTAATAAACAAATTTAAATATGCAAGCAAAAGCAAAATTAAGTCATCTAAGAATTTCGCCTAAAAAAGTTAGGTTGGTTATTGATGTTGTGAGAGGAATGAAAGTTGAAGAAGCTCTGATTCAATTAGCTTTTCTTACAAAAGCTGCGAGAAAGCCGGTTATAAAGTTATTGAATTCTGCTATTGCTAATGCTGAAAATAATTTGGAATTAAAAAAAGACAATTTGTTTATTAAAGAAATTAGAGTTGATCAGGCTGGAATGTTAAAAAGATGGAAACCAAGAGCTCATGGTAGGGCAGCTCCTATTAGAAAAAAGATGTCACATGTAATTATTGTTTTAGATGAAATTGAAACAACTAAAGCAAAGAAGACTAAAAAGATAGTTAAGACTGAAAAAACAGTTAAGGTGAAGTCTTTGGACGAGATTAAAGAAGTACCAGCAGCAAAAAAAGTAGAATCTAAGAAAGATTTGACTAAAACAAGTAAAGAATCTGAAAAAGAAAAAGATAAAGAAAAAAATGATCCAAGAATGGAAGGCAAACACCGTCATCAGCAACATGGTGACAAAAGAACAATGAAACAAGGTAAAGGATTTATCAATAAAATATTTAATCGTACAGCAGGCTAATATGGGACAAAAAGTTAATCCAAAAATTTTTAGAATAGGTATTACTAAAACCTGGAATTCAAAATGGTTTTCCAATAGGGATTTTAGTGCTTTTCTA
>JAUVKC010000015.1 GCA_030592165.1 Candidatus Buchananbacteria bacterium | reverse complement strand
CCTTTTAGAGCAAATCAAAGGGCTACTAAAAAGAAGTCTTCTCGTGGTAGAGAATTACGACTCAAGAATGATGAAACTAGAGATTATGTAATCTTAAAGCTAAAGGAAGGCTGGTCCCCTGAACAGATTTCGGGAAGATTACCATTGGAGTGTGATCAAACAATATCTCATGAAGCTATCTATCAATACATTTATGATCAAGTACATCGTAATGGTTGGGGTAATCTTAAACCAGGTAAAGATGATTTACGCCCATACCTCAAAAGAAGGCATAAAAGAAGAGTTAAGAAAGGGATGAGAGGTACTCAAAGAATGGGCAGATTAAGGGGGAAATCAATAGAAATACGACCAGATATTGTAGCTCAGAGATTACGCTTTGGTGACTGGGAAGGTGATTCTGTGATATCAGGACAAAGCCTTGCGGGAATTAATACACTTGTTGATAGGAAAAGCGGATACGTCTTGATTACAAAGATCGCAAACCATAGCTCTCAAGAAACTTCAGATGCCGTCATCCGCCGTCTTAGTAGCGTACCAAACAACTTTAAGAGAACAATTACATGGGATAATGGTAAGGAGAATGCGCAGATAGCTAGGATTGAAAATGTACTATCACTTGATTGTTATCTAGCTCACCCGTATCATTCATGGGAGAGAGGGACAAACGAAAATACTAACGGATTGATCAGATGGTACTTACCAAAGAAAACTGACTTTGCAAAAATATCACACAAGGAAATATCTCGCATAGAACTGGCATTAAATACAAGACCTAGAAAGAGACTCGGATACAAAACTCCCTTAGAAGTTATTAATCAAAGTGTTGCACTTGACAGTTGAATGTACCAAACAAAAACTTGACATTTTTCAATAATATCTATACAATAAATATTAACAATAAAGACCTGCAAAGGGTCTTTTTAAAAACCTTAAATTTAATTTATGAAAAACCCAATCAAACGTTTAACCCAGTATATAAAAAGTTCATATATTGAGCTTAAAAAGGTCACTTGGCCAACAAAAAAAGAAACCATTAACTATACCCTATTAGTAATCGGGATTAGTCTTTTTGTTGCTTTTTTCATCGGCGTAGCTGATTTCTTTTTAAACATGGGCATAGAACAAATATTAAAATAATAAACCACAGATTTGAGTTCACAATAACATGAATTTTATCAGTGTTATCAGTGATAATAAATCAGTGTTTAACCTAACCAATAAACTTATGGCTAAACAAATTTCACGTGGAAAAAGATGGTATGTAATTCACACTTATTCTGGATACGAAGAAAGCGTGGCTGAAAATTTACAACAAAGAATCGAAAACATGGATATGGAAGATAAAATTTTTGGTGTTGTCGTTCCGACAGAAAAAAAGATTAAAATTAAAAATGGTAAAAGAAAAACTGTTATTGAAAAAATATTTCCTGGTTATTTAATGGTTGAGATGATTGTTGATGATGAATCTTGGTATGTTGTTCGTAATACACCGAATGTTACTGGATTTGTTGGTTCAGGAACAACTCCAACACCTGTTTCAGAAGCTGAAGTAAAATCATTATTTAAAAGAATGGGTCAAGAAGAACCTAAATTTAAAATTGACGTTACCGAAGGTACTGCTGTTAAAGTTGTTGACGGTCCTTTCAAAGGATTTGATGGTAAAGTTACTGAGATTGATGAAGCTCGTGGAAAAGTCAAAATTTTGATTTCCATGTTTGGACGTGAAACACCAGTAGAGCTTGACTTTTTACAGATAAAAAAGATATAATGTGACTTAACCACTAATGAATAAACACGAATTACACGAAAATTATAAATAAAAAAGATTTAATACTTTAAATTAAAAGAGTAATAAGAGCTATAGGTTAAAAACACTTATAAACCTATTCGCTTCTAGCTCCATTAGCTCCTATTAACTTGTAAAAGAATATGGCGAAAACATTATTAACTACAATTAAATTACAAATAAAAGCTGGTCAAGCAAACCCGGCTCCCCCAGTTGGTCCTGCCTTGGGTCAACATGGTTTAAATATTCAAGATTTTTGTAGCAAATTTAATGACGCTACTAAAGATAAAATGGGTGATGTTATTCCGGTTGAGATCAGTGTTTATGAAGACAGAACTTTTGATTTCAAACTAAAGACTCCCCCAGCAGCTGAATTACTAAAAAAAGCAGCAGGAATAAAAAAGGGATCAGGAAAACCATTACAAGAAAAAATCGGTAAAGTAACTAAAGCTCAATTAAGAGAAATAGCTGAAATTAAAATGCCTGATTTAAATACTGATGATGTTGAACAAGCAGCCAAGATTATCGAAGGAACAGCTCGTCAAATGGGTCTTACAGTCGAAGGCTAAAAATAATCAATGATCAATTTATAATTCACAATTATCAATTTTGTGCATTGTGCATTGTGCATTGATAATTTAAACAGTGTGGGAGCGATATATCGCACCAAACCACGCAATACAACTAACTAATAAAACTGGTGTATTGTGTGCACTAGTTTTTATTTTTACATTAATAACTAAAACACAGATCAATCACTCAAATTACACTGATATTTACTTAAATTAGTGTAATCTGTGATTAAAAATCTGTGGTTAAAATAACCTATATAAACCTATGAAAAAAACTAACAAACAATTACATTCAAAAAGATTCGGAGACTTAAAAGGAAAAATTGATCCAATATCACCATACCCTATCGAAGATGCAATTAAATTAGCTAAAGAAACATCTACAACTAAATTTGATGCTTCTATTGATATTGTAATTCGAACTGGGATTGATCCAAAAAAAAGTGACCAACAAATTAGAACAACAGCTTCCCTACCCCATGGCACAGGAAAAAAATTAATAATTGCTGTAATTGTTCCTGAAGACAAACAAAAAGAAGCAAAAGATGCTGGAGCAAAAATTGTTGGTGGCGAAGAATTAATTGAAAAAATTGCTAAAACTGGAAAGATTAATTTTGACATTCTTTTAACTATACCTGAAATGATGAGGAGTTTATCCAAAATCGCTAAAATTTTAGGTCCAAAAGGAATCATGCCAAATCCAAAAACTGAAACACTTACCACCAACATTAAAAAATCTGTCGAAGAATTAGCTAAAGGTAAAATCAGATACAAAACTGATGATACTGGTAATATTCATACTGCTATAGGCAAAGCTTCATTTGATGATAAAAAACTTTTAGAAAATTATAATACTTTCTTAGATTCAGTTAACGAGCAAAAACCAACTGCGATCAAAGGAAGTTTCATTAAAAATATTTCAATCTCATCTTCAATGGGTCCTGGGATTAAAGTACAAGTACAATAATATAATTATATAGAAAGCGCTCAAATCCAATGAGTGCTTTTTATATTGACAAAATTTGTTTTTTTCTAAGTCTTTTGCTAAAATAAAACCACTAAAAAAATCTTAAATAAATCAAAATTATGGCTGAAGAACGCAAACATTATCGTCCTTCTTGGGATGATTATTTCATGTCAATAGTGAAAATAATTGCTAGTCGCGGTACCTGTGACCGTTTATATACAGGTGCGGTTTTAGTCAAAAACAATCGAATTATCTCCACAGGCTATAATGGTTCGCCTCCAGGCCTGCCCCACTGTCATGATGCCGGTCACCTCTTGGAAGATTCTCACTGTGTCAGGACCATTCATGGTGAACACAACGCACTGTTACAAGCAGCTGTTCAGGGTGGAACTTCCACGGCTGGCTCAACCTTATATACCAAATACAATCCTTGCATCCATTGCTCTAAATATATTGTGGCCTGCGGTATTGTTCGAGTGGTAATCGGAAAAGTATATCGCAATACCATGGCTATGAATTATTTAATAGATGCGGGAATTCAAGTCGATACTTATGAAGAAAATTCCAAATGGACCAAGGAACTAATTCAGATATTTTCTGAAGATATTCCGAAAAGAGTTAATGAGGGTACTATTAACTTACAAAAAAAATAATATATGAATAAAATCATCTTGGGTCTAGTCGGTCCTATAGCTTCTGGCAAGGGTACTGTTTGTGAATATTTACAAGAAAAAAACAAGGCTCAAACATTTCGATTTTCCTCCATGTTGCGTGATGTCTTGGATCGTTTTTATATTGAACAAAGCCGAAAAAATATGCAGGCGCTTTCATCTTCATTAAGAGAAACATTTGGTGATGAATTAATGGCTAAAACAATTGCCAACGATACCACAAATTCAACTAATAAATTTATCGTCCTTGACGGAGTTAGACGTCTTCCAGATATTAAATATCTCAAAGAGATTAAGGGGTTTTATCTTGTGGCAATTAACGCTGAACAAAAAATTCGTTTTGAACGTATCATCAAAAGAGATGAAAACACTGATGATACCAAAAAAACTTTTGAACAATTTCAAAGTGATGAGCTTCAAGAAGCTGAAGTTCAAATAAAAGAAGTAGCCGATACTGCCCAATTTCATATTGATAATAATGGATCAATTGAAGATCTTCATCAACAAATTGATAAAATATTAAATAAAATTTCTTAAAGCTATGAACTGGCCAAAATATTATACCGACCAAATACTAAAACCTAATCCTGAAGGAAGGCTGGCCATTGTATCAGGTTGGAGCAAAAAAGAGGAAATAGAAAAAAATCTTACAGATGAAAATTTAAATAAAGTTGGAGCTATTGGACAACTTTATAGTAAAGAAGGGGTGAATTATATAATCAAAAACCTCTTTTTAAATCCAAAAATAAATACCCTGATAATATCAGGTAAAGATTTATCAGGTAGTTTGGAATTTTTAAAAAACCTTATAAAAAATGGGGAATCAGAAAAAATCATTCACAAAGAAATTCCTCAGGAAAAAATTGAACAATTTTTAGCATGGTTTAGTCAGCATACTTATTTTACAGATGAAGATAAAATAAATGATATTATAAGTGGGCTTGATATTAAAGACCAAGACTGGATTGATATTACTGAAGAATTTCCTGAACCAGAACAAAGCGAATCAATTGACTTCCCTTCAGAAGAAGTCTGTATTCGTTTAGAAGATAAAAAAATTTCTGATCTTTGGTTAAAAGTTTTAGACAGAATACTTAAATTTGGTGTTAATAAAATGAGTCAGTACTCAGAGATGCAAAGAGAAATAGTTAATTTAACAACAATTATTTCTGATGAAGATCCAGATGATCCTTTTTTACCAGATTTTTTATATTTTAATGAAAAAGACCTTAAAGAATATTACCCACAGTTAATGACTGATAATGTTTTTGAAGGCGTAGAATACACTTATGGCAGTCGTTTAAGGAACTTTCAAGGTATTGATCAGATCAAAGCCATCATCGATGATTTAAAAGCTAATAGTTATAGCCGAAGAGCAATTGCCTTTACTTGGGATGTATTGACTGATACTGGTAATCCCAAAAGTCCTTGTTTGAATATTATAAATGCCTTAGTTCAAAGAGATCGTCTTTATATTACTGCCTATATGAGATCAAATGACATGTATAGAGCCTGGCCACAAAACGCTTTTGCTTTTCGAAAAATCCAAAAAGAGATTGCCGAAGCAATTAACATGCCAATGGGTAAACTTATTATAGTTTCAAATTCAGCTCATATATACGAAAGAGATTTTCTAATAGCTTCAGAAACAGTTGAAAAACACAAACCAGCCCTTGAATGCACCCAAGATCCAAGAGGAAGTTTTGAGATAAATGTGGCTGATAAAAAAATAAAACTAAATCACTACTCGCCACAAGGATTAAAAATCCAAGAATTTGAAGGTGAAAATAGTCAAGAAATTCAAAATAAAATTTTCACTTTTATTTCAGATCCACTTCATGCACTTGATCTTGGAGGTGAACTTATGAAAGCTGAAATAGCCCTTAATAATAATTTAGAATATAAACAAGATAATATGTTAGAATTTAATTTATTAGCAAATCATAATAAGCAAGGTAAATTTATTGTGATTGACGGTACAGATGGCTCAGGAAAAGGTACTCAAACAGCTCTTTTAGTTAAAAGACTGCAAAATAATGGCTATGAAGTAGAAATGGCTGATTTTCCTCAATATGGCGAAAAATCAGCTGGTCTGGTAGAAGAATATCTAAATGGAAATTATGGCAGTGCTCTAGAGGTCGGACCTTACAGAGCTTCTATATTTTTTGCCTGCGATAGATTTGCTGCTGCTCCAAAAATCAAGAAATGGATCAATGAAGGCAAAATAGTTATAGCTAACCGCTATGTTTCTTCAAATATGGGACATCAATCAGGCAAAATAAAAGATGCTAAAAATCGTGAAAAATTTCTTAATTGGCTTGAAGAATTAGAATATGATATTTTCGAAATTCCACGACCTGATCTTAATATCTTATTATACATGCCGCCAGAAATTGGTCAGGAACTAGTTGATAAAAAAGAGTCACGCGACTATATAAAAGGCAAAAAAAGAGATATCCATGAAGCAGATATCCAGCATTTAAAAGATGCTGCACAAGCATATCTTGATTTAGCCAAAAACTATGGTTGGACTACAATTGATTGTGCACCAGAAGGTAATCTTAACTCTATTGAACATATCTCAGATCAACTTTGGCAAAAAATAAAAGACAAGATATAAATTACTAATTACAAATCACTAATTTTAAATCAATATACCCATCCAATGAAAGTCAAAATAACCAGAATAGACAAATCACTTCCCTTACCCGAATACCAAACACCTGGCGCGGTTGCTTTTGATTTGTATTCAAGATTGCCAATGAAAATCAAACCTAAAGAAATTGCTTTAGTTCCAACTAATTTAATTATTCAAACACCCGTAAATTACATGTTATCAATAGTCCCTCGCAGTTCAACTCCACGCAAACTTGGTTTATCTTCTCCTCATGGCATCGGCATTATTGACCAAGATTATTGTGGGCCAGACGATGAAATCATGCTTCAAGTTTACAATTTCACTGATGAACTTGTTAAAATCAATAAAGGACAACGAATTGGTCAAGGAACCTTTGTGAAAATCAATAAAGCTAAATGGCAAGAAATTGATGATGTTAAATCTGGAACTCGTGGCGGTTTTGGATCTACTGGCTAGTAACCTCAATAGCAACATCCCCGCCTGCGAAGGCTGGCTAAATTTAGCCAAATTTGTTAAAATAAAATTAGTTTAAATAATAATTTCATTTAAATATGGAGACTAATGAAAAAGGTAAATTAATAGTAATTTATGGGATAAATAATCTGGGTAAAACAACTCAAGCCAAAATGTTGGTAGAAAATTTGATTATAAGGTATAGCAAACAAGCAGAATATATGAAATATCCTGTTTACACTCTTGAGCCAACAGGACCACTTTTAAATAATTATTTAAAAGGTGAAAACCCAAATGATTTCACTTCCAGAGAATTCCAACTACTTCAAGTGCTTAACAGAACTCAATATCAGGAAACTCTTCAAGCAAAACTTAACAAAGGCACCTGGATTGTAGCTGAAGATTATATTGGAACTGGGATTGCCTGGGGCATGGCCGATAGTTTGGACAAAAAATTATTATTTAATTTTAATTCTCACTTAATCAAAGAAGATATCGGCATATTATTTGAAGGAACATCTTTCCCTGATGAACTTGATAAAGGAAATGTTCATGAAAGTAATCCTGAACTTTTACAAAAAGCAGCAACTGCCTTCAAAGAAATTTCTAATGATTTTGGCTGGCACGCTCTTAATGCTAATCAGGAAAGAGAAGCGGTTAAAAACGATGTCCTTAATATTGTCAAAAGTAAACTTAATATAATTAATTAATTATCCGCCTTCGCATAAAGCTTCGGCGGGCTTAAAGAAAAATTTATGGAAAAAAATCTTATTTCAATCTCAGCTGTTATTAAAGATGGCTGGAACCTTTACATCGATAACTTTCAAAAGTTTGTTAACCCAATTTTAATCCTCTTAGCACCCTATGTATTACTTTTTGTAGTACAATATTTTGAAGTACCTGGATTGGATGCTTTAAACTTAATTATTTTAATCGTCTCTGTTGTTATTAATCTTTGGATATCAATTTTATTAATAAGACTAATTAACGATATATTAATTAAAAAAGAAATTAACCCAAGTGAAGAGTCATTATACCAATCTTCTGTAAGCATGATCGCTTCTTATTTCTGGGTTGGAATTATCACTGCAGTTATAACAATATTAGGATTTATTTTATTTATCATCCCAGGAATTATTTTTGCTATTTGGTACGGATTCTCAGGTTATGTTAATGTTTTAGAAAAAGAAAACAATAAAGGTTATGCTGCTTTAAAAACTTCTAAAGAACTAGTTAAAGGACGTTGGGGTAAAACCTTTTTGAGATTAGTTATTCCTGGCTTAGCAATTTATTTTGTTGTTATGGTTATAATTATTGGATTAATGTATGCTATCACTGGTGGTAATATTGATATGATGAGTTATCAGCAATCTGTTCTATTAAACATATTATCTACTGTTATATTTTTAGTTCTAGCACCTTTATTTATTAGCTTTACTAATATTGTTTATAACAGTCTTAAAGAAACAAGGATGCCAACCGCTACTCCAGAGACAGCACCAACACCACCAGAAGCACCTTTAGCTTAATATTTATGGAACTACAACCAGTCATTGGATTAGAAATACATATACAATTAAAGACCAAAACTAAAATGTTTTGCTCTTGTGATAATAGCGGTGAGAATAAACCTGCTAATTCTTGTATTTGTCCTGTTTGTCTTGGTCATCCGGGTGTCTTACCTGTAGCGAATAAACAGGCAATTGAATGGTCAGCTCTAGCTTCCCTGGCGTTACATTGTCAGATTGATGAGTATTCAAAATTTGATCGTAAACATTACTATTATCCTGACCTACCAAAAGCCTATCAAATTTCACAACTTGACCAACCAATTGGTAAAAACGGATTTTTATGGATATTTAACCCTGAAATAAAAGAGGAAGAAAAAGTCTATATTAATAGACTACATTTGGAAGAAGATGCGGCTAAACTTACCCATAAAGGTAATAAAAAAGACACTTTAGTTGATTATAATCGTGGTGGAACCCCTTTAATGGAAGTTGTGACTGAACCAACTATCAAAGATTCTATACAAGCCAAATTATTTTTGCAAGAACTTCGACAAATCATGCGCTATTTGGAGATATCTGACGCTGACATGGAAAAAGGTCATCTACGTTGTGATGCTAATATTTCAATGCGTCCGCCAGGTGATGAAAAACTTTACCCTAAAACTGAGGTAAAAAACCTTAATTCTTTTCGTTCAGTTGAAAGAGCTTTGGAGCATGAGATATCGAGACAAACTAAGCTTTGGCTTGAAGGCACACCCCCAACAGAACAGACTACCAGGGGTTGGGATGATAGCAAAGGAGTTACAACAGATCAAAGATCAAAAGAAGAAGCTAATGATTACAGATATTTCCCAGAACCAGATATTCCACCTATCCACTTTGATATTACAAAAAATACTTGTGCTGATAAAGCTATTAAAATCAATATTGAATGTATCAAAACAGAACTACCAGAACTTCCTGAGGGTAAACGTAAAAGATTTATTTCAGAATTTGATTTACCATATGAGGATGTCAAAGTTTTGATTGAGGAAAAAAAGAAAGCTCAATACTTTGAACAAGTAATCAGTGAACTTGAAACTTGGGTAAATACTCAGGCTAAAGATACTTGGACAAAAAACAAACCAGATTTAACAAAACTTGCCAGTAACTGGTTTATTAATAAACTCTTTCCCCTACTTGAAGATAAATCTTTAGATATTACCAGCTTAAAAATGACAGCTGAAAACATGGGAGAATTAATTCACCTAGTTTTTACTCAAAAATTAAATAGTAATTCTGCCACAGAGGTTTTAACAGAAATGGTTGAAACAGGTGCTGATCCTTCTCATGTCATTAAAGAAAAAAACCTAGGCCAAATGTCAGATGAGAGTGAATTAGAAAATATTATTAAAAAAGTCATAGAAGACAACCAAAAACCTGTAGAAGATTATAAAGCGGGTAAAGAACAAGCTCTACAAGCTCTTGTTGGTAAAACAATGGCCGAAACCAAGGGGAAGGCTAATCCTGAAATAGTTATTAAAATACTTAAAAAATTAATTTAAATATTATAATTTAGATAATAACAACAACTTAAAAAAAAAGCTTTAAATAAGTTTTTTTTTAGTTTCGACTCATAAAAATGACGAGTTTTCACAGATGTTTTTAAATAACTAAATAGCTAATATTAGGTAAAAACACCCGACAACTATTGACAAAAATAGATAAATATGGTAGAATTAAGTATAATAAAATTTTAAAAAATAACTAACTCAAACCTATGAATGGAGAAAAAAAGATGATGAATCAACCAGAAGAAAAACCAAATTTAAAAATTATCAAAGAACACAGATTTGGAGATTCAAGTAGAGACGCTGTTGACTTGGGAAAAGAAATAGAAGCTGACTTAAAGGCTTATGAAGAATTAATTCATTTTGAATCAACAGCCGAAGGTCAAGAATTCCTTAATTATATTAATCAAGTAGAATCTGAACCAAAAGCTGCAGCACGTGAAAAAGCAACTGCTAAACTTGATGATATCAAAACTAGAGTTGAAGTTCTTAATGGAAAACAAGAAAAGATATTGGAATATTGGCAGGAAAAAATTGGAAAATAATCTTCTTGAAATAAAAATCCGACCTTCGCTTACGAGGGTCGGATTTGTTTTTTTGAAAAAGTTACTGATCCTGTTTCATCTGAAAAAATTATTTTTTCAACACCTGGAAAAGGAATAATTAGGGCATTTTCACTTTCATCATAAGTAATCATTTTGTCCAGATATTCCCTCATTATATTTAATTGTGGGGAAAAAAATGGATTATTATTTGCATGACCTATGATTATCATATTCAGTAGTAAAATGCTGATCCTCACAGAATGTTCCTGCGAAATCAACTTTACCATCACCTTATCAGGCAAAAAATCAATGTGCTTAATGCGCTGAATAGCTTCACTAAAATCACTAACTACAGACGTTGTTAGTGGCTGACTCATTCCACTATCAATCGCGTTTCTCTCATCACTCATTTTAAGTACCTCCTTTTTAGCCATTGGCGATTTTTTTTATTTTAGAGAACTTTTCTTTTCTATCTTTATAATTACACAAAAAATTATTTTAGTCAATGCACAATGACACACAAATAATCATTTGTCAAGTAGCCATTTTTTTACTTTTAAATCTATTTTCTTATTATCATTTGACCAAAATATTTCCTGGTCTTTATTAAACCAAGTCATTTGTCTTTTGGCATAATGATTAATTTCATACTCTAATCTTTCCAACATCTCATCTTTAGTAAACTCTCCCTTTAAATATTTGGCAACATGACGATATTCAAGTCCAAAATCATCAAGTCTTTGCCAAGTAACACCACTTTTATGAAGGTTATCAATTTCTTCAACCATCCCCTCTTTCATCCGATCATACAAACGAATATGAATTCGTTTTTTCAATTCTTCCTTAGTTTGCTCTACTCCGATTTTAAAACTATTATATTTAATTTCTTTTTTATATTTCGGCACTGGCTTACCAGTAATCATGACAATCTCAACGGCCCTAATAAGTCGTCTTTTATTAAATTGATCAATTGTCTTTGCTCTGGCTGGGTCAATTTCCTTAAGTTTTACAAACAACTGCTCTGCACTTAATTTGTCTAATTCTTGACGTAGTTTAAGATCGGGCTTAACAGTCTTAGGCATACCATAAAGTAGTGCATCAACCCAAAACATTGTTCCACCTGCAATAATTGGTAACTTACCTTTGTCAATTATTTCAGCTATCGCCTTTTGAGCATCTTTAACAAATTTAGCCACATTATACTCAGTTTTAGGTGAAACAACATCTAAAAGATAATGTTTAACCCCCTCCATTTCCTTTTTTGTAACCTTACCAGAACCAATATCCATCCCCTTGTAAACCTGGCGTGAATCAGCTGAGATGACTTCCCCATTAAACTTTTTGGCAAGCTCAATAGACAAACTAGTTTTGCCACTAGATGTTGGACCAACTATAACTAAAATTTTTTGTTTATTTGACATAATAATAGATTCTTGCTAAGTTAAATTAAAATTCAATAAAAAACAAAAGGAGGAGAAGGAATGCAAATTGAATTGTGGGAAGCGGTGTTTAGGATTATCATAGGTTACATTGTCATCGGCCATATTTTGGCACCCCTGGCATTCAAACCGCTACAAAAAAAGATCTTGATTAAAAACAAATGGAAACGGATCATGCTTTGTGAAATCATGGCCTTAATGTGGGCACCAATTATGATTATAATGGCTATAATTGTCATTATTTTCATAGGCTTATACATCTTGGGGATTTTATTAGCCTGTATTTTCGAACCGCCGAAAGATGCATATTGCAAATATGTGCTTAACGATCAAGCTTAAAAATTAAAATAACTCACAATCATAACCAAAGCTACCAGCTTTGGTTATTTTTATTTTCACAAACTGTCCAAGTAAACTTTTCTTTGATTTAAATTTAACTACTTTATAAGTTCTTGTTTTGGCAAACCACATATCATCTTTGCCTTTTTTACCAACTAAAACTTCTAGTGTTTGACCTTTAAATTGCTTATTGTAATCAAGACCAGACTTTCTTAATAGTTTTGTTAAAACTAGTTCTCTTCTCTTTTTTTCCATATCACTAACTTCATCTTTCAAATCATATGACTTAGTTCCCTTTCTAGCTGAATATTTATTAAGATAAGCCATATCAAAACCTATTTCCTCAAAAGTTTTAGCGCTAGATTCAAATAACTTTTTTGTTTCTCCTGGAAAACCAACAATAATGTCAGTTGAGATCGAAACTCCTGGGATAGCATTTCGTATTTTTTTTACCAAAGTTTTAAAATGTTTAACTGTATATTTTCGATTCATTTTCCGCAAAATTGTATCATCACCGGCCTGAATTGGCAAATGGACATACTCTGTAATATTTTTATTATTTTTAATAACTTTAATTAATTTATCAGAAAAATCCTTTGGATGAGAGGTAAGAAAACGAAGCCAATAATCACCTTTTAATGTTGCAACAGCTTCTAGCAAATCTGGGAAATCATTAATAATCTCAGCCCTAAACCCTGAGCCCTGAGTTCTAAGCTTTGGGCTATACGAATTCACATTCTGGCCTAGTAAAATAATTTCTTTATAACCGTTATCAAGCAAACATTGAACTTCATTTAAAACCTCCTGTGGTTGCCTTGATTCTTCCCTGCCACGAACATATGGCACAATACAGTATGTACAAAAATTATTACAACCTGTCATTATTGGCACATAAGCTGTAAAACCTGACTCATATTTTGGTTTAATTGAAAAATATGTTTCGATTTCTGCTTGTTCACTTTTGGTGTTCAATAGTTTCGGTAAAGTTTTTAAATCTTTAATGTCTAAAAACACATCCACGTCTTTTAAATTCTTAACAACTTCTTTTCTCATAGCCATGCAACCAGTAAGAACAACCTTTAGCTTTGGGCTTTGGGCTTTGAGCTTTTTTATCTGGCTCATCAATCCATAGACTCTGTTTTCTGCAGACTGACGAACAGAACAAGAAACAATAAAAATAAAGTCAGCCTTTTCTTTTTGCTCTACCGCATTGTAGCCTAAAGAGTCTAAAAGTGATGCAATTCGTTCTGCATCACTTTTATTCATCTGACATCCAAATATTTGAATAAAATATTTCATGAGTTGTAATTACAATTAGATATAATCCTCAGACATTGTAAATAAATGGATATCTGTAGGAATTTTAAGTTTACCACATGGATCTTCAGAATCAACTGAGCGATAAGTCGCTGGAACACCTGACCATTCTCCATTAGAATAGTTAATTACTTTAAAAAATTTATTAACATCGCCTTGCTTTTCAAAAAAATAAAAATCCCAAACTTTTAGATTTCCTATTTCTTCTCTATTATTTTTATTTACTTCTGTTTTAAAAGTAATTTTTTCACCTTTTTCAAGCTCATTAATTAAATCATTATAATTAATACTATTAACATCAAAAAAATATGCCCTTTTTTGAATATCTAAATTTTCCATACTGCCGTAATAATATATCGTATCAGTGTTATGTATTAAATATAAATTATTATACGAAACAAAATATGAACGAAATGGTTGTGCTAAAGTTTTATCAAATATTTCTGTTCTTAAGAAATTAGCAAATTCAGGATGTACTCTCTCAAGTCTTTTCATATCTAATTCTTTTCTCTCACCCTTAATAGGTAAACCAATTTCATTAAAGGGATATATGTCAGTATCTATTTCCTTATATTCAACAATTGATAAATCTGAATTTATTTCTTTTGCTGTACCAAGTCTATGTTTCGCCTCAAAATCAATAGCAATTCCACTTAATAATAATTGGAGTTTATATGAATTCTTCTTGTCATTTTCTAGTGAAGAAATAAATTTTTGATCAATTAAACCGTACAAAGAAGTATTCCAGACAAATCGTCCATCAGAACAAATATAGTAATTATTACAACTAACTCCTGAACCACCACTATCAAATAAACCATAATCCTGTGTACACTTTTCATGTTTTACTATAATTGAAGATTCATGAAAAACTCTGTTTTTAGTAAGAATATCCTGAGACTTTAAAAATACTTGATTATCAAAAGTAAAAACAATAACAATTACAATAATTATTAAGGTAAAAATTATTAAATACTTATTGTAAAAAAACTTTTTTAATTTTATTTTTTTCATATATTTTTATTAATTTTTCCTTTCATCACGTTCTTTTGTAATTGCAACAATAAATTTATCAACTTTTTGAGCTCCTAAGTCACCTTCACCACGTTTTCGCACAGCTACTTCCTTAGCCTTAACTTCTTTTTCACCAATAACTAAAAGATAAGGTGCTTTTGATTGTTCTCCATTGCGAATTTTCTTACCTAATGTTTCGGCTGAATCATCAAGCTCAACTCTAATCTCAGCTTCTTCAAGTTTACTTTGAACTTCCCTCGCATATTCATTGAATTTGTCTGAAACAGGTAAAATCTTCACCTGCACAGGAGCAAGCCAAAGTGGGAATGCACCCCCATAATGTTCTATTAAAACGCCTATAAACCGCTCTAACGAGCCTAATAAGGCTCTATGGATCATAAATGGTGTTTTGTCCTTACCATCTTCTCCAACGTAAGTCATGTCAAAACGTGATGGTAAATTAAAATCAACTTGTAATGTTGAGAGTTGCCATTTTCTACCTAAAGCATCAGCAATTTTCACATCAATTTTTGGACCGTAAAAAACTGCTCCACCAACATCCATCACATAATCTTTAAAACCACTTTCTTCTAAAACTTCTTTAAGGGTATTTTCTGCTTTATCCCACATTTCATCGCTACCAATAAATTTATCTTTATTTTCAGGATCACGTACACTTACATTCATTTCAAATTCAGTAAAACCAAAAGTTTTTAACATATACAAAGTTAAATCAACTGCTGCTTTTAGCTCAGTTTTTAGCTGATCAGGGGTACAAATAATATGAGCATCATCCTGAGTAAACCCTCTGACACGAGTCAAGCCATGTAATGTCCCACTTCTTTCATAACGATAAACAGTACCCATTTCAGTCCAACGAATAGGTAATTCTCGATAACTTCTTTTTTTGTGAGTATACATTTTAACCTGCAATGGACAATTCATTGGTTTTAATCGATATTCTTCATCTTCAATTCCAAAAGAATTATACATATCATCTGCATAAAAATCCAAGTGGCCAGAATGACTCCATAATTTTGAACTTGCGATATGAGGTGTTACAACTGGTTTATAACCATTTTTCATATAAGTATTTAAAGCAAAATCCATAATAATTTGACGTACAATTGCTCCATTTGGTAGCCACAAAATTAAACCTTGTCCGACTTCTTCATCTATCATAAATAATTCCTGTTCAACTCCTATCTTACGATGATCACGCTTTTCTGCTTCTTCTTTCATAACCAAATAATTATCTAAATCTTCTTTTGATTCAAAGGCAGTTCCATAAATTCTTTGTAACATTTTATTTTTCTCGTCACCTCGCCAATAAGCGCCAGCAACACTTAAGAGTTTAAAAGGTCCAATTTTTATTGAAGAATCAAGATGCGGGCCAGCGCAAAGATCTTCAAAAATTTCTCCTAATTTATAAAAGCTAACTTTTTCCTCACCATCTGTTTCTAAATCTTTGATTAATTCTTCTTTATATTCTTGACCTTTTACTTTTACTAAAGCATCTTTAATTGAGACTTCTTCACGAACAAATTTCAAGTTTTGTTTGATAATATGCTTCATCTTCTTTTCAATTTTAGCTAAGTTATCTTCTGAAATTGTTTGATCACCCAAATCAAAATCATAATAAAAACCATCATCAATTGTTGGACCAATGGCGAATTTAACCTTATCACCATAAAGGTCTTTAACTGCAGCTGCCATAATATGACTTGCACTATGGCGCATCATATCTAAGCTTGATTCTTTTTTTTGTTCTTTCATATTTTTTATCTATTATTTATTAGTATATTTGTAAATTAATATCCATAAAAAAATCCCGTCCTAAAATATATTATAAAAACATATCTTGGGACGAGACTATTCCCGCGGTTCCACCCAAATTTTCTCCTTCGCTAAAGCTACAGAGAACACTTGATTCATATTGCAAAGCTTAGTAAGCACAAGGCTTAATCCATAATCATGGATAAACAGTTGGTAGCTATTTCAATCACTTTTTCAATATATATAAATAATAACTTATCTAATAATTTAAGTCAATTAATTAGTCATCTCTGGTGATAAAATATACAAGGAATGGCACATACCTGATTGATTTTAAAATCTTAGCAATCATGATTGTAAAAGGTTTAATCTTATTTAAAATCTCAGCTACTTTCCAAAACTTGTATTTTGCTTTAAGTGAATTTTCTATAAATGGAACAAATAGATTTTCGTATTGTAAATCTAATTGTTTTAATTTTTTTTCAAATTGACCTGGACTAATGTAATTCATTGAATCAAGTTCTTCTTTTGTATTTCTCAAACTAAACTTCACCATTTTAATTTTATTAAAAACATATATAAAATATAGTGATATTTTTTTTGGTAATAATGGAGCGAAAAGTCCACCATGAAGATGATGGTAGTCATAAATAAAATATTTAGCTGGACCAAAAATAGTAAAAATATTTTTAGCAGTTCTTTTCATCTCAGAAATTAAATTTTGCCAATCTTTAACATGCTCAATTAAATAGGCTGTAACTATTAAATCACAAACATCATCCTTCATTGGTAATCTAGTTGCATCGGCAACAAAAAACTCACTATCAGGTTCACGCAGCTTGGCAATTTCCAGCCATTCATATGATAAATCAGTTCCAAAACTTAGCTTTGGTTTATAATGTCTTTTCAAGCAAGTAATCAAGCCTCCCTGACCAGTGCCTATATCCATAATTATTTTAGGATCTATCTTTAAAAGTTTTTTAAATGTCTTCACATATTTATCTTTTTTATCAGAATGATATGTTCGATAATTTATATCGTTTAGTTCCCTTTTGCTTGGTTCTCTATCCCCCAAGACAACTAAAGCTTTTACCTTATTAAAAATCAATAATTTTACCTCCTTGGGTGTTATTTCTTTTCTTTTAACAATTCT
>JAUVKC010000055.1 GCA_030592165.1 Candidatus Buchananbacteria bacterium | reverse complement strand
ATGATCAGTCCCAGGTAACCACAAAGTCTTTTTACCCAAAAGACGATTATAACGCACCATTATATCCTGATAAGCTAACATGCTAGCATGACCAGTATGCAGTGTTCCTGTAACATTTGGTGGTGGTAAAGAAATAGAAAAATACTCAGATCGTTCGCCTGGTAAATTATCAGGATTAAAATAACCTGAATCTTGCCATTTCTTATAGATTTTGTCTTCTACTTCTTTTGGATTGTAAGATTTGGAAATTTCCTTCATAATTTTTCTTTCATATTAACATTTCTCCCTATAAACCTATAGCTCTTATAAATCTTCTTATTCATACTCAAAATTTTACCAAAATTTCCCTTAATTTACAAGTTCGACAAACTAACCATTGTACCAACATTTAAACCTAATTACTTGACAGTTTTTTAGATAAAAGATAAACTAAAAAATCACTAAATCAATGGATAATTTACAATGATCAATGCACAATTGTTGATTGTGAATTTTTACTTGTTAATCAAAAAAAACTTACATTTGATATTTGTAATTTGTAATTTGTAATTTTCGAAAATATGGGCCTTACAGTAAATCAACAAATATTTGAATTAGTCAAAAATAGCCAAAAAATCCTGGTGGTTTTTAAGAAAAATTATTCAGGTGATGCTTTATCATCTGCCTTGGCTCTCTTTTTACTTTTGCAAAAATTAGACATTAAAGTAGATCTTGTTTGTCAGGATTTTGTAGTACCAAAAAATTATAAATACCTACCGTCGATAGACGAAATCAAACCAAATTTATCTTGTTTAAGACAGTTTATTGTTTCTATGGATATGGGTGATAATAAAATAAAAGATCTGTCTTATGAAGTTAAAAAAAATAAATTAAACATAATCCTAACTCCGGAAAAAGGTTATTTTGATGAAGATAAAATTGAGTATAAATCAGGTAAATATAAATATGACCTTGTAATAACCTTAGATACTGACGATCTAGAATCTTTGGGTGAACTTTATGAAAAAAATAATGAATTTTTTTATTCAACACCTATTATTAATGTTGACCATAATGCAGAAAACGAACAATACGGTCAAATCAATCTTGTTGAACTAACCCATTCTTCTGCTTCAGAAATTCTTTTTAATTTGATCAATGATTATGATTCAAATTTATTAACTCCTGATATTGCAACTTGTCTTTTGACTGGCATGATTTCTAAGACTAAAAGTTTTCGCTCAACTTCAGTTACTCCTCAGGCTTTAAGTATTGCCAGCCAATTAATATTAAACGGGGCTGAACGTGATTTGATTATTCAAAACTTATACAGAACAAAATCAATCAGTACTTTGAAACTTTGGGGTAAAGTTTTAGCCAGACTAAAACATGATTCTAGTCATAAATTAGCCTGGTCATATTTACAACAAAAAGATTTAATTGAATTAAATTTTTCCAAACCCAATTTCACTGAAATTGTTGAAGAATTAATCACTTCAGCACCAGAAGCTGAAATAATTGTTTTATTCCATGAAACAGCTGATAAAAAAATATCAGTTCATGTTTATTCTATTAAATCACAAGACTCACTTCATCTAACAAAATCATTTAATCCAGAAGGAAATAAAAAACTGGCAATTTTTGAGCTAGACAATAGTAATTTAGCAGAAGCTGGTAAAAAAGTGATTGAAAGTATCAAGGGTAATTTATAATTCTTTGTAATCATGCTTATTAAAATATCCTGCTTCGTAGTTATATAGACTGAATCGTATCATACAAACATATTTGACAAAAAAATAACAAAATGTGAATATTCAAATAGACCTTTTGGTAAAGGAGGTACAAAATGGCTTTAAAACTTGAAACAAGAGTAAAAAAAAGGATTGATTTTTACAGTCCTAAAGGAGGATTAGATCAAACAGCCAAAGTGCTTCTGGCACTTTGCGGAATAAATCATTATCAAGTAAAAGAGCACAATGAATGAGTTGGACTTTTAGCCGAGGCTGTTGCAAAAGTACTTGGCAAAGACACAAAAGCTGCATTTTTTGGTGGTCTTTTGCATGACATTGGCAAAATCACTCAGCCACATCCACTCTTTGACGGACACAACATTTCTGCAGAAGAATATCTAGAAGTCAAAAAGCATGTTTTAGCCGGTTTTGATGCGCTTAAAGACTATTATCTTTTCACTGCCCTTTGCGCAGGTCTCCATCATTCAGTTTTCGAAAAAGGCTATGGCCTCAAAGCTGATGTCTTTCCTAAAGAATGGCATATGGGTACTGTCAAAAAAATCCTGGAGATATCAGCCATAATTTCCATCTGTGATTTTATTGACGCCTTTCTTCAGCGTAAAACAAAAATCAAAGACGGCTCTGATAAAAAAGCCCCAGATCTCAAGGGCATGCTTTACAAAAAGTATCCTGAAGATCATAAAACAATTGACATTGCCTTAAAAAAATATAAAAATCTAGGCTTTGTCTAAACAGCAAAAAACTCTGACAACTGTCAGGGTTTTTTATTTAAATAATTTCTCTTTTTCTTGCCTACTCATCCTTTTTATCTCAGCCTCTCTCCCACAAGCTGCATTATATGATTTTAATTTTTTACTGTATTTTAATTTTACTGGTAATCTTGCCCTAGTATATTTGGCACCTTTACCACTATTATGTTTTTTGATCCTTTGCTCAATATCATAAGAAATCCCAGTATAATAAGTACTGTCGCTACATTCTACAATATAAACAAAATAAGGTTTTAAATTCATATATTAAGTATAGTCACTTCCTCGATTCCTAGTGAATGAGATCGCTCTAGGTGTTAAAAACACCCTGAGCCATTGTATTCAAGGCGAAGGGTGGGCATTATAGGATTTGAACCTATGACCTTCTCGACGTCAACGAGACGCTCTAAACCAACTGAGCTAAATGCCCTAATTTAATTTTAAAACCAACTGCCTGTCCGCCAAAGTACGAAGTACGTCGGCGGGAGCTAGCCACCCTATTAGTCCGCCTGGATGGAATTGAACCATCGACTTCTACCTTATAAGGGTAGCGCTCTAACCCCTGAGCTACAGGCGGAAACCTTTTAAACACATATAATTTATAACCCCTGCCTGTCTGCCGAAGCTTTAGCGAAGGCAGGAGCTACAAGCGGAAATTCTAAATTATAATCAAATATTAGCATAAAAACATTTATTTTTCAAGAGTAAAAATCTCCTATATTTCAACTATTATTCATTATAACTCAGACCAAGTATCAAAATAGTATCATTTTCTTAAAATTAATGCTAAAATAATATTATCTATTAATAAATTTATTAAAAATCATGGCAAAATTTAATCAAGACAATTCAACTAGATACCCAGCTATTTGTGCTGACTGCGGTGCTAAATTTGATCTTCCCTTTGAACCAAGAACTGATAAACCTGTTTTTTGTAATGACTGTTTTAAAAATAAAAAAAATCAAGACCAAGGCCGAGGTGATTATCGTCGGGGATCAGACAACCGTAACAGAGAAATGTTTAGTGCTGTTTGTGACAAATGTGGCAGCAAATGTGAAGTACCGTTTCGACCAAGTGGTGGTAAACCTATTTTCTGTGATAATTGTTTCACTAAAAACAAAAATAATGCGCCTAGAGGTAATAATCAAAGTGGCAGAAACCAAAGTCATGAAATTAATGCTAAACTAGATACAATCATTAATGCTTTAGTTGCTGCAAAAATCATTAAACTACCAAAAGTAGAAAAACCTAAACCTGTTAAAGAAACAAAAACTACTCTTACAAAAACTCCCGATAAGAAACCTGCCGTTAAGAAAGCTCCAGCTAAAAAGAAACCCGTAGCTAAGAAAAAAGCTGTAGCTAAGAAACCTGTGGCAAAAAAGAAAGCTCCAGCTAAGAAAAAAGCTGCACCGAAAAAGAAAAAATAACTTTACATAAAAAAGGAGCCCCGCTATTTAGCGGGGCTCCTTTTTATTTATTAATTAAGCTCAAATTTTTAATTAAATTACCTAGTATAAAATTACTTGACAATAACAACAAAAAATGCTAAATTAAATAATTATAAATTTTATCATAAATCGTTATTTAACAACTTAGGAGGTGACTAAAAATGGGAACAAATAATACTCCAGAAATTATGCGTGGTCACATTGAAGAATGTGTTGCTAATCTAAACACAAAACTAGCTAACTTGAACAAAAAAAACGATAAAAAACAAAAGTTTTTAGTAAGTTTGGCTAATTTTTGCAATGTGAATAAAGACACAGTAAGAGCTTGGATCCATGGGACGGGGTCAATACCCATTGCAGATAAAAAAATCAAGCTTATGTGTTATCTTGATTTACTTGGCTATCGAATTATTGAACTAGAAAATATGTCAGTATCTCTTCGTGGTTTTACTGAACTCATTGCTTTTAAGATTATAACTATTGATGAAGCGATTGCTTTAACAGGATATATCAAAGTATCTTCAATTTATAGCATCATCAATGGCCAGGAAAATTCCAGTCCAGAAAAAAAAGAAAAAATCTGGAATATCTGGAAAGATAAAAAAAATGAATTGGAGAAAGCCAAAGAAAAGGCTTTACTATTATTGCCAGTATCTTTTTCAACTGAGAATAATACTTTTGACCAGAACGAACCTATGTCTAATAAAATAAAAGGTAAAGACCCTTTGAGTGACGCCACTTTTAATCTCATGGAAGGCTTACTAACTTTAATTGAAAGTGGAGCACTCGACAATCTGACTGACAAAGATATTGCAAGTTTAACAAAGGAAAAAATCATAATAGTATCAAAACTTTCTACTGAGCTATTAAAATTTAAAGACAAAATGCTACGTAAAAAAACAAATAAAAAGGGAGGAGAAAATGAGCAGTAAGAAAAAAATATCAACAGTACTGTTGTCCGAATTAAGTGAAGACTTTTACGTCCGTCAACATCTTGATGAAGATCATGCCATATATTTGGCAGGCCTGATCGAAGACGGGGTTGAATTGCCCCCCATTACAATTACAGCCAATTATCAAGTAATTGACGGGCGTCATCGTATTACAGCACATGACCTAATTGGTCGTAAAGAAATTAAAGCAGAAATTGTTGAGACTACTGACAAAGTTGAATTAATTGCTACTGCTTATCGCTACAATACTGGGGGTGCTTTACCACCATCAAAAGACGATACTGAACATACCATTCGTCTTTTATTGGAAAAAAAAGTAAGCAAAAAAAAGATAAGAGACCTGTTGGAACTACCCTCAACCTTGGGAAAAAAATGGGTAGATAATGTTCAATCAAAAATGAACAGGCAAAAAACAATGAACGCAATGGATGCAATTAGTGAGGGTGGTCTGAATGTCCGTCAGGCTTCTGAAAAATATGGCGTACCAATCGAAAAGCTAAAAGAATCCATATCTGGTCGCAAAAAAAAGCAAAAATCAAATGGCATTATTGATATGAAAAGAGACCTAACTTCAAGATACAGATCAGTAGGAACAAAAAATGGAGCGACACTGAGCCACCTGCTAGAATTAGTGTCCGAAGGAGATGTCAGTCCCAAACAAGCCAAAGAAATCATTGCTCATCTGGAAAAACTGCAAACTCAATCAGGGGGAAAGCTAGGTGAATGGAAAAAACGCTTTGAAGCGATATATAACGACAAAAAATAAAACGACTATATTGTCATAAAATTATCAATCCCGAGAATGAAACATTCTCGGGATTTTTTTATTAAAATAATTAGCCAGTATAAATCAAAACTGCTATTATAAAAACATGAAAAAAGAATATAATCTTAGAACCTATAACTTTAATCTCCCTAGTGAATTAATTGCTCAAAAACCAGCTTCTCCCCCTGACAGCTGTAAACTTTTAGTTTTGGATAAAAAGGAACAAACAATTGAGGACGAAAAATTTTTAAATTTAACAAACTATCTACAAAAAGGAGATGTTTTAGTTTTTAATAATTCTAAAGTTATCCCGGCAAGGCTACTTGGTAAAAAAGAAACCGGAGGTAAAGTAGAAATTTTATTACTTAAACAAATAAACACTGATACTTGGCAATGCTTGGTTGGAAATTTACCAATCAAAAAACAAATCGGGGCTAAAATTTATTTAAATAATTCAAGTAGCCAAGAGCCTCCAATCTTGTCCGGTAAAATTATTTCTCAAAAAAACAACACCGCTCAAATAAAATTTAATCTTTCTGGCACAAAATTAATCAAGCAAATTTTCAAAATTGGCCAAATGCCAACTCCCCCATACATTAAACGCCTAGCCAAACAAAATGAATACCAAAATATTTTTGCTGATCCAAAAAAACTAGGTTCAGTTGCTGCTCCGACTGCGGGATTACATTTTACAAAAAGAATTTTTAAAAAATTAAAAAACAAAGGAGTACAAATCGAATTTATCACTTTACATGTCGGGTTAGGTACTTTCTCACCGATTAAAGAAAATGATATTACTAAACATCAAATTCATGAGGAATATTTTGAACTTGATAAAGCAACTGCTAATCGTTTGAATAAAGCTAAAAAGGAAAAAAGAAGAATCATTGCAGTTGGCACAACTTCTGTTAGAGTTCTTGAGACTTGCGTAACCTCAGCCCTCTGCCCAAAGCTCAAAGCCCAAAGCCAAAATACCTCAATCTACATCTACCCAGGTTATAAATTCAAATTCATCGATTCGCTAATCACAAATTTCCATTTACCTAATTCCAGCCTTATTCTCCTAGTCTCAGCTCTTGCTGGCACAAAATTTATCAATACAGCTTATCATCATTGCATTAAGCATAAATATCGTTTTTT
>JAUVKC010000094.1 GCA_030592165.1 Candidatus Buchananbacteria bacterium | reverse complement strand
TTATTAAAATCCACCTGCTGCTTAGCTGTAAAAACTAAACTTTGGTAAGTAAAATAAATACCTATCGCTGTAAAAGCTAAAACAATCACAGCAATAAAACCAATGATGAATTTTTTACTCGTCTTGGCTGGTCTGGGCCCAAGCCCGGCCGAAGCCAGATTTTTTTGCATATTTTTTTTATTTAATTCCTCTATATATATTAAACCCATTTTTTTTAATTAAGGCAAGTAAATTAGCCTCTTTAATTTAAAGCTATTTATATACTTTTCCCCATTTCCTAAAACAAAAATTATATCAAAAGTCTGTTTATATCCCACTATGTGTAATTTGTCTTCTACGTACCAGTTATTATTTTGTTTATTAACCATTTCATAAATTACCGGCAAATCACCTTCAGCATACCTTGTAATGGCATAAGCTTCTTTAATATCTTCACTACTAAATGGCACGTTAACATTTAGCTCAAAATCATATGACATTTCATAAGTTTCATTGCCTAGATCTTTTGCACTAACATCATGACCATAAAACCAAAAGTAATAGCCTAATGCATCAGACTGTTTAGCCCCAGAATATATTTCTTCTGTACTTTTCATTAATTTAATATAATCAGACTGGAATGGATTATATTCACATAAATCATCTGGACATTTAACACTAACCCAGTGATAAAAATTATAATCTCCTCCTTCAATAAAATATATAACATCTTTAATCCCAGGATACTGAACTAGTGTCTTATTTGTCTGATTAAAAAATGCAGTTATGTCATAAGCTAATCTAAGAGGCATCACATCACGAAACTCTTTCAAATTCACATAAGCGATCTCATCTTTTATAACTACTTCTTTTAAAATATCTTTTGTTTTACGACTAAATGTTCTACTTCCACCCTGATCATAATAAGGACCAGCAAAAAGTGCTTTTAGAGTCTCTGTAGCAATTTTTGGAGATTTTTGGACTACTTTTGTATATTCTTTGACATTATATTGATCTCCATAAAAAACATTTACTTTCATAAATTTTTCATCCATGTCAAAAAAATCCCAACTTTTCAGACTAATACCTTTATAGGTTGTTACTGTATTATCTTTTAAGTTATAGTGATATACAATTGCTTCATATGGTATATCATAATAATCAATTCCAGATTCATAACCATCAAAATCTTCAGATGAAGCAACAACAACAAAATTATCATTATCAAACCAATATCCACTTTCATACAAACATGGTGTGCCACAATTTAATAAATTCTTAACATTACTTGTTTCTAAATTTATTAAATCAACCTGAGTATCAGGATCACCACCATAAACAACATTTAATAAATACTTACCATTTGGAGAATACATTTGATCTTGAAGATTTTTCAAATGATATGGCTTCATATCATATTCCATTATTACTGAAATTTCTCCTGTACTAGACTTTTTAAATTTATCTAGAAAATCAATATCATGTTTGGCCCATCTTCTATACCAAGAGGTCATATACTTTTGAAAAACATTTTCATAATCACTGATTTGAAAATTATCAGAATCAAAAGGCTTTATATCAATTTCTGCCTTTGGATTTAAATAGACTTCCCCACTCCCACCAATATCACCATTTAAATCTACTTCGATCTCCTCATCACCATCAGCTTGAAATGATTTTTCAATATCAAAACTTAATTGAGGTAAATCAATTTTAGCTTTTTCCTTTACTTCAGTCTTCACCTCACCCGCATTATTTTGGGCAGACTCAATATTATCTTTAACTGTACAACCAGTTAAAGTAAATATTGTTATTAACGCGATTAAGACGATTAATTTATTTGTCATAGTTTTTACTTATTTATTAACTATATATATATAACGAAGCTAAGCTAATATTATTACAAAAAAAACTTTCTGTAATACTTTTAGACCATTAGCGTTATATAATAGAATATATTCAAATATGTTTTAAAAGGAGGTGAAAAAAATGTGCAGACATGACCCGATGGCAAATCATTGTCCACTATGCGATCTGGAAATGGCTGAGTCAATGAACAGAGGTAAAGAAACTGTTTTCAAAGGACAAGGCAATTCTCATTTCAGTCATGTTGAGGGAAATGGATTTCACGTAACTACTGAAGTTCCAAAACTAAAACAAGGCATCAGAGTAGCGATTCACGACAAAACTGACTACTAAAGCCAAAGCCACCTAATTAATTTAGGTGGCTTTTAAATTATATCATTGACAACAAAACAAAATTAAGATAAATTTATATAACAAATAAAGGAGGTTACATTTTGACAGAAAAAATTATAAAACTAGAACCGAATAGTCTTGAAAAATGTTATTTTTGTCAGCAACCAGCCAAAATCAAAATTAGCTTAAATTTATCAAGCCTTCATTGCTGTGGTGATATTAAATGTAAAAATAAAATATTAGAATTACTTTACCAGGTGGAATCAAATTTCCTGGAATAAAAAAAGCGCCCATTAAACTATATGAGCGCTTTTTGTTGCGCTTGTTTCAACCCAGCAAATAAATTCGGGGTTGGTTTTATTAGTCATATCGACTTTAGCAATTTTCAAACCTAGTTTCAAACCAATTTCTAATTCTTTGACAGTCTTACCAAGAATATTAACCGTATAAGTTTGACCATCAAAATCAAAAACATTCGTACCGCTTCTCCTACCTTTGTGTAGCTCACACAACACATAACTTTCCATGTCGCCTCCTTTAGCTTAAAAATATAATAAAGAACTTCCAATATTATAACTTATATATTTAAAAACGTCAAGGATAATATCATTATGCTAAATAAAAAAACGTCCCGAAGGAGACGTTTTTAATTACAACCCACTACTTGCCACAAAGAGTGACCTGATATTTTTTTCCATTCTTTGACTTCAGAACCAGTTAAGGCTACTTTTAAAACTGCAAAGGTTTCAATGACAAAATTATTATCTGGTTCTGTTTCTTTCATTAAGCTCATTATTTCTGCTAATTCAGTTTTCTTACCCTTAGCTACCAATAATCTTTTATTTTCAGTAACTAAACGATAACCAACTAATTTTTTAAAAAAATTCATTAAATCTTCTCCTTGTTGTTTTAATTTTTATCTTAAACACTTTTTTCGATTTTGTCAACCCGTCTTGACCAATCTACGACTTTTTAAAATAATCTGAGAAAGTGCCTCTATTTTTTTACTTATTTATTCATTTCATAACTAGATGAGTTTAGTAATATTCATAAACTCTATTGAAAATAATGTCCTGCTATGCAATACTAATAAAGGGGAAAATATTATTTAAATATACATATTAATAATTATTTAAACTA
>JAUVKC010000028.1 GCA_030592165.1 Candidatus Buchananbacteria bacterium | reverse complement strand
TTTCAGGACATGGGAACACTGGCTCATGGCATGGAAGATTTACTTGATTGTATCAGAAAAGATAAAGTTATTGTGGAGAAAGTTGTTATTGATTTGCTTTTCGAATCTGCTGAGAAGCTAGTAGTTTTGTTACAATCTGATATTAAGGTCGGTAATCAAATTAATGGTATCCTGCAAAAGATTAAAAATGCAATCGAGGCTAAGTCCATCCAGACAAAGCAGGCTAGTCTGCTGAATAAATTGAATATACCGGCAGATATTTTGGATGTACTATCAGAATATGAGGAATGTCGCCTTTTAGCCAATATCAAAGAAAATATAAATATTGTTATTGTAGTAGCAACATTTTTCATTGATAATTTTGACACATTACTACCACAAGTAACAAAATCTCTCGAACCTTATGGAGAAATAATTGCCAGAGTGCCATCAACAGATGAATCTAATCCTGAGAAAATGATTTTTAAACTTATTTACGCTACAAGTGTGAGAATGGAAAAACTCGAACAGGTTTTTAATGAAAAAGGATATGGTTTGGTAGTTCTAAAAATGGATAAATTAAAAGATGAAAGGAGAGAAAAATGAGAGAAAGAAAGGATGCTTATAGAGAAGCTGGAGTCAATATAGACGCTGGCAATTTATTTGCTGAGATGATCAAGGAACGAATCGAAGAAGCTTGGCCCGGCTTAAAATCAATTGGTGGTTTTGCTGGTAAGGCACAGGTACCGTTTGATTGCGATAATTATTTTCCTTCAACAGATGGTACTGGCACAAAAGCAATATTAGCCGCCATGATAGAACATTTTGACGGTATTGGTCAGGATGCTGTGGCTATGGGGGTGATTGACACCTATGTGGCCGGAGCTCGTCCTGATGGGGTGCTTGATAATCTTGACATCGCAGTCCTTGATCCTGATAAACATATCAAGATTATAGATAGCGTGATTCGGGCTTGCAAAATGGCAGGGTGCGTCCTTCTTGGTGGAGAAACTGCTGAATTACCTGACATGTTCAAGCATGATTGGATGTTTAATCTTAATGTCATGTCAATTGGTTTTGATGATCAAAACCTCGAATTTGCAGACATGGAGTCAGGTCAATCAGTTTATTGCTGGCCCTCATATGGTCCTGCCTCAAACGGTTTTTCACTGTTACGAAAAGTTTTTGGTCTTAAAGAAAGACCATCAAGAGCCAGAAAAAAACTTGAAAGAGTTTGGTCTGATTTGGGCGGTCCGTTATATGAATCTTTATTAAGGCCAACACCAATTTGGATAAAGGAAATCGAAGCCTTAAGAGAAGAAGGTGTTGAATTTGCCGGACATGCCCATATTACCGGAGGCGGTCTGATTGATAATCCCGCCCGGATTTTGTCTGACAGATTTAAAATGGTTATTGATCGCAGTAGCTGGTCAAGGCCACCGATATTTCCGTTGGTTCAGGATCTTGGTAAAATTTCGGTCGCAGACATGGATCGAACTTTTAATAATGGCATTATGATTATTTCAGTGCCTATAGAAGATGATGAGACAATAGGTTTTTATTCTGAACACGCTACATTAATCGGCGTGATCGAAGATAGAGACCATGATGAACCGCCAGTCATTTTAACTGGTAAATATAACGACCAGTAAAACTCAAAGAGCCCAGTCATGCGACTGGGTTCTTTTTATTTTGTCCACATAGTGATATCAGCGAAACGATTGTTTTTATGGTATAATAAAGTAAATTAATAAAGGGGAACGAGCAAGCAATTAGAGGTATTGTTTTTATTTTGATATTAAAAAATATTTTTATATATTATGAGTATATTTTTATACGAATTCTCGTATTTTTTGGCAGCTTCAATGGCTATCTTAGTTAGTGTTTCTGCTTTTGCTTTATTTATAATTACTTTTCGTTATGAACGTCAGCTAAGAACAGTTTGGAGGGCTTTAGGTTTTATACTTTTAGCTTTTGCTTTTTTATTTTTAATTTGGGAACGAAAATCTCCTGATATAGGCTTAATTGCTATAATAATTCAAACATTTGCCTTGTATAGTATTTTTAAAGGTGTTAGGACCGAGCCAAAATTAGTTCATTTAAAAGATGTTGGTTCAGGCAAATCGGCTTTAGATAAAAATGTTACTAAAACTAAAAAAGGTAAAATCAAATTATTAGAAGGAAAAACAATTATTAGTCTGATTATAGTTTTGATTTTTGTAAGTCTGTTTGTTTTACCAGGATATTTATACGTTGGTCATTTTTTAGGATCAGTCATTGAAGGGATTTCAGTTATATTTATCCTTTTAACAATTTTTATTCAGATCCGAAGATATTTAGGTAATAAGAAGAATATCAATCTTTATCCTTTGCTTGGTTATATATTTTTGCTAGTTCGTGGTGTTGGCATGATTTTTTATCGGTTGCCTGAATTAGATTCAATTTTTTTAAGAAGGTTAACTTTGGAATATAGCATTGCCTGGCAAATCGCAACCTATGCAACTTTTTTCGCTTTTTTATTTTTAGGAATCTGGGCCTGGAATTTTGTTAAAGTAAGATTATTTTTAAGGACTTATGTTGTTTTTATCACCTTGGTAATTTTAGTCTCAACTATGGGTGCTTTGATTTTTCAATTATTCTCTTTTGAATTAGTTGAAAAGAATAACCTAGGTTTAATGCTAAGTGGTGCTGAGACTCAATCAGTTGTTATGACTGATAGGGTGAATACAGCTATGTTTATTGCAAAATTGATTGCTGATGATGATGAAATGATTAGAGATTTTAAAAATAATAATTTTAAGGCGATAAATATTAGTGCGGAAAATTATTTAAAATCAGCTGAAGTGGATATTATTCGTTTGTATAATAATTTTGGTGAAGTGGTTGCCAGTCCAAGTGATACAAGGGACAGAGGGCGGGTGTTTAATGAAGATAATATTTTAGCTTTTTCAATAACAGAAAGAAAACAAGTCAGGACATTTGATGTTTCTCCGGGTGTTTTAGCTCCATTTGTTATTGCTAGGGCAGTTCATCCGCTTATTGATAATAATAAAGTTATTGGCGCTGTTGAAGTAGGTTATAAATTTGATACTGCGTTTGTGGATTTTTCTAAAGAAAAAACAAGATTAGATGTAACTATTTATACTGATAAAAGAATTTCAGCCACAACAATTAAAACATTAGACGGAGTTTCTCGTTTTGTTGGTAGTGAAGAAACAAGACAAGATGTTTTAGATAAGGTTTTAATAGAAGGTGAAACTTATCAGGCAGTAATTGAACGTTTTGGTGAAATATATTACAGTGCATATTCCCCGATTAGAAATGTTAATTGTGAAATTATAGGTATGGTTTCTGTTGGTAAACCTACTTATTTATTACTTGAAGAGATGAGACAAAGCTTAGTTTCTACATTTATTTTAGTTTCTATCTTGTCAGCTATAATTTCATTATTAGGTTATTATGCAATGCCTAGTTTAAGATTTGGTGTTAAGAAAAAAAAACTACCTAAAAAATCAAAGCAAAAAAAGACAGATATTCCTAGAAAAATAAATAAGAAATCGTTTAGATTCTTTAAACTAAAGAAAAAAAATAAGACTAAAAAGAAATAACGAGTTTTATGACACGAAAAGCAATTATCAAGATTGAAGTGCTCGCTATAATCGTAGTGGTTATTTTAGGCTTGAGCATTTTAGCTTTAGTTGCTTATTCAAATGATTATATTTCATCAAAAATAGATAGTCTGGTAACAAAGATAGTTTTTTATCAGGAGTATGAACAAAAATTAAGTTTTGTTAATAAAAACCATTTTACTTATGATATTTTGAAAGTTGAGCTGGATGGACGAGGTGCTCATTTAATAAATGACGCAAAGCAGGCTGATTTAATTAGTTTAAACCCAATTAAAATTGATAAAAATGCCCAGATAATTAGCTTTGTAGAAAATGCTAATAAACCACGAGGTTCAAAAATTACTTATCAATTAACTACTGATTATAAGGCTTGGTATTATTTTAATGGTAAAAAATGGACACCAATAACCGAGGATTGTAAAAATTGTTCAAATAATGCGATTGAAGTCGCTCAGAATATAAAAAGTTTTCCAGTCAAATCAAGTGGCATTCAGGTTAAAGTATTTTTGTCATCGCCAAGTAGTTCATTGTCATTAGAATCAGTTGATTTTATTGTTAAAGGTAAGCCTGTAACGATGATTGATAAAAGACAAAGGCAATTATTTTTTGCTAGTGCTGGGTTTGCTGGAAAAGAAGGTGAATTAACTGATGACGGCGAAATCGGGATTGTTTTAAATCCAAAAAAAGATAAAGATAAAATCGGAGTATGTCATAGAACGAATACAGCTACAAATCCATATGTTTTTGTGCTAGTTGATCAAAGCGCTGTTGACGGAGAAGGTAATAATGATCATACCCAACATGTAATTGATAAAAACCATCTTTGGAGTGATATTTACCCAATCAATGATCGAAATGGCGACGGTTTAATTAGTGTTACTGATTGTAATTTTGGTTGCGAGAATGTTTGTTATGATAATGATCAAACTTTATGCTTAGCTACGGATAATGGCTCTATCACTGGTATTAGTGATTGGCAAACTCATCTTGATAACGGGGCTGAGGCAGGAGCTTGTCCAGGAGATGAAAATGATTGGGATAGGTCTAGTATAGAAGTTTCAGGTCAGTGTAGTGCTTCTGATGCAGTTTTTTATATAACAAATACAGGTGAGCCGGTTATTGGTGACATGGAAGGTCCAAGTGAATATAGGATATATCGTAACGGTGTCTTGGAAACAACGGAAAGTTTTCAGTTAACTGGTGGCGAAAGCTTAGAAATTGTAATTTTGGCTGAAAGTGATTCAATTAGATTAGAAGTTGATCAACGACCAGGTCATCCTGGTAATTCCCATCCTAGAGTTACAGTGGAAGATTGTAGTGAGATTTTATCACCAATAGCCCGTGATGATAGTGCTGTTACTTTAATAAATACGCCAGTATCAATTGAAGTTATGAATAATGATACTGATGTAGATGGTTTTTTAGACCCAGCAACTGTAATTGTGATTGAAGAACCTACCCATGGTAGTGTAGTGGTAGATAAGATAACTGGTTTTATTACTTATACTCCTGAATTTGCTTATTATGGTAATGATTTATTTGTTTACGAAGTATGTGATAATGATGGTTTATGTGATAACGCTACAGTTTCAATTAAGGTTATTGTTCCGCCAATTGCTAAAGATGATTCAGCTGAAACAAAAATGGATATACCAATTGATATCGCAGTTTTAGCTAATGATGATTCTCCGGGAGGTACCCTTGATGTAATTTCATTAAAAAACTTAACTTCACCAAGTAATGGCATAATTATGATTGATAATGTTTCTGGTCTAGTTACCTATACTCCAGAATTTGGTTACTTTGGTTCAGATACTTTTGATTATGAAATATGTGATACTTCACTATATTGTGATAGTGCCAGTGTTTTTATATTGGTTCTAACACCGCCAATTGTTCAAGATGATGCTAGTTTTACTGAAATAAATACTCCAGTTGATATTAATGTTTTAGATAATGATTCTGATCCTGACGGATATTTAGTAACTGAATCTTTAACTTTTAAAACAGAACCCAATAATGGTGATGTTGCTTATGATGAAACATCTGGGGTCGTTACTTATACGCCAATTACTGATTATTTCGGTGTTGATACGTTTATATATCAAATATGTGATAATGATAATTTTTGTGAAGAAGCAACTGTATTAGTTGGTATTGACGCCTTGATTCCACCAATAGCTAATGATGATTTAGCAAATACAAGATTTGAAATGTCAGTTGAGATTAATGTTTTAGATAATGATGAAGATTCAGACGGCACATTAAACCCAGCTTCTTTAATAATTACTGAAACACCTGATAATGGTGCTAGTTCAATAATTGATGGCATCGTTATTTATACCCCAAATAGTGGTCATACAGGAGCAGATAATTTTATTTATAAAATATGTGATAATGATGGTTTATGTGATACTGCGACCGTGAATATAAATGTCAATGATCCGCCTGTAGCAATAGATGATAATTCAGCCACAAAAGTAAATACCCCGGTTGAGATAAATATTTTAGCCAATGATAGTGATTCTGACGGATCGATTGATCAAGGTTCTGTAATAATTATTCAAAATTCGGATAATGGCAGTATTAATGTGAATCTATCTACTGGTATTGTTACTTATACTCCGGATGTAAATTTTAATGGTCAAGATAATTTCACATATCAGGTTTGTGATAATGATGGTGATTGTGATACAGCTAATGTTTTAATAGTTATTTCTCAAAATTTAATACCGCCGATAGTTCTTAATGATTTTGCGATAACAATGGTTAATCAACCAGTTGAGATAGATATTTTAGACAATGATAGTGATTCTGACGGAACTATTGATCAGGGTTCTGTATTAATAACAAATAGTCCAAGTCATGGACAATTAACAATTGATCCAGCTACAGGGGTTGTAACTTATGAGCCTGAAGATGATTTTGTTGGTAATGATATTTTTATATATCAAGTTTGTGATAATGATAGTTTATGTGCTAGTGCAAATGTAAATATTACAGTCAATCAGGCAGGAGCACCAATCCCAACCAATGATCCTCCAGTAGCTGAAGATGATTTTGCCCAAACTTTAAGAAATAATTCAATAGGTATAGATGTAAGTCTTAATGACACTGATCCGGATGATAATTTGGATATAACAACTATTATCATTACTGTCCCGCCTGGTGATGGTTCTCTTAGCCTAGATTCAATTACTGGTATGGTTATATATACGCCTACAGGAGGATTTGTAGGACAGGATACTTTTTTATATGAGATATGCGATACAGAAGGTTTATGTGATTTTGCGACTGTTGTTATTAATGTTACTTCATCTGGAAGTATCCCTGTAGTGCCTGTTGTACCACCAGAACCGCCTGTTGAACCACCTACAGAGCCACCACTTCCAGAACCGGAGCCAATCCCAGAGCCACCGCTTCCAGAACCTGAACCAATCCCAGAGCCTCCACTTCCAGAACCGGAGACTCCAGAGGTTATTGTCTCCCCGCCATTGGTTGTGCCACAAATAGTGATTGTTCCTCCAGAACCAGCACCAATTACTGAATTAGTTGCTATTGATCCAACTTTTTGTCATGGGAAAATTTATATGACACCGGATATAACTTTTGTTGGTTCAGTTAGCGTTCCTAGTAATCAACTTGCTAATCTTGAGTATTCTACTACTATGGGGTTAAGTTGGAATAATATTGTAAATGTTTCAAGAACAGAAGCAGGTTCTGTTTACAATTTTAATTTAGTTGATTTAAATCCAGGCAAATATAATCTTGCAGTCAGAGCTGTCTATAATGATGGTACAGTAATTTCTTCAGATGCTTGTTTGTTTGGTTATCAAGGTGACTTAATCTTTGGTTCAAATCAATACGTAGTAAATTCAAGGCACTCACCTTTATCTCAGCATGGAGTAATTCAGTTTAAAGCAAATCAACCACAAACTTTTTACCTTGAGGCTAAAGGTGCGAGTCGGGCAATTGTTAGGAATAAAGAAACAAATAGAGCTTACCCATTGTCTTATGATCAAGATTTGAAACTTTGGGTTGGAGAATTAGCTTTTTCAGATATCGGAGTTTACCAATTAGAAGGTGAGATTGCTAATGATTTTGGGCAAACATATAAAAGAGATATTAATACAGTTTTTGTAACAGATAATTCAAAAATAAGAGATGCTAAGACAAACGAATTAGTCACTAATGCCATAGCAACAGTTTATGTGAAAGATCCAGGGACAGGTGAGTTTAATGTTTGGAATGGTATGGCCTTTGATCAAGCTAATCCAATGCAAATACCTCAGGGATTTTCAGCTATATTACCTAAAGGAGAATATTATTTGCAAATAGATGTTGAAGGTTATGAATCAATAGAATCATTAATCACCAAAATTGAAGAACAAAGCGTTGTGACTTCAGATATTTTATTGCCAAGAAAAGAAACATTATGGGATCAATTTAATAGTTTTATAACCCAGGAAGATATGTACACAAATTTTCCATTGATTGTTTATCCAATGCCGGAAGAAAACTTGTTGCAAATTGGTGATGTTGTGCCAGAAATAATAGCTTATATAGAAGATGGTGTTGATATTAATTTGAGTAAAAAATATCAGGGGAAGGCAAAAATAATTTTTGTTTATAATAACTGGAATACAGAAGCTCAAGAGCAATTGGATGCACTCAAGAATTTAGAATTAATTTTTGCTGATACTTATGATTTTATACCTGTAAGTACAATGGAGCCTGATAATATCAATTTAACTCAGGTAGATCGTGGTGAATATGATGTTGATTTTTATAAACCAAACAATCAGTTTTTTGATGATTATAAAATAATAAGTTTACCTCAATTTTTCATCACTAATGCAGACGACGAACTTTTGGGGATTATTAATGGTTCAAGAGCAGAAGAAGAATTAGTAGAAATAATAACCCAGCTAGGACAATTTTAAGTAAAATTAGATAACAAAAAATCCCCGAATGGGGATTTTTTGTTTTGAGGTGTATGATTGCGAATTTAAAAAAACAGAAACGAAGATTTTTTTTATTTTTTGATAACCAGAGCAAACCCAATACTATAAATCGGAATTACTAAATATCTTAAACCAATTTCAGTGAAATATTGTCCAATTGCCATATCTGCCATTGGTAATAAAAATATAAAATCTAAAATCCAGTTTATGCCTAACCAAGTAATTCCAATGATTATTCCCATTTTAATATAATTCTGATTAATTTTTTTATAAATTAAAACCAATAGAATTGTACCTACTAAAGCTGATAAAACAATCATAATTGTTTTAAAAAAGAAATCATCAATTATTAGTTCTTGTGTTTTATAATTGAAAAACGGAAATGAAGCAATAAATGGAATTAGCCAGGTTAAAAATCCAAAGCCAGTAAGTTTTAAAATAAATCTTTTCGTCATATTTTTGAATTATTATTAATTTATATTATTATAACATAAATAATGGGTTAAAATTACGTAATAAAAAAACCTCCAACTAATGTCGGAGATTTTTTTATAATAAAGGTTTATGCTCTTGCTACGTTGATAGCTCGAGGACCTTTTTCAGAGTCTTCAGTTTCAAAGGTTACTGAGTCACCTTCTTGTAGTTCATTGAATTCAGCACCTTCAAGTGCAGAAGAATGAAAGAAAATGTCTTTGTCTGGGTTATCATCAGATGTGATAAATCCAAAACCTTTGTCTGTAAGTCTTTTGATTTTTCCTGTCATAGTAAAAATAAATGAATTAAACTGCAAAACTAGCCTTTATTGCAGAAATTCGACTTGATTTATTTCTACTTATTAAGAGGCAAACTTTTTGCTCCTTCATAATAACATATCAAAGATAATAAGTCAATAGTATTGGTTGTGTATAAGACTATTGTGTTAAAATAAATTAACAGTTTTTGACTAGTTATGACTGTTGTACTTTAGTTCTTAAGTATGTAGAATAATCATATGAGAAGATTTTTTCACGAAAAAATTAATTAAATTAAATTAGCTAAATCAAAATACCATGATTACTCAAGCCAAAAAACTTTTAACTAAATACTACGGATATCAAGATTTTAGACTTGGTCAGGCTCAGATTATTTCCAGTATTCTTGATAACAACGATACTCTGGCTGTCATGCCAACCGGTAGTGGTAAATCTGTTTGTTTTCAAATCCCGGCTTTGATTTTACCAGGTATAACCATTGTTATTTCACCATTAATTTCATTAATGAAAGATCAGGTTGATAACCTTAATAATTTAGGTATTAAGGCAAGTTATATTAATAGTTCTTTAACTGAGACTGAAATTAGTAATAGATTAAATTTAACAGCCAAGAATGAATATAAAATATTGTATATTGCACCTGAACGTTTAGCTTCATATAAATTTTTAGAATTAGTTCAGCAACTTAATATTTCCTTAATAGCTATAGATGAAGCTCATTGTATCTCCCAATGGGGACATGATTTTCGGCCTAGTTATATGGCTATAGCTGGATTTATAAGTAATTTAAAACAACGCCCTATTGTTGCCGGGTTTACTGCAACCGCGACTGAGAAAGTTAGATTTGATATTATCAAGAATTTACAGATGAATAATCCGGAGATTGTTTTAACAGGGTTTGACAGACCCAATTTGTATTATTCAGTTTTACGCGATGTTCATAAAATTGGTTATATAATTGATTTTCTTACTAAAAAAAAGACGGAATCTGGTATTATCTATGCCGCGACCAGAAAAGAGGTTGATCATCTTTTAGATGTTT
>JAUVKC010000025.1 GCA_030592165.1 Candidatus Buchananbacteria bacterium | reverse complement strand
TATTACCAAAATTACGTGGTGCATCCCCTATCCAAACAGCAATTTGGCAAGGTCTGGATAAGACTGGTGTTACCATAATGTTGATGAATAATAAAATGGATGAAGGTGATATTTTAACTATGGCAGAAACTGAAATTTCTAAAGATGAAACTTTTGGATCACTTCATGATAAACTTTCAATCCTAGGTACAAATTTACTTATAGATACATTGCCAAAATATTTATCAGGCGAAATTAAGCCACAAAAACAAGACGACTCTCAAGCCACTTATTGTCAGTTAATAACAAAAGAAGATGGCAAGATTGATTGGCATAAAGATGTGAAAGAGATAGCTCAACAAATAAGAGCCTTAAATCCTTGGCCAGGAACTTATACTCTGTGGGGAGACAAGAAATTGAAGATTATATCTGCTGTCATACTGAGCCCAGTCGAAATATCAGCTGATATTGGTGATGTTATAAAATTTGAAGAGGGGTTAGTTGTAAAATGCAGTGAAGGGTTTTTAAAACTTAAAGAATTGCAACTTGAAGGGAAAAAAATAATGACTGACAAAGAGTTTCTCAATGGACATAAGAAAATAATTGGACAAATACTAAAATAAAAAAATCGCTGTTAGGCGATTTTTTTAATAGCTTATGAACGAAATAAGCCATTACAATTAGTATCTTCACATTGGAATATTTCCTTTGGTCCTTGCTGAGTTTCGATTGTTTTTTTCAATAGAAAAGGAAAACATTGATTTTTTTTGCAATGAGGACATTGACAATAGGAATCTCCTTTAATGCGTTTAGGTAAATCCTCATAATTTGGTGACTTTGAAGCAATCAGTTTAGCTCTTTTTTTCTCGAATTCAGCTTTTTCCTTAATCGCATTTAGTCGTTTAAGATGCTTTTTTATAACTTCAATTAATATTACTTTTGTCATTTCTAGCTCTCCTTCTCTTTTAAATCAATTTAAGGTCTAAAGAGCCCATTACAATTCGTATATTCACATTGGAATATTACTTTTGGTCCTTGTTGAGTTTTGATTGTTTTTTTCAACTGGACACGATAAAATTGTCTTTTTTTACAGTGAGGACATTGCCACTGGTCATAATATTTAATTCGTTTAGGTAAGTCCTCATAATTTGGCAGGCGTGAGATAGTTTGTTTGGTGATTTCTTTTTTTGCATCATCCTTTTTTTTCTGAACTTTTTGTCGTCTAATATGCTTTCGCATACCCTTACTTGGTCTTTTTTTCTTTTTCATAAATCTTATCGTACCTCCTTTAAGATTTTCTTTTATTTAAGCAAAAATAAAAAGAAAAGTCAATAGAAAAAGCCGTCCCATGGGGACGGCTTTTTTTGCAAATATTAGCTGGTCCATCAGAGCCAATTTAATATTGGGTTGAAATGCAGCCTATTTGCATGATGGTACTGCACCTTTGGGGTGTGGTAGTTGAAATTGATTTTATATTAAATTTACTAAAATGTCAAAGATATTTTATTTCATCTTCTTTTAAATTAATATCAACAGTTTTACGAAAGCCTATTCTGTCTTTGGCTTGCATCTCTAGTCCCCACATTTTACCTGAGTAAACAGTGTGTTCACCGAATTTTTGGTTTATTTTATCCAGAGCTTGACTGATATTTTTATGAACATTATTTGTGAACATGTTTAATTGGTCAGAGATAGGTCCTAATGAGCTGACTGAAATGGCTATCATTTTTATTTTTTGCTGTGGTGGGTGTTGTGAAATTATTTTCCAGGCATTATTAAAAATATCTTCTGTTGTGTAAAGTGGTTCGGATATTTTTTTACTTTTAAAAAATCCACCACCATATTTAAGTGAGTAGCCAGTATAGATTTTTTTGGCTTCAAGATTATTTTGACGTAATCTGCGACCAGTTTTTTCGCAAAGTTTCATTAAAATAGCTTTAATGTACTGCAGATCAGGTTCTTGTTTGGGTACACAATAAGAATGACCAATTGACTTGGGTATTATTTCTTGTTGTGTGCGAACACCCTCTATTTCAATGCCGTTAGCATTTGCCCAAAGAAAGTAACCGGGTTTCCCAAATGCCTGCATTAGGTTAGCGACAGGATAATTTTTAAGCTCAATTAAATTATAAATCTCTAATTGATTTAATCGACGTTCAATGTTTTTACCAATCCCCCACGCTTCAGTCATTTCTACTTGATTAAATTTTTCTAACATAGAGATTTTTGAATCTAAAACTAAATGAGAGTCTGCTCGGCAAATATCAGAAGCAAATTTAGCTAAAAAGCGTGTCCAGGAAAGTCCAGCTGAACATGTTAGCCAATCTCCGACTTCTTTAGTAATTCTTTGCTTAATTTCAAGAATTAATTTTTCGCCTTGTTCATAAGTTTTTATATGTCCAGTTAAATCCAAAAAAGCTTCATCAATGCTATAAGGTTCTAGCCTGTCAGTATAATCACTTAAAATAGAAAATATTTTCGTAGTAGTTGATCGATATTTAGCGGGCTCGTTTTCTAATAAAATTATATTAGGATAAAGTTTTTTAGCCTCCGCCACATTGGTTCCAGTTTTGATGCCGATTTTTTTGGCTTCTTTTGATGAAGCAATAATGCAACCTCTGGGAGATAAATAGGCGCAGACCCCAAGAGGTTTATGGCGATACAAAGGATTGGCCTGCTGTTCTACAGAAGCAAAATATGAATTCATGTCTAAATGTAGTATAAATTTTTGCATAAAAATTTAAATTTCAATAACCAATAATCAAATAAATTTTAAATCAAAAATACTAATGAATAAAACATAAGTTTTGAATTTATTTGAAATTTGTTTTTTGCTGTTTGGTGCTTAAAAACTATTCATGATAAATTTCCTCAATAAACCATTTTAATGAATTAGTATTAAAAACAAGTTTAAAATAGTTGTTTTCACTGGTAACTGAAAAATAAACAAGTTTATCATCTCCTTGTTTTTGTTCATGGACTAAGTTTACTTTTTCTACTTTAAATTTTTTGCCAGCCCATTTAAAAATAAAAGGTTGTAAACCATTTATTGTGAATATTGTTATTATTTCTATTTGTTCGTTTGTTTTGGTAATAGGCATTTTGGCTATGGGCTTAAAGCTTTGAGCTTAGGGCTCTTTGCTCATAGCTAGTATACACCGAACAAAAACCGAATGTCAAATAAGTTATCCCCTGGCTTAGTAATTTTGTAAATTAGGTTATTAGTATGTTGATAATAAGATTATATAAAAAACAGCTCATTACGAGCTGTTTTTATTTACTTGAAATATTGAGGCTGCTATCATGAGGTAGCCTATGCCAAGAGGATGATTGAGGTATGGGCTAAAAGCGTGGGTTATGAGTAGGGCCATAAGCCCGATTAATAATCCGGTATTGAGTAATGAGTAATGAGTTTTGAACGATTTAATTCCTAAATAGAGTATTTGAGCAATGAAAATTAAATAAACAAATAAGCCAAGAATACCGATTTCTGTGATAGTGTCTAGATAACCCCATTCAAAAGTAAAGGTTGTGTACCAGCCTTGCGGGTTGTTTTCGTTTTTAATCCTTGGATCTTCGGTTTGATAAGTGATCTCTGTGCCAAAGCCTGTGCCCAAAATTGGGTTGTTTTTATTATGTTCAAGTAAAATAGGTAATAGATTCCAACGAGAAGAAGCAGCCGCATCACCTGTTGTAAATCTGTTTTTTAAAAAATCTGAACCAAGTGCACTGCTAGGTTTTGGTAGTGGAAAATTAACAATAGTTATCATTAAAATAATACTAGCTAAAGCACCTAAAAATAATATTATAATTGGCCTATAGATTTTTTTTAGTTGATTTTTGAAAAGATAAATTATATATATACTTAAAAATAATATGCCAACTCCCCCGCCCAGCCAAAAGCTTCTGGAAAAACTAATTAAAATTGAAGTTTGGAGTATGATTATTAATCCAAAAATTAATTGAAAGTTTTTATTTTTTAAAAGGTATTTTAAATTATCAGTTTGAGATTTTTTAATAATAAAAACAGCTGTTATGAAAATGGCAATTAAACTAAAAATTTGTGACTGGATAAATATTCGAAAAAATCCAGCCCCAGCCCAGGTAATCTCCCCTACTTTTGTGTCACGGATCCAGGTATAAAATAAATCAGTTAACCAGATAAAGCCATGAGTAAAAATATATAAAGTAAGAAAAACTTTTAAAGTTAGATAAATTACACTAGCCAGAGAAATTTTCAAGAAATTTATTACTTGTTGTTTTGTTTTAAATACATCAAGGAATATAAAGAAGAGACCAAAGTAGAGATAGCCATTAAAGTCAAAAAATACGCTTTTAAGGTCGTTTTGCTGCAAAATACCAGTTATTACACCTATAACAATAAAGATGATAAATACGGCTAAATTTTGGATTAAACGATCCTTTTTTAGGAGTTGAATATATTTAGATAAATTGAAATATTTAATTAACCAAATTAAAATTATAACTAAAAATATCCCTAAGCGGATGGGCATTTTAAAACCAGGTAAGTCTAAATAAAACAAATAACCGTATGAGCCTATCATCAATTCGATTAAGGCAATCCATAGTCCGTATTCTAATTTGTATAAAGTAAATAAAGCGACTAGGATTAGAATAAGTATAAAGAATATAGAAGACAGGACAGCGAATTTAAAGCTAATTAAAGAAAATATTTCAATAACAAAAATAGCCAGAATAATTTTCCACAGGTTTTTGTTTATTATGTTTGGCAAAATGTTTCTCATATGTTATTATTAAATTAAGTTGAGATGCCCAATGGTTCATACAACCAACTCCTTTCGTGAGGTGAACCAGCCTAAGAAGACAATCATGACCAGGTCATGACAATTTCCAGTTTAATATCTTAATACCACGGTGTTCGATTTCTCGAATATTTTACCTTCTAAGCAGGTATATAATCGATTGTCCGTCTCAACTTTCCTTTTTACATAACCTCGTCAATAATGGCGAGGTTTTTCATTTGATACCTGCTTTTGCTAAACCTGCCGGCAGGCAGGTGAATCTACAAATATTACCATTTTGATGGGTTTTAGACTTTAGTCTTTTATTTTACTATATAATCATGGGATCAAGAATTTGTAATCATTTGTAAAAAATTAGTATATTCGTAACCTTATATCTTTGACTGGGGTTGCGGTTTAATTTTAAAAGTTTGACTTAACCAAGCAAGTAATAAACTAATTGGTGATAAAATGCTGATTATTAAATATGATAATATCCCATGATGTTTTTTAAAATAGGTTCTCATTCCTTTATTAAATCTTTTTTGTTTGACAAGGCTTTTTTGCTGAACAAAACTTTTACTTTCATAATGAATAACTTTGGTACTCGGTGTGTAAATTATTTTCCTGCCAAGTTCTTGAACTTTTTTACATAAATCTAAGTCTTCCCACCAGATAAAATAATCAGTATCCCAGCCGCCTACTTCTTCAATTAAATCATTTTCTGCGATTACAAACGCACCCATTATTTGTTTAACTTCTTGTTCTTTGAAATAATTAAAATCTTTAGCTAAATATTTATTTAGCTTTTTTGTTTTGAAAATGTGATGGAGTTTTAAAAGAATTAAAATTTGATCACAAAGTCCGGGATTATTTTTTATATTATTTTGTCTGGTACCATCAGGATAATCAAGCTGACAAGTTGCCAGTCCAATTTGATCATCATTGGCCATAACGTCGTGCATAGCCCTTAAGCTGTTTTCAATAAATTCCATGTCAGGGTTCATAAATAAAATATAATTTCCTGAAGCATGTTCAAGTCCGAGATTATTTGCTTTGGCAAACCCGAGATTTTGGTTAGAGGCAATAAGATCAACTTGAGGAAATTCTGAAGCTACCATTTGAGCTGAATCATCTTTTGAAGCATTGTCAATGACAATTACTTCAAAATCAATACCAGTAGTGTAATCAAAAATAGACTTAAGGCATTTTTGCAATAAGGGTTTGACGTTCCAGGAGACGATGATGATTGAGATGTTCATATTAATTTACCCGTAGGAAACACAAGCTTGTGTCTCCTACGGACGCTACTATTTAAATTTTGTATTTATCAATTCTAATATTTTATTAACACGTTTTTGCCAAGTGTGATCATTCAATATTTCATAACTTGAATTTAGCTTCCCTTCCATAATTGACGTATTTACAAAGTCATCGAATTGTTCAGGTGTTTTGGCTACATTAACATAATCTGCAAATTTTTCCAGTCCGGCAATAGGTGTAGTGACTATTGGTAGTCGTGCTGCTAAGTATTCGTAAATTTTCATTGGATCAATTGACTTGGTGAACTTATTCACTTTATATGGAATAATCCCCACAGCAAAGCCATTATATAGCGAAGGAATTTCAGTATAAGGGATAGGTCCTAAAAAATGAACATTATTAAAGCTATCAAGTTCGTTTTTAGGGAAATTTTTCCAAACTGGACCTGCTAAAACAATTGATTTATCTGGATTATTTTTGGCTAATGTTTTTAAAATATCAATATCAATTCTATCTTGAAGGATCCCCAGAAAGCCAATGATTGGTTTTTTGATCTTGATTAATTGTTCTGATATTTTTGTTTCGTTTGTGAAATGATTTAGATTTACTCCATTGGGTATCCAATGAGTATTTTTGTTTTTAAATAAGTTATTTTTTAATGATTCTGAGACTGTGAAAATTAAATCTGACTTTTGGTCTATTATATTATAATTTTTTTCAAGTTTAGTTATAGATTTGCTATAACTTGAGTGACTTAACCAATTATCAACTGCTGTGAAAATATTCATTGATTGATTAAGTCCATTATCTAGGTAATCAGTATAAAAAGGATTATAATTCCAGACAACTAGATTATCGTTCATTTCCTGATCTTTAATTATTTTATTTAATTCGCTGATCACTTTTTTTGGTTTAAGTAAATTATCAATTGTTGAGAAATTAAATATTTTGCTGGAGATTTGCCAACAGCGAGAAGATAAATTTCCAGAAACAATAGTGCCTTTTGTGTCTCCAAATATTTGGTCATAAATATAAGTTTTGATACCCCTTTTAAAGTTAAAAGGTAAAAAATCAACAGCAATAATTTTATTTACCTGGTCTGACTTAGCCAAGGTATGGAGTATATGAAAGTTGCGATTAACAACACCCTTTTGCCAATCACTATACTTTGACATGTTAAACATGACTATGTTAATTTTTTTCTTGTTCATAGAATATTTTTTAGTTTGGAAATTTGAATCGGCCATAGAAATTCAGTCTCAACTCTTTTTTTACCTTGTTCACCTAATTTGTTCATCTTGGCAGGGTTATCAAAAAGGTCTAAAATTGCGTTGCTGATGCCTTGAACATTTTCAGGATTCACTAAAATGCCAGTCTGATTATCAATTACAGCATCTTTTATTCCCCCACTATCCCCGGCAATTACTGGTTTGGCAAAAGCATTGGCTTCCAAGTAAACAATTCCAAAGCCTTCTACATCAGTTTTATTTTCAATTCGTGATGGCATGATAAATATATCAGCTAGCTGATAATAACATGGTAGGTTTGAGTCACTGACATCTTTAAGGAATATTAAATTACCTCTGACCTTTAGTTTTTGAGCAAGCTGGTCAAGATGATTCTTATATTCACCATCGCCGATAATTAAATAAATTAAATCTGGATATTTTTGTGTTACTTTTGGTAAAGCTTCAATAACCTTGTCAAAACCTTTACGCGGAATTATTCTGCCAACTGAGATTAATATTTTTTTATCTGTTAATTCAAGTTCTTGTCTGATTAACTCAGTTTCTGTAGATTTTAAATCACGGTTAAGAATATCAGTGCAGGGATGGACAATCGTAATTTTTTCAGATTTAATATCTTCTTGTAAAATTAGTTCTTTAGTGAAATTGGAATTGACAATAATGTGTTTGGATTTGTTTAAAATTTTGCGTAACCACATTTTTTTCCAAGTGGATTGCTTAGCTAATAAAATATCATAGCCATGGAAAATAATATGAAAAGGTAAATTTAGTAATACGGCAATGTATCCCATTGGTATGATATGTGAAATAATAACCTGTTCAATTCCCTCTTTTTTAATTATTTTTTTAGCAATATAAAAAGTTTTTAGCCAGCGAGGCCAAAAGTTTTTATAATATAAATCAGCTCTGATAATTTTATACTTTTGCTTAGAATCAAAACTTTGAGTTTCCAAATAATTATTTGCCAAAACAATAATTTTATCATTAGGTAGATTATCGCTAAGATTAGACAAATAATTAGCCACCCCACCCTTTTTAGGTGGGAAATCAATTGTAATCAATAATGTCTTTTTTATATTTAACATATTTTTTGAAGCAGATATTATACTTGCTTTTTAAAAACTGATTGCCACAAATATTCAATATCGTGTTTAGTAAATCCTTTGATCAAATACATAATTAGGGCGTAAACAATTGCCCCAATAAAAATTAATAATATAAAATTTAAGGTTTCCTTTAAATAAATAATTACTGCGCCCATAATCAGGGCAGCAAAAACAGTTTTTAATGTTTTAACTATGAAAAATTTATAATTTATATCAATAATTTTTGGTACCCATACTAGATTCAAAATAAACATTGTGCTGAGACTGACTAAGGCAGCGATTGCAGCTCCGACGTGCTGATATTGTGGGATCAAAATTATATTTAGAATAATATTCAAAATCATAGTAATCCCCAAATTGATAGTATTGGTAGTTTGTCTGTCACAAGCATTTAAAATTGAACCTACTGGATAACTTAAAAATATGGCAATGATTGAGAAGATAAAGATTTGTAAGGTCAAGACTGAAGGTAGATATTCTGGAGTATATAAATAGAAAATTATTTTATCAGCTAAACTAGCAATACCAATTGCAGAAGGTACGGAAAACAATAATAAAAAATACATTGATTTTTCAAAGATTTTTTTTAGTTTGGTTTTCTCATGTATATAATAATGGCTCATTGCCGGAAACATGGCGGCAGCAAATGCAGCTGGTACGAATTGTAAGGCATATGTTATTTTAAAGGCTATTGAATACCAGCCAAGAGATTGATCACCAATTAAAACTGATAGTAATACTTGATCAATATAGCTGTAAACTCTGGTGAAAATTGCTGCTAAAGCAAACGGGATAGCTATTTTAAATAATGTTTTTAAGATGTTTTTATCCCATTGTAGTTTTAGTTTAAAATTTAGTTTTGATTTAATTAAACTAAATGAATAGATAAAATTAAAAATACTGCCTGCTAAAAGAGCAATTACTAAAATGTATAAAGGAAATTTAAGTAGTATACCAGCTAAACCAACTACAACAATAATTACTTGGTTGATGGCAATACCAATTGCTTCATATTTAAGATTTTGCCAGGCACGGAATATGCCCCAAAAACTCAGGACAAACGAATCAATGATCATTATAATCCCTGCCAGATAAACCATTGTTTGGGTCATCGGATCTTTATTCAGTAAATTAATTATAATAACTAAGGCAATATAGGTGATGACTGATAAAATTAATTTAACTGTAATTGTGTTATTCAAATACTGGTTGGCTTTTTCTTTGAATTTAGAAGATTCTCTGATCAAAACTGGTGAAAGTCCAAAATCAATAAAAACTGCCAAAATTGTACTTAAGGAAATAGCAAAAACATAAGAACCAATATCCGCAGCTCCAAGCCATCTGGCAATTAAAGTAAAATAAACAAAAGCAAATATTTTTTGTAAAATATATGCTGTTGTTAGCCAGGTAGTGTTTTTGGCAATATTTTGGGGTTGAGATTCCATAAATTAAAAATCGAACAGGTTGTTCCCTGTTTAAGCTTATTTTAGCATAGAAGATAAAATAAAAAAAGCACTTTTTATAGTACTTTTTTGTTAATTTAACCACGAATTTTTTTTATCATTAATTTGTGGTTTAGTATTTTTTTAATTATTTGTTTTAAAGAAAAGCGCCCATCATGATAGACAGGCGCTTTTTAAGTTTGGAGGTTTTAATTAGTAACCAGCGTACCACCATCGCAGGGTAAGTTCAGCAGGTTTTTGATAGATATCAAATCCGTCAACGTTTTGAATCGGATCCCAATACCACATCCACCAATTCATCCCTTTAAACCATGGTTCGTCAAATAAACTGATTAAGGCTGCTTCGTAACAGTCGTTTTGTTCTCCTAAATCAGTTGTGCTAGTTGGTGCCCACCATGGTGAAATATTTGTACCGTTATAGCTTTGATACCCAATTTCCATAAAAACAATGTCCATGTTCCATGTATTTGCAAAAGTAGACAAGGCGTTTTTATGTGGTGTCCATGCTGTAACTAATTCAGCGACAGTCGGGTTATAACTAGCAGTCAATGGGAAATATGCACTTAAGCTTATATAATCAACTGCATCCCACCAGGTAACATTGTAATAAGAATCATGATTGGCATTGTAGGTTATTAAACCGGAAAATTTACTATAACCAATGGCAACAGTATTTCTCCAGTCAGTTTCCCTGTGCTCTGTATCTACCAATTCAGCACCAATCACAAATCCTTCTATTCCCAATGACTCCCCCATATCAAGATAGTAGCTGATAAAGGCATTGTAACTAGTAAACCAGGCTGTCCATTCGGGTTCTGAGGTAAAGGAGATATTGCCACGCCATAGAGTACTTTGCCAAATATCAACATGAGGTTTAAAAATGACATTCATTCCTAGAGAATGAGCATAATTAACCACATGAGTTATACCAGCGTCACTTGGAGTTTTTGTGCCGCCATTATAAATCGTAGTAGCGGTTAGGCTGTTTTGGTACCAAGTAATAACAATTGTGACAGTATCACAACCATTTTCTTTCATTCGCAGTAATGTTTGTTCCGAAGTAATCGACTCGAGGTCAACATCCCACCATGATGTTAAAATCTTTCCATGTTGAAAAGGAATTCCATTATCACTGGGATTAACCCTGATAGTGTACATTTGGTTAGTAGTGGTTTCTCCATCAGTGACTGTAATTTTTAGCCAGTGATTACCCACTTGAGTAAGAGTAGGTGTCCAGTTGATTACCCCACTGTTTGTGTTAATTGTCATACCAGTTGGCAATGTGTTCCCGTCAAAGCTTAAGGTATCCCCATCAAGATCAGTGGCGGTTGCGTTATAGCCGTATAAAATATCCGCTGTTGCTGTCGTAATTGGAATTGAAGTGAAAATTGGCGCAGTGTTAGCTGGTGGCAGGCTAACTGACAGAGTGTACTCTT
>JAUVKC010000045.1 GCA_030592165.1 Candidatus Buchananbacteria bacterium | reverse complement strand
CAAAGAAATCAAAGACCGACAGGGAACTATATATGTACCATACGATTTACCGTTATTAAAAGGACTTTAAATAATTGATACTTACCCCCAGCCTAAAACGCTGGGGGTTTTTGTTTATTAAATATTTATGTCCGAATAATTTTACTGGATGGACAGGATTAATCATGTTACCTCCGCCGTTACGTGGGAGGCGGACTCGCTCGGGGATGTGGAGCTTAACATATTTTACACTTAATCGACTTGACAGCAAACAAAGTCTATGTTAGTATAATATATACGATTTAATTTAGGTCATTAACATTAAAATAAAAACAACAGGAGGTAATAGAATGCATAAAAACATCAAGGGCAAAAATGTAAGAGTAGGAATACTTTTATCAGTAAAAATATTAATAGTAATTACAAGCTTATTTGTTTTTTTTAACTGCGATAGTAATTCTAATGATACACAAAAAAAACAATGCAAAGTTATAGAAAAAGGAATCTATACTCAAGAACAAGAACATCTGTATTTTTATAATATTGGTGTTTCAATGAAAAACTGTAAAAAACCATATAAAGCTGAAAAATATCTTCTAAAAGCCACACACATTAATCCAGAAGATGACTATTATGGGTATGCGTATAATGAATTACCATACCAATGTGGCTATTTTCCAAACCTTTATTTAGGAGTTCTTTACTATTTATGGTCGACGAATTACTTCGATCAATCCAATAGAAATCTTTCAAAATCTGAACTATTAGAAAAATCACTTTATTATCTTAAAAAAAGCAATACTGATGAAGACACAGATAGATCACGTTATTATGCAGAAAAAGTAATAAAGCTAATAAACGAGATGCAAAATAAAAATATAGACAAAGGTCCTATTATTGAAGTTTTTTCTCCAAAAGATGGCAGTTCTGTAGATTCATATTTTACTGATATAAAGATTAAAGTTACTGACATTGATTATATTGAATCAATAAAAATCGTCTTGACTTGTGACAAATACTCTTTATCAAATGAAGAAAATATTGATCTTCATGGATTTCCACCACAATCAAAATTTATTTCAATGGAAATCAGTCACTGTAAAAATAAAAAAATCAGTATAGAAAACAAAATTACGATTGAAGCTTCTGATTATGCTAATAACACATCTTCAAAAACTATATTTCTTATAGCAAAACCATATAGTCCAAACTAAAAAAATCTTTCATCCCCGACACCACAGTGTCGGGGATTTTTTTGTTTCATAAAAGATCGTAAAATTGATAAAGTGATACCATGAAAAAAATTTCAGACTTTCCTGTCCAACGAAGCCCAAAAGACGGAGATGGAAGTCTTTTATCTTGAGTTACGCAACACTATAAAACTCTAAAGAGTTAAATCCATGTTCATAAACATGAGACAGAATGAAACTTGACAAAAACAAGAAAATATGACAATATATTTAATAGAAATTAAAGGTCGTTTTGACAACCAAACAACAAAAAATAAAGGAGAAAAGATGAAGAAAGTAACAATGATTGTGATCGTAATGGTGGTGGCTTTGGTCAGCATAGGAGCAGATCAGACTCAAGCAAGTAAAAGGTCGTCATATAAAATCTACTCAATAGATTCATACGACGGATATTATTCAGGAACGCTATGGAAAGGTAGTCAGCCACATTCAGTGGTAATTAACGACAATCTAAAATATAAAGAAATGGATAATGGGTATAGCATTACCCCCTTTATTACATTTGAAATGAACAAAATTGATATGCAAGATTTAAAAAGCCTTAATTTGCATATCTACCAAATGAGTAACTCAAATACTCGCAAAGCCACTAAGGTAACAGCAAAATTTTGGATAATTAATGACACTGATTATTCACATTTACAAAATTGCACTATTGTTCAAAATTTCAGCGGAGGATTTGGATTAAACTATCCTAGTACCTGGGAGCCTGAAGGCTGCGGATATCGGGCAGATAAATCATCCTACGCATATAGTCCTCTGAGGCTTGAACATGCTCTGGATAAATCGACCTTTGATATGAATCGTACCTCTTTAGTTAAAGATTATTACCGATGGAGTTCATCAGACATACTTCCACTAATCAAGGAGATTAAAGATCACTACGAAGGAAAAAAGTATCTTACAATATCATTTGAAGTTGAAGATATCTGTCCAAAAGGTGAATTTGATAAACCTCACAAAAAGTTGCCGACTCAATTTATGGATGGAAACCAAAAAAACGAAGATCTCCGGCCTTACATAGAAATCGAATACTAAAGGCTCTTTTTTTAAAAAAACTCGCATATCCCCGACACCTCAGTGTCGGGGATTTTTTTATTTGATAAAAACAGTAAAAATTGATAAAGTTTATGCATAATGAAACTAACAACTTAATCATATGAAAATACAAGAATTACAAAAACAAGCTTCCAAAGTATTTTTAAATAATTTAAAAAGAGACAAGATAAAACTTACTGATGATTATTTATTATTGAAATTAACTGAGGAGCTAGGAGAATTCATTCAATCTTCTTTAATCAATGATAAAAGATGTCGTCCAGAAAAATATTTAAAAGAAAATGTAAGTAAAAAAGAAATGGCAAAAGAATTAGCAGATTTACTTGGTTTAGTCTTGGTCATTGCTGAAACACAAGATATTGATGTCGAAGAAGCTCTTGTAAAAAAATGGATAACCAAAGAATGGCTAAAAAAGTAACGTACTACAGATTACAGATAAATACGGATATACAGATTCTCTATATTACTACAATCTGTACATCTGCAAAAAATCTGGAGTTAGTAGAGTAAAAAAATAAAAATTAAAAAATGACAACTAAAAAAGAAAAAGTAATCTATGAGGATTTAACCTACAAAATTAACGGTATATTTTTTAAAGTTTTCAACGAATTAGGTCCCGGACTAAAAGAAAAACACTATCAAAATGCTTTATTTGAAACATTTAAATAAAATGGTCTAAAAGTAGAACAGCAAATCCATGTACCATTAAAATATAATGATAAAAAAATTGGTTGCTATTATTTAGATTTTTTAATAGAAGACAAAATTATTATCGAGATAAAAAAAGGTGATTATTTTAAAAGAACAAACATCAATCAAATTTATCAATATTTAGTAACTACTGAATTGGCATTAAGCATTTTAGCTAATTTCACTAGTTCTGGCGTAAAAATCAAACGCATCGTCAACATTTACTAATTAACCGTAACAATCTGTACCTCTGTACAAATCTGTAATCTGTAGAACCATGACTAACCTCACACCAATGTTAAAACAATACTACGCACTCAAGGATAAACATCCAGACTCTATCCTTTTTTTTAGATTGGGCGACTTTTATGAAATGTTTGGTAAAGACTCGATTAAAGCTTCAAAGATTTTAAATATAACTTTAACTGCCAGAAATAAAGGTACAGAAAACGAAACACCTATGTGCGGTATTCCATATCATGCGGCTGAAGGCTATATTGCCAAACTTACTAAAGCAGGTGAAAAGGTGGCGATTTGTGAACAAATTACCGAACCAAACGGTGAAGGGATAGTTGAAAGAGATGTTATTAGGATCATAACTCCAGGAACAACCCTTGATACAAATATCTTGGCTAATAACCAAAATAATTTTTTAGTTTCCGTTATTAATAAAGACGATAAATGGGGGATAGCTTTTGTTGATTTAACAACCGGTGAATTTAAACTTACTCAGCTAAATACTTTTGATGATATTTTCAACGAACTAAATAGGATATTACCATCAGAAATTATTATTACGCCAGACTTAAATGAAAATCTTGAAATTAAAACTATGTTGGAACAAATTGCTAATTTAAACCTTTTTCATCCAGCAATGTTCAAAGAGGCAGAAGAATCACTTAAAAATCATTTTCAAGTCAAATCATTACAAAGTTTTGGAGTAGAAAAAGAAACACTTGGCATCCAAGCTGCTGGTAATTTAATAAATTATCTCCAAGATACTCAAAAGACTCAGCTTGAACATATAAATAAATTAAGTCTTTACAATATTAATGATTACATGATTCTTGATGAATCAACTATTCGCAATCTTGAACTTTTATTTACTTATCAGTTTTTTGAAGAAAAAGGTTCTTTACTTTCAATTATTGATAAGACTCAAACTGGCATGGGCGGACGACTTATACGCAACTGGCTATTGCATCCACTTATTAAACTTGGAAAAATCCAGCAACGTCATGACGCTGTTGAAGAATTTTATAATTCACTTGATTTGAGGGATAATCTAAAAAAAGAATTAAAAAATATTTCTGATATCGAAAGACTGATTGGTCGGTTGGGCTGCAAACGAGCTAATGCTCGTGATTTATTAAACCTAAAAAATAGCTTGCAAGTAATTCCTGATATTAAAAAAATGTTAAAAGATGTTGGCTGTCATCCTGAGGCTCTCGAAGGATCTAGCCAAAGTCCGCAAAAAAATAATTTGCTAAAATCACTCAACAAAGAATTAAACGAACATCAATCCTTAGTCAAATTAATTGATCAGGCAATCGATGATGATCCACCACTTTTAATTACTGACGGGGGGATGATAGCTGATGGATATAATAAGGAGCTTGATGAATTGCGTAAAATCTCAACCTCCGGCTAGGATTGGATTACTGAATTACATAAAAAAGAAAGTGAACGCACAGGTATCTCAACACTTAAAGTTAAATTTAATAAAGTTTTTGGATATTATATTGAAGTTTCAAATTCTAATTTGAATCAAGTACCTGAAAATTATACCCGCAAACAAACCCTTGTTAATGCTGAAAGATTTATCACTCCAGAACTTAAAGAATATGAACATAAAGTATTAGGTGCAGAAGAAAAAATCAAAGAACTTGAATTAAAATTATTCTGGGAAATCCGTGATAAAGTGGCTGATGAATTTGAAACTATTCAAAAAACTGCTCAAACTATTGCTCAGCTTGATGCTTTACTTTCTTTGGCTAATCTAGCCCTTGAAAATAATTATGTAAAACCGAAAATGACAGATGGGGAAGAGATTAATATAAAAAACGGTCGTCATCCTGTCATTGAAAATATTCAAACAAATGAATCTTATGTGCCAAATGACGGAAATTTTAATCATACTGATCATCAGTTAATCCTTCTGACTGGACCTAATATGAGTGGTAAATCAAGCTACCTGCGTCAAACTGCCCTTATAATATTATTAGCTCAAATAGGCTCATATGTACCTTGTGAGAGTGCTTCAATAAGTGTTACAGACCGCATATTTACCCGAGTAGGTGCTTCTGATAATTTAATCCGCGGACAATCAACCTTTATGGTTGAGATGCAAGAAGCCGCTAATATTTTAAATAATGCCACTAACAAAAGTTTCATAGTTTTAGACGAATTAGGCAGGGGAACCTCAACCTTTGACGGGGTCTCAATTGCCTGGGCAATTGTCGAGTATATTTATAAAAATATCAAAGCCAAAACATTATTTGCTACTCATTATCATGAACTAATTGAAATGGTCGAAAAATTAGATAAGGCAAAAAATTATTCTGTATCAGTCAAAGAAACTGATACAGGTATTATTTTTTTACGAAAAATGATCCCAGGCGGTATTGATCGTTCTTATGGGATTGAAGTTGCCAAACTAGCTGGATTGCCCAAGGCTTTAACTGATCGGGCTTATAATATTCTTGACGAACTTGAAAATGAATTACATATTTCAAATGGGAACAACAAAAATTCCGAATCTGTCATGGTGAGCATAGTCGAACAATCAGACGAAAATTCGATTACTAACGAACTCGACAAAATTGACCTTAACAACTTGACACCGATTGAAGCTTTAGCTAAACTCAAAGAACTTAAAGATAAACAAACGAAAAAATAAGAAGTGGATTAATCTATGGAAGTTATCTGATTTTAAACACAACAATTAAAGGAGGAAGAGAGATGCCAGTTTGTGACAAATGTAAAGGAAAAAAGACAGTTATTATGTCTGCAGAAGAATCAGGACTTGGGATAGGTGCCGAAGTCAATTGTCCAAAGTGCAAGGGGACAGGAGAGTTTGGGAACCCTAATGCTTGTACGCGGTGCAACGACAGTAAAAAAGTCGTCTTAAGTGCCGAGGAGTCTCCACTGAGGATTCCTATGGAAGTAGATTGTCCTAAGTGTTCTGCACTTGAAAAATTATAATTTTTTAAAAACCGCCAAGAATTCACTTGGCGGTTTTAATATTGACAATTTAAAAAAATGTATGTAAATTAGATAGTATAAATCTCCATAGCTTTTGCTATGTTCATAAATAAAGTGTTCTTTGCATATAAATATCACAATACAAGGAGACAAATAATGTCAAAAAACAAGCCGATAACTGTACAGCAAATAGGTGAGTTAATTAAACTTGCCAAATCAGGTAAGGTGGACAGGGTTACTTTACAGGGATTAATTGATCATCCAGATGAAGTTGCTCAAGCGATCCAAGGTTTAAAAAAATTACCTTCTTCAGGTGACAGTAACCATTTTAAATCTTCTGAAATTTTTCGTGCTTTAATCCAGCATAAAAATCCTCTAAAACAATACGAGTTTTGGATCGAATTTGAGAAAATTCGATCAAGACACGAATCAACTAAAGAGAATGAAAAAATTATTAAATGGATTAAAATAGCCTCAAACGTATCTTGCCAGGATCAACATCTCTGGCTAGTCATTCCTAAACCATCATTTTTTGGTGGCTATTGGCAAGCCTGGCAATATATGGATAAACTGGCGGAACAAGTACGTAATGACTATATCAGCGACGCAGCACTGAATCTTCGAGGGTTTGAAATATTACCTGAGTACGCTCTCCAGATTATAGAATTAGAAAAAAAATTCCCAGGTGATTTTATCATAATATCATTTAATCTGGGGACAGAACATTTGCATGAATCCTGTAATTTAGCCATGAGTAAACTGAGAACAGATGAATTAATACTTGGCCCATACGAACTTACCGCAATTTTATGTGTTTTTTCTGATTATATACCAGGTGCAATAAGCGTATATGGGCACAACGAAGATAAAAGCATCACTCCTTGTTGTTTGGCTGCTTATCGTCAGAGTGAAACCAAAAATAATCTTAGGCTACATTTTGATCATAATTCAAATACAATTAAATGGAACTTGATTAATCATTTAGTAGCTGTTAAAGGAGGAGGAGTTGCTACTTGTAGTTCATTTGAAATCAGTGATTACAAATTGTTCAGATGAACTACAAGAAAAATTTAAAATCAATTTTTCAAAAAACCGGAACATGTTATTCATGTTTCGGTTTTAAATTTATTCGTTAAAAAATTCTTAAATTCATTTTAGGAGCAAGATTTGAAGTCAAATGTCCAAAATGCAAGGGGATAGGAGAGTTTGGTAACCCTGGAGCCTGTCAACGTTGTAATGATAGTAAAAAAGTAGTACTAAGTGCTAATGAATCTCCAATTGGTATGCCTATAGAAACCAAATGTCCTGAATGTTCGTAGCCTGAAGATTTGTAATTACTTCAGCTAACCCGCCTTTTTCGGCGGGTTTTTTATTTGCAAAATATTAAAAAAACTGGTAAAAATATTGCAAGGAGGTTCAAAATGATTTTTTTAAAAATAATTGGCTGTATAATCCTTGGCTTATATGGATTATATCTGGCGATCGGAGTGGCAATTTTTTTGCCTGAAATTACCCTGGCTATTAGTCTTCTATTTACAGCCCCATTAAAAGGGACAAGAGAGATTCCACCTGAGCATATTATTTATACAGCTCCACTACCAAAACAAATCAAAGAAATCCCAGACTTACTAAAAGACTGGGGCAAGTCAACAATCTTTTGGATAATTTTTCCATTTTTAGTAATCATGGCATTATTATCAAAAAAAAAGGAGGAATAGAAACATGAAAATTTTAGAACTAATAGTCTGTATAATTGGATTATCATATCTTTTATATTTATGTATTCCTTTATATGTTCTGGCAAGTAGAATCTTATTAGCTATTTGCGAAATAT